>QHVA01000208.1 GCA_003223425.1 Gemmatimonadota bacterium
TCATCGGCGTGATTCAGCCCGGTGCTCGCGCTGCTGCTGCTGCGACGAAAACGAAACGCGTCGGTGTGATTGGAACCGCCGGAACCATCAAATCGCGGGCGTACGAAAAGGAGATCAGGAAAATTCTGCCCGATGTGGAGGTCACCGCTCAGGCCTGCGCACTGTTTGTCCCGCTCGTCGAGGAAGGCTGGGTCGAAAGCGAACCAACCCGCGCAATTGCTCGCAACTATCTCGCCCCCCTCGTTTCAGCACAAGTCGACACAGTCGTTCTCGGTTGCACCCATTACCCGCTGATGAAAGGCGTAATCGGAACCGTGTTGGGGCGAGATGTCAGATTGATCGACAGCGCGCATGAAACTGCCCGCGAGACGGCGGAGGTCTTGCGCACGAGGGGCATGGCCAACGATACGCCGAACGGCGCACGCTATCGCTTCATCGCCTCCGATGCGCCGGATACTTTTCTGTCACTCGGCCAGCGTTTCCTCGGATCACCGATTGATCGAGTTGAGACACGTACTCTCGGCTGAACCGTTCCACTGTCGCAACTCTATCGCTTCGTCGGTCAATCTGAGAAACGTAGGCGCGTCGAGCCAGGATCCCGCGTTCGCAAAAACACCGCCGCTTGGCATACGCTCGAGCGCCGGAACGTGCGAGTGTCCGTAGACGAGCAGGTCCAGATCTTTCGCGCCCTCCAGCTGTTGCCGCGCGTAGCTGCGGAGCCCGCGTCCCTCATCCTTGGCGCGGTAGGTTCTGCTCGCGTTGGAGCTACCTTGCGCGAGTTTGCTCGCCCAATCGGGATGGAGCATGCGGAACGCTTTGATCGCGAGACGATTGCGCATGATCGGCCGAATCATTCTGTAGCCGCGATCTTCGCGCTCGCGCAACCCATCGCCGTGCTCGATCCGGACCTGCCATTCGGCAACCGTCCCTTCCCACGCGCCGACGACGTAGCTGACTCCCACGTCTTCGCGCAGTATCTCTCCCCCCCAGCAGTCATGGTTGCCCGCGACCCAAAGGATCTCAACGCCCACATCGCTGAGCTCGGCGAGCGCCGCGAGGGCGCGAAAGCTCCGGCGCGGAATCACGGTCTTCCACTCGAACCAGAAATCAAAGAGATCGCCATTGATGATCAGCGATCTCGCCTCGCCCGCCAGTCCGCGCAGAAACGACACGAAAGATCGCTCGATCTGCTTACTGGCGACGCCGAGATGCGCGTCCGAAACGATGTAACAGGGCGCGTTGAGCACGGCTCAAGTTAGCGGGACGTGACAGCCTTTACAAAGCACCGGCAGCGGGACATTTTCGCCTCTCCCGTTCAGATGATATCCCCATCCAACCACGGTACGACTCACAGCATCGAGTTTCGGGTGCGCTACGCCGAGACCGATCAGATGCAGGTCGTGTATCACGCCAACTATTTGATCTGGTGCGAGATCGGGCGCACTGAGTTCATTCGCGCGCTTGGTACTCCTTACGCCGAGCTTGAACGGCAAAACGTCACGCTGGCCGTCGTTGAGGCAAGCCTTCGTTTCCACTCCGCGGCGCGCTACGACAATCTGATTCGCGTGACGACCACGGTCAGCGACGTGAGATCGCGCACGATCACATTCGATTACGTGATAAGCAATGCCGAAACGGGCGAGCGATTTGTCACTGCCTCGACCAAGTTGGCTTCGCTGACCCGTGACTCTCGACTTACTACATTGCCGGAATTTCTTCGCAAGGTCCTCCACGATGCTGCATCGTAAGTATCTGGCCAGCGCCGTGCTGGTGGTTGCGATTTCAGCCAGTGCGGGAGGGCAAAGATCGCCGAACGAGGTCGGGGGGCGGGAGGTAAATCTCTACGCGCGACTTCTCGCAATGACTGACACACGGCAGCTCGACACGTCGCTCGTGGATCGCGCTCTCGCAGCCAGCTGGCGTCCACTTCGTGCCGCGGCGACTCTGGCAATCGGGCAGGTTGGCCAGGAGCGAGGAGCTGCGCGTCTGCCGCAGCTTCGCGTCTTGCTCAGGGACCACGACACCACTGTTGCCGCTAACGCCGCCTACGCCCTCGGTTTGTTGCGCGATACGGCTTCGATCAGCGACCTCACGGCCGCGCTCGCACTCGATCGCGAAGTAGCGCACGAAGCGGCGTGGGCTCTGGGAGAGATCGGAGCGCCGGCACGTCCCGCCGTCGCTCGGGCGTTGAAAACGGACCACGAATACGGCACTGCGATTCAGTTACTGCTCGCCGCGGCCAAGCTGCGTCCGCTTCCGCTACCTGAAATAAGGCCATACTTGCGAGCGAGTCATCCGTCCGTAGTGTGGGCTGCGTCTTACGCGATTGCGCGCACACGCGCGCCTGGTGGTGTACGCGATCTCATTGATCTCGAGGCAGTGCCGGCGTTGCGAGACCGACCGATGACTCCGGATCGCCCTGCGGCGATGTCGGCGCCCTACGCCGATTCACTCGCGGCCAATCAACGCACTCGTGCCGAGATCGCCCGCGGACTCGCCAAATCGGCGGCCGGCGATTCGCTCGGCCCGCAAGCATTTGCAGTCTTGTCGCGCCTCGTCGGAGATGTCCATCCCCACGTACGCATCAATGCCGTCCGATCTCTCGGAACCTACGGTCCGCTGGCGAAAGCGGCACTCATTTACGCCGCGCATGACTCCGATCCGAATGTGCGAATCGCAGCGGCACAAAGCTTTGGAAGCGCGCTTTCGACGGATAGCGTTGCGTTTGCCTCGCTTTGGTCAGTCGACACTTCGCTTGCCTACCGTTCGTCGCTGTTGGCATCTGCCGCGCGAGCAGGGCTGCGTCCGCCGGAGCTACGGCAATGGACGACAAGCTCCGACTGGCGACAAAGAGCCGCGGTTGCATCGGCAGCTGGTGACACCGTCGATCGAGCATTTGCGATTTCGCGCGCCGCGCCGCTGACGCGCGATCCCGACCCGAGAGTACGCGAAGCTGCATACGCGGCACTGGCTCCCGCACCATCGATGCCTTTCGAGGATAGCGTTCACTCTCTCTTGGCGATTGGCTTACGAGATCCCGATTTCTATGTGCGCGCGACTGCAATCGGCGCGCTCGCAGATCGCCCATCGGTTACGGATCTCGCGGCGGTGCTCGCTAGTTATAGTCAGGCGGGTCGTGATTCTGCCAACGACGCGCGGCTCGCGGCGATACAATACGTGGTTGCGCTGTGGAAGCGCGACAGCAGCGCTCTTAACGCCACGTGGCTTGCTCAACTCGCGCGGACACCGATGCCGGCGG
>QHVA01000210.1 GCA_003223425.1 Gemmatimonadota bacterium
CGCTGGTATTGTTGGGAACGGGCGCGATTGGAAAGATTCTCGCCGCCTACGTTCCGTGGTGGTTCAAGGGCAATAAAGCTCTCGTCGGTGTTGCGCTTCTGCCGCGCGGAGAGGTGGAGCTGATCGTAGCGCAGACCGGGCTCGCGATTGGCGCTCTCGATGTCTCACTATTCGGTGCGATCACACTGATGGTGCTGGTGACGACTCTCATTTCTCCGCCGCTGATTTACAGCGTGGCGAAACGCGATCCGCGCGGGCCGCAGCTGATGGCAGATGCGCTGGCTGGATAGGAAGAGCGAACTGACGACTACCCGCTGGGGGCTGTGGGCTTCACGGCCGGGGGCTGCGGGCTTTGCTCGCAGTGAAAAGGATGCGAGTGCCGAATTGTTTCAGTTCGACGCTCGCAGGCTCGTCACGAAGCAGAGCATTTAGCACTCGCCCGCAGCCCCGAGCCGCTCCGCCCGCAGCCCCCAGCGGGTAGTCTTCACTTGCTTTTTTTTCGAATATGTGGGACGCTAGCTCGCTCGCGGCTTGACATCCAGAGGTCGCGGCTTCCGATTGAACGTCATGTCCGCGGAGATCCACATCGGCACGCAAGGCTGGAACTACGATGCCTGGGTCGGGCCGTTTTATCCGAGCGGCACGCGCCCCTCGGATTTCCTCACGGTTTACGCGCGCGCCTTCGACACGGTCGAGGTGGATTCTACGTTTTATGCATCACCAGCCGAGACGACAATACGCAGCTGGTTCGAGCGCACACCGAGAGGATTCATCTTCGCTCTCAAGCTGCCGCAGGAGATCACGCACGAGCAGAGGCTGCGCGATGTCACTGGTGCCTCCGAGATCTTCTTCGAGAGAGTGCGCGAGCTCGGCGACAAGCTCGGTCCCGTGCTCGTACAGATGGGACCCGACTTTCAGCCCGGTGAGCTACCAGCGCTCGTCGATTTCCTGGGACGAGTTCCGAAAGATCTTCGCATTGCGATCGAGTTCAGGCATCGCGGCTGGATCACAGAGGGAGTGCTGGCGTTGCTGAAAGAGCACAACATTGCGCTCGCCCTGAGCGATGGCAGGTGGATACCGCGCCGACTGATGCTCAATCTCGCGGCGCGTCCCACCGCCGACTTTGCTTACATAAGGTGGATGGGACCGAATAGGGATCTCGTCGATTACGCACGCGTGCAGGTCGATAGATCGCACGAGATCGATTTGTGGTCCGAGGCGATCGAGGATCTATCCGAGAAAGTGTCGCAGATCTACGGCTATGTGGCGAATACTTTTTCCGGGCACAGCCCCGCCACTGTGCGCGAACTCCAGCAGCGACTTGGGCAGACGCCGGTCGATCCCGATCTGCTGGGCGAGCAGATGTCGCTTTTCTGACACTGAAACTGCAACTGAAGACTACCGGCCGGTAAACTGCCAACTGAAGACTACCGGCTTGGGGCTGTGGGCGGGTCGGCTGTTTGGCTGCGGGCTGCAAACGTCGGGACAGTCCAGGTCTAATGGAGATTGCATGTTTCTCGGACACTATGGAGTAGCATTCGCGGCCAAGCGCTTGGCGCCGCGCACTTCATTGGGCGCGCTGACTTTTGCCGCGGAATTTCTCGACGAGCTGTGGCCCATTCTGCTGCTGCTCGGCGTCGAGCAGGTTCGCATCGTACCCGGGCTCATGACGATGAGTCCGCTCGATTTCATTTACTATCCGTTCTCCCACAGTTTGGTGACGGCGATAGTCTGGGGGACGCTGATTGGCGGCGCATACTTTCTGCTGCGGCGCTACGGACGTGGCGCGTGGATCGTGGCAGTACTTGTTGTGAGTCATTGGTTTCTCGACGTGCCGGTGCACCGTCCGGATCTTCCGATCTGGCCGGGTGCATCCAGCCCGAAAGTGGGTTGGGGATGGTGGAACTCGATCGCGATCACCTATATCCTCGAGTTCACGATCTACGCGGCAGGCATCTCGGCATACGTTCGCGCGACGCGCGCGCGAGATCGCATTGGGAGCTGGGGATTGTTGGTGTATATCGTCGTGCTCGCGATTCTCTTCGTAGCAAGCAACGGTTCGCCGCCGCCGAGTGAGCGCGCGCTGGCGTGGACAGCGCTCGGGATCTGGCTGTTCGTGCCGTGGGCGTGGTGGGTGGACAAACATCGGGAGTACGTCGGCCGCGTCGCGATTCGAGTGGCGCGTCCGACAACCTTCTGACTAGTGGACCAACGTTGCGCTGCTCGACTCGTTGTTGCGGCCTTCGGCCTGCTGAATCAGATCGGCTGCGCGCCCATGCCATCGTCAACTCAGAGATCCCTCTCTGACGGACACGAGCTGACCCCCGCGCCATTCGGCCGAACATCGGAAGGACAAGCTGTCGAGCTGTTCACTCTCACGAATATTCACGGCATCGAAGTGCGGCTCACCAACTACGGCGGGATCATCACCTCGCTCAAGACGCCGGACCGCTCGGGCCGGTTCGATGACATCGTCCTCGGCTATGACAGCCTGAGTGGGTATCTCCACGATAGCCCCTACTTCGGCGCGATCGTCGGCCGCTACGGCAACCGGATTGCGCGTGGACGATTCACACTCGACGGTACGATTTACCGCCTTGCCGTCAACAATGGCCCGAACAGTCTGCACGGCGGACTTCGCGGCTTCGACAAGGTGGTCTGGAACGCCAACCCGTTCCGAAGCGAAGAGGGCACGGGTGTCGCTCTCGATTACACCAGCGCGG
>QHVA01000097.1 GCA_003223425.1 Gemmatimonadota bacterium
GCGGAGCGCTTCGAGAAGCTCGGGTGTGAATTGACCGCTCTCGATCAGTGCATCGAGGATTGCCTGACGTAACGCTTCGACCGATCGATCGGGCTCCGAATCGAAATCGTCGAAGTACGGATTGAAACTCTGTCCGCCCGCAAACCCCGATTGCAGCAGAAAATCCGCGAGCTTGTCGAGCAACGCCTGAAGATCGACCGCATCAGCAGCTTCCGGGCTGAACTTCGAGTAGGTGTGGAAGCGCATGACTCAAACATACAGCCGGGGCGCGGAGCGTGTATAATCAGCGCTGAATGGTTCATCCCCACCCCCGCCCGACGCCTGCGCGCGCGCGTGCACGACCGATCAATCCCTTCAGAACGCTGCAGGTCCACCGGAACTTCAGGCTGTTCTGGACGGGCCAGACGGTTTCGCTCATCGGAACGTGGATGCAGCAGGTGGGGCAGGGATGGCTGGCCCTCGAGTTGACTAACAGCGCTTTTCTCGTCGGCGTCGTCGCCGCGGCGGGAAGTTTTCCCGTTCTCTTATTGTCGCTCTACGGCGGAGTCATCGCTGATCGGCACAGCAAGCTCCGGATCGTGGTCATCTGCCAGGCACTGTTGCTCGTCGAGGCCGCGGCGCTGTGGTGGTTTACCTGGAGTGGTCACATCAACTTCCAGTGGCTGCTCACCCTCACGACATTGGGCGGCGTAATCTCTGCGTTCGAAATACCTGCCCGGCAATCACTCATCGTCGAGTTGGTGTCGCGCGAAGATCTCGTCGACGCCATCGCGCTGAATTCCGGCGGATTCAATCTCGCGCGCATCATCGGGCCATCGATCGCCGCGATCGTCCTCGCCAAGCTCGGACTTTCCTGGTGCTTCGGAGTAAACGCGCTCAGCTACCTCGCCGTTCTCGGGAACCTCGCACGCATCAGACTGCCGGCGTGGACCCCCGTGCAGCATCTGGTATCGCCATACGAGGAGCTCAAGCAAGGGCTCCGCTACATCCGCAGCTCGCGATCAGTGGCAGGCTTGATGGGGGTGATCGGTGTTTACTCGATCTTCGGCTTTCAGTACCTGTCGATGATGCCAGTCATTGCGCGCGACGTACTGCACACTGGAGCGAGCGGATACGGATTCCTTCTCACGTTCGTAGGAATTGGCGCTCTGACTGGGGCGCTATCGCTTGCTGGTCTCGGTGCTCGGATACGTCGCGGTCGATTATTCAACGCGACTGCGTACGCGTTCGCGGGACTGACGATTCTGTTCTCGCTGATGCGCTCCATTCATCTCGCCGCGTTCGTGCTGCTCTTCCTCGGTCTTACGATGCTGGTCAACGGCGCGCTGGCGAATGGAATCCTTCAATCCGTGGTCCCCGACGAGCTGCGCGGTCGGGTGATGGCGACCTACGTATTCGTTTACGTCGGATTCACGCCGATCGGATCATTCATTGCTGGCGCGACGGCGCGCTTCTTCGGCGTGCAGTGGGCGATTTTCAGCGGTGGCCTGGTAATGCTGCTCTACGCGATGTGGGCGTTCTGGAAGTATCCGGAGATACGCGCCGTATGACTGCAAACTGCAACTGAACGGGCGGGAGGCGTCAGTGGCAGAGATGCGAGTTTGTCAGTTCACTACGCCCTGACTTATCGCGCGCGCGTCAACCCACAGACAACTGCCTGTGCCCTGAATGCCACTGAGGGAAGTCAGGGCGTCGTGAACTAAATCACTGGCAACTACACTACTGACACCTCGCACCGGTTCAGTCGCAGTTTTCAGCTTGGAGTTTGTAGTAGCCAGTCCTCGCACCGTTCAGTTGCAGTCGCGTTAGAGCTTACGCCTTCACCCACACTCTGATCGCGATCAGCACCAGAAAAACTGCGAACGCTTTCTGGAGCTGAGGGCCAGTCAAGCTTTGCGCGATTCTGGCGCCGACCCACGCCCCGAGGAAGAGTCCGAGCGCGATCCAGAGCGCCGCCGGGATATCGAGATGCCCGCGCCGCCAGTACTCCCACGCGCCGAGAGCGCCCACCGGCAGTAGCAGCGCACCAAGCGACGTTCCGGTCGCGAGCTGCGGCTGAAACTTCGCGAGAAGGATGAGCGCGGGTCCAATCACGATGCCACCACCGATTCCGAACATTCCCGCCAGCACACCGGCGGCGAGTCCAATAACTATGAAGAGAATCACGCTGGAATCCCCTTCTTCACTGCCTCCAACACTTTATCCGCAAATACGTCGATCTCGTCGAGCGTCGTATAGACGTTGGGTGTGATCCGGATCCCTTTGAATTCCGGATGCACGATCGGCGTATTGACGATGCGGTGCTGATTGAGCAACCAGGCACCTAGCTTCACGTTGTCGATTCCTTCGACGTTGAAAAGCGCGATCGCCCCCGACTGCCGGTTATCGAGTGGCGTAAGAACTGAAATGCGTGAGCTCTCCGCGACCAATCGCTTCGCCCACCGATCACGAAGGTATCTCAGCCGCGCAATCTTCCGATCTTCACCGATGCCGCGATGGAACGCCAGCGCCGCTGAAATCGCGTTGTGATTCGCGGCGGGATGGGTGCCGATCTCCTCGTATTTCCTGATGTCGATATCCTGAGTCGGAGCGGCGGCCATCAGCGGCCAGAGATTTTTCTGCTTGTCCTTGCGCACGTACAGGAAACCGGTGCCGACGGGCGCGAGAAGCCACTTGTGCAGGCTCGTTCCGTAATAGTCACACTTGAGATCGTCGCGCTTGAATGGAAAGTGTGCGAACGCGTGCGCGCCATCCACGAACACTTCGATGCCGAGTGGACGCGCCAGCTCGATGATCTGACGCACCGGCATTATCTGTCCGGTGAGATTGGTGATGTGCGTCACCTCGACGACTTTGGTCTGCGGCGTGATCGCAGCGCGGAACTGTTCAACCAGATAGCTGTCCGAGGGCGGCGGTACCTTGAATGAGATCTGCTTCAGAACGATTCCTTCCCGCCGCGCACGCTGCTGCCACGACGTGATCATTCGTGGGTAGTTCTGGTTTGTCACGAGGACTTCGTCGCCGCGCTTGAGATCCAGTCCGAAGATCATGATCTCGTTCGCTTCGGACGCGTTCCGCGTGACCGCCATCTCTTCCGGATCACAGCCGAATTCGCTGGCCAGGTCGCGCCGAACACTCTCGATTCGCGGCTCGAGCACTCGCCACATGTGCTCCACCGGAAGCTCGTTCGAGAACCTCAGATCCCGGATCATCGCCTCGAGCACGTGACTCGGCGTCGGACTGCAGCCGCCGTTGTTGAGATTGATCATCGTGCGATCGGAGTCGAACGCGCGCTGAATCTCGGCCCAGTACGTCTCGTCGTCGGCAACCGCGGCCGGAGATCGATCGCCCGCTATCGCGCTGGCGCGGAAGAGCGACCTGATCGCGCGCTCGCGGAACACCGGTTGTGCGGCAAGGCCCGCCACCGCCATGCTCGAGAGAAACTCCCGTCTCGTCGTCATCCAGCCTCCGCGTCCGCAAAAGAAAGAGCGGTCGCCAGATAGAATGGCGACCGCTCTATAATATGACTGCGCTCTGCGCACAGCGAGGCTTGGTCTGCTACTGGTACTGTATGTAGAGCGGCTTCGGATTGAGGAGAAGAACCTCGGCAGGCGTCAAAATCGGGTCTCCCTTTTTCGCGTCGTTGCGGAAGAAGAGCTTGAACCCGGTGAACTGAACAGGTTCAGCCTCGACGTACACCCGATACGAATCGTATTTGAGGTACGGCGGCCCCCAGCCATCCATGTTGATCACGACCTGAACACGCGGATCCAGCTTAATCTCCTTCGCGTGAGTGAGCATCCTGTGCGTGAATCGGTGAACGACCAAAACCTTCGGCGGAAGATTGTATTGTTTCACCAGTCCCGCCAGGAGACTTATGGCGTAGTTGACGTCGGCCGAGCTCATCGTGCCGATCTTCGTCCCGGGTGGATCGCCGGACTTCATCGAAAACTCGGGATCGATACCGAGCATCACGTTGGGCCGCATCAGAAACGGGAGCAGCCGCGGGAGTTCCTCCTGGACCGTGCTTTGTCCAACCTGTACGTCGAGGAATAGCAGCGCGTTTTTTTTCTGCGCCCACGAATAAACCATGTTGATCAAGCTGTCGGTCATGCGCAGACGGTACTTGCCATCTCTGCCTGGATACCCCTGCGCGACGACCGCGATCAGATGCAGCGCGGGCTGCACCGGGTGAGTTGGATCAGCTTGCTCCCACTTGGCAGTCACGCTATCGAAGCGCGCGAGCATCTTGTCTGGCGGCAGCGCTCCAAGGACGCCCATCTTCTTCGACAGCGGATTTCCGTAGAAGGCGACGATTCGGCGCGCCGGCAGGATCGATCCGGGAAGTGGAGGCGGAGTTTTCACCGGCCAGTTGGTGTTTTCCATTCCGGCCCTGATTGCCTTCACGAGCGCCAGGCTGTCCTTCTTGGTGCGGCCCTTGACCGAGGGAACGGTGATCGGCGGCTCGTTGGATGTCGAATCCATACGTGCGCCCGACGAAGTGCTCGATGCCGTCTTGCCGGTGATCTGAGCCGAGGTTGGTGTTGGAGCCAGCGTTTGTGGTGTCGACGAGGTCGCTGCCTGGGCAGTGGATGAACCAGAGGCCTGGATGTCGGCAGGAATCGCTTCTACGACTGGCAAAGGATGAGCATCCCTGCTGGCGGCGCAGGCGATCGAGCCCACAAGAGCTAAGGAAAGGAGCACGGATATAGACGAGTATCTATCGAACAAGGTTTGATGCATCAGCTGTCGAGAGTTGACGGGTGTGCCGCGGCGGGAATCGAGGGTAAGTGCGGTAATTCATAAATCAGGCCCGAAAAGTCCGCTCCTTAGCTTTTTACACCGCTCGGGCGCGATATCTCCTCGTCCGCACCAGCGGATCTACTGTCGCGGGTAGCTGGACAGCTCCGTATGTTTTTGAGCGCCATCAACTTCCATCACCCGCTCGCGTGAACGATCTGCTCGAACATCTGCGAAAGATCTTCGCCGACAACTATCGCGTGGACGAAGAGCTGAAGGGCGGGGGCATGAGCAGACTGTTCCTCGCCACGGATCTCTCGCTCAACCGCAAGGTCGTCATCAAGATTCTGCCGCCCGAGCTCACCAGCGACATGATGGCGGCGCGGTTCAAGCGCGAGAGCGAGGTCACGGCGCATCTTCAGCATCCGAACATTCTGCCGATCATAACGGCTGGGGTCCGAGACGGGCTCATGTTCTACGTGATGCCGTTCATCTCCGGCGAATCGCTGCGCGAGCGGCTGAAGCGCGAGCATCAGGTCCCGATCAATGACTCCGTCACGATCATCTGCGAGGTCGCCTCCGCGCTCTCATATGCGCACAAGCAGGGAGTGATTCACCGCGACATCAAGCCGGAAAACATCCTCCTCCAGGATGGTCACGCGATACTCGCTGATTTTGGTATCGCTGCCGCGCTCACGCTGCCCGGCGAAGCACCGCACTCGCGGATCACCCGCACGGGAATGTCCATGGGCACCGTCGGCTACATGGCGCCGGAACAGTCACTCGGCGGCACCGATGTCGATCACCGGGCAGATATTTACTCGCTTGGCGTCGTCGGTCATGAGATGCTGGCAGGCTCGCCTCCATTCAAGGGCGAAACCACGCAGGCGATCCTCGCCGCAAATCTGACTCAGGCCCCGCCGCGGCTCGATTATCTGCGCGACGATATTCCGGTCCCACTTTCCCGCGCCATCGAGAAAGCTCTCAAGAAAGATCCTGCCGACCGATTCCAGAATGCGACAGAATTCGGCGCCGCGTGCGCGGAGCATGCGCCACCGCTCTCGAGAATTTCCCGCGCGATCAGCGTGCGCAGATTGCGGAGAATCTCCAAGCGAAAGATTGCAGCGGGTGTGCTGCTGGTTCTCTTCGCGGTCGCCGTCGGACTCTACGCACGAACGCACGTTCCAGCTGGCGCGCCGGAAGCTGTCACCGTTGTCGTGGCTCCATTCGATGCGAATACATCCGATCTCAAGCTGTGGCACGAGGGCATGGTGGATTTGCTGGCGCGCAACATCGATGGTGCCGGACCTCTGCGCACGGTCTCTCCGACACTGGCGATCAGAAACTGGAAAACCGGCACTCGGTCGGATCGCAACCCGGCAGAGCAGTTGGCGCGTGACACCAAAGCGAAGTACGCGATTTACGGATACCTGGTGCCGTCGATCGGAGACTCGGTGCGGCTGCACTACGGCCTGGTGGATGCGTCGACCGATTCGGTGCTGGTCGATGAAGACGCGCTCGCCGGCAGCGTCGAGCAAGCCGCCGATCGTCTCACCGTCAATGTCCTCAGTGAGCTAGGCAAGAGACACCGGATCGGCGCAGTCCGCTCGACGTCAATCGGCTCCAATTCTGCTCTCGCGCTCAAGGCTTTTCTTCAGGGCGAGCAGTACTATCGCAGAACATCGTGGGATTCCGCGGAAGCTTCCTATGCCCGGGCAATTGCGATCGACACCGGTTTCGCTCTGGCGCTGAGACGAGCCGGACAGGTTACGGCGTGGCACGCCAGTGAGACTGATTCGGCTGCCCGTGCCTTCGCACTCCGCGCAGGGTCGCGCATTCGTAGCCTGGCCCCCCGAGACAGCCTCCTAATCACAGCGGATTCTCTCAGCTCGGCCCTCCAGGGCGGCGATCCGAATCTTCCGAACTGGCGACTGGCGAGAAGATTGTTCGCGACCGTGAGTGAGGCCGCGAAGCGGTATCCCGACGACCCCGAAGTGTGGTACGTCGTCGGGGAAGCACGCTTCCACTACGGATACGGAAGCATCTTCGACGTCAGCGAAGAGAGTATTCGCGACGCGTTCAAGCGATCGATCACACTCGATTCCGCGTTTTCGCCCGCCTATATCCATCTCGTCGAGCTCGGGTACACGCTCGGCGGCGCGACCGAAGGGCGTACTGCCGCGCGCGAGTATCTCGCGCACAATCCGGGTGGGCAGCACGCGGCCGGCATTCAGCTACTCGACGCTCTCAGCGATCCGGCGCTGAAAAACGAGGGGGCGCGACTGCTCGCGACGGCGCCGACGGATGTCCTCTTCGATGGCTGGATGATCGTGCGTCGCTGGACCGATTCAGCGGAGACCGCTCTGCGTCTGCTGCGCACGGCTGCGGCACGACCAAGGGGACCTCAATTCGCTCAGGACTCGGTTCGGCTTCAGAGCTCGCTGCCACTTCAGCTCGCCTACCGCGGGAGGTTCAGCGAATCATATCTCGCGCTCGGTACGCGCCCGTCTCGGCTCCTTGCGCAGCTCGCGCTGCTGGGAGCCGTGGAGACTGACACGGCGAGAACTGTTTTTGCTCGTTGGTTGGCGGCCCGCACACCCCAGGTCCACACCGCGCTTCCGTGGTGGGCTGCGCGTGGCGACTCGACGTCGATAACGCAGTTAGTGCGGTTCTACGATTCGGCCGTTGCGAACGCAAAACCCGAGAACCGTGCGAGCGCGGTGTACAATTCTGCAGCCGCTCGCGCCTATCTCAGTCTCGCTCGCCATGACACTCTCACGGCGTTGCCGGCATTCGCCGCACTCTCCGATACAGCGTGTCTTCGCTGCGATCTCGATCGACTCACGACCGCGCAGCTGCTCGCCAAGGCGCGGCGATTTTCCGAAGCCGACAAAATTCTTCGTCAGCGTTTGTTCGCGGCCGTGACGCCGACAGAGATCGTCATGGCCCTCGAGCGTGGCAAAGTTGCAACAGCTTTGGGTCATAAAAGCGACGCCAGGCGATGTTTTCAGCTGGTCGTACAGGCGTGGGCACGGGGCGATCCGGGCGCGAGACCGTGGGTTGCTGAGGCCCAGAAGGGGCTAAGTCGGTTATGAGGCGAGTGAATGCGACAGTGGAATTTTCCTCTAGCGGGTTTTCCCCGAGCCGATACATTTGTCGAGCCCCTCAGCTTTACTGCTGAGCTGCGAGCCAAGGTAATCACTCTTAACCCGGTACCTTCCCATGAAACGGTTCGCGCTTCCCCTTCCTCTCTCCCTTGGCGTGCTTGCGTTCGCTCTGGCGTGTACGGATGCCACCTCTCCCGATCGACACGCCGCGTTGACGCCAAAGAATCCCACGCTGGTTGAGGGTACTGGAAATATCCCGCCTCCTCCGGTTGATGCGGCGATCGAAATCACAGTTACCAGCACTCCAGTCACCGGTTTCTTTACCGGCGTCTATTTTGCCAACGCGGCAGTTCTGCCGTCCGTTGTCGCCGCCCTTGCTGCGGATGATCCTGACTTGGCCTTTAGTGGGACGGCTTGGCTGCGATTGGACAACACCCAGGCCTTTGGTTCGAGTGCCAGCGCCAACGCCCGATTCCAGAACACCGACGGGAGGCTGTCCGGGAGAGGCACGCTTATGATTCCAGACGCGCTCGGCGTTGTCGAGACGATCAGGATCGTCGCCGTGACTTCGTTCACTGCCAACCCTCTTTGCAACGCTTTTGTATTGCCGTGTGCCCACATCGAGTTCACCGCCACGATCGACAGTGACCCGGGTGTTACCCATTTCGGGCATGCAGATGCTTTCGATAGAGAGGTCTGTATCCATACGGTCGAGGGCGAGACTTTTTTCCGATGCCCCTCGATTGACTGACTGAGCGCCCTAGTCTTAGAGCGCGCGGCGGAGATTGACAATCATCTCCGCCGCGCGTCGCATCAGCCTGTCGACTGCGCCACTATAGACTAGGTACTCTTCTTGCTTTCGGGATATATTCGGGCTATTCTAGCAGAGCTATGTCCGACCGGAATGCAGCCATTCGCGCCCTCATCGAGCATCGATTTCCCGATGCGACACCGGTCACTCACCGGACTGCGGAGCCGGTACCGACGGGCATCGATGCGCTCGATGCAATTCTCCCCGGACATGGTCTCCCGCGCGGACGGCTCACCGTCTGGATGCCGCAGGGTGGAGCAACAGCTGTCCTTCGCGCTGCCTGCAACACCACCGTCGCTCAGGGCGAAAGAGCAGTCTGGATCGATGGGCTCGGCACTGTCGCTGGTCCGTTCTGGGAAGAAGGACCGATCCTCGTCCGCCCGCGCAATCGCAAGCACGGATTGCGCGGAGCGGAGGAGCTTCTCCGCTGTGGAGGATTTGCACTCGTCGTGATCGCCGGCATCGAACCGGAGGGCACGGAGACAGTGCGACTCTCCCGCGCCGCGCGCGAAGGAGGAGGCGCGCTCGTCACCCTCACCACCCACGCATCGATGGCGAGTCTGCGAGTTACATCGCAAATCCTTCGTGAGACTTACCGGTGGCGAAAGACTCCGTTCGGTGATCCGGCGGAAGCGCAGGAGGTCATGATCCGCGTCCGCGCCCGCTCACTCGGCTGGAACCGGAGTGCCGATTTTCCCGTACCGGTAGTGCCGTACGATCTCAGAATGTCTCTCGAGCCGGGGTTGGTCGATCGACGAGGAGTCCGGTAAGGCCGACTGCGGACTGCGGACTCACTGCTTCGGACTGCGGACCAAGTGCACTGCGGACTGCGGACCAACGGCATTGCGGACTGCTGACTAACTGCGGATTGGGGGACTAACTGCGCACTGCGGCGTCTCGGCGCAGGCTGTTGTCCGCAATCCGCAATTCGCAGCCGTTAGCTTCGCAGTCCGCAGTAGGTGTCCCAATCCGCAGTTAGTCAGCAGTCCGCAGTGCACTTGGTCCGCAGTCCGTAGTTAGCGGACCGAACGATTCTCTTCCTTCCCGTGTCGAACTTTATAGCCACCATGGTCGCGACGGCGAATAGTATCACCGCGTGAACGAAAGACAGCTCATCGCCCGGGTCATTGCGGGAGATCGGTTGGCCGGGCGTACGCTGTACGACACGCACGCGCCCCGGGTGTACTCGCTCGCGTATCGACTGAGCGGCGATGCGGAAAAGGCTCGTGAGGTCACTCAGGACACTTTTATCCGCGCGTTCTCGAGACTCGCTCAGTTCCGCGGTGACGCGGCGTTCTCGACCTGGTTGCACCGAATCGTGGTTACTGTCGTTTCAAACGCGAGACGGAGTGAGGTACGAATTGCACGGGAAGTCGCGCTCGACGAAGCGCATTCGATCGAGATGACGGCCCCCGAGGCGGAGCCGGATCTCAAGGAAAGCATTGCGAGGGCAGTGGATAATCTTTCGGAAGCTTACAGAACGACGCTGATTCTGCACGACATTGAAGGATATACGCACGCGGAAATCGCCAGCATGCTCGGCGTCCCCGAAGGGACATGCAAGAGCAGGCTCTCCGCGGCAAGAGCGCAGCTGAGAGAACAGCTCGCTGCATTCAAGGAGTAGGATGATGGACGACGATCAATTCGACGAAGTGCTTCGCGATTTGCCGCGAACCTTCAACGTGCCTCCCGAGCCGCCCCTCGATGAGATGTGGAGCGTGATCGAGGCCTCGCACTTCAACGCGCCGGTCCCGATTTCCGCGCCACGCGGATTTACATCGCGCGCTCCATGGTTGGCCGTAGCGGCCGCGCTCGTCGTCGGCATCGGCATTGGTCATTATCTGCCGCTCGGCAAAACGGCCCCGGCAAATGCCACCTCGCCATCCGCGATCGCATCGTCGAACTCGTCTTCGGCCGTCAAGGACACATCGGCTGTAGCGGATGCGTATCGCGATCAGACCTCTCGCTACCTGGGCCAGGCGGCAGCACTTCTCATCTCGCTTCCCGCCAGGGACGCGAATGCAAAAACGGACGCGACATTCGCCAGCAAAGCCGCTGACCTCCTCGTAACAACTCGCCTGCTGATTGACTCGCCAGCGGCCGCGGAAGATCCGAAGCTCCACTCTCTTCTCGAGGACCTAGAGCTCGTCCTCGTGCAGATCGCGCGGCTCAGAGGGGCGCGAAGCAAGGGCGATCTCGATCTAATCCATCAGGCGGTAGAGCAGGGAGATGTCATTTCGCGTCTCAATTCCGCCGTTGCAACCACTCAATCCTCAGAATGAGGGAAGGATGATCAGAGCAACTTTCATCGCGGTCGCACTTGGCGCTTTCGCACTCTCGAGCGAGGCGCAGAACCCAACGCCCGCGCCGACACCAGCTCCCGCTCCTTCACCGGCGGCGAAGCCATCTGCTGCTCGACCGACGCCGGCACCACGGGCGAAACGAGCTCTGGTTCCCCCGCTTCCGCCCGAGTGGCCGCCAGTGGACCTGTCCGATCTCGAGGGCCGGCTCGATGCGCTGAAGGATATGCAGCTGGACATGGATCTCCTCCCGCCAATGAACATGAGGATCGATCCCGAAATCGAGATGGATATGGATTTCGATGTAATGCCCCGCGCCGAAGAAATGCAGCGTGCGATGGACGAAGCAATGGCGCGCATCGATTTCGATGTGGAGATGCCGCCAATGCCAACCATCCCTCCGATGACTCCGATGGCGATGGAGCCAATGCTCATGCAGCTGCCGCCGATGCCCTCGATCGAGATAGAACGCGTCCAGGGACAGTCCCCATTCGAGCGGCAGTTCAGCGGCATCAGCAGCGAACCGCCTCAGGCGTGGGCGCAGGCAGATCCCGCCGATTCACTTTACCGTCTTGCGCGCGAAGCATTGAACCGCGGCGAGTATCGCCGGGCAGCGCAGCTTTTTGGCGACATCACGCAGAAGTTTCCGAATTCGGCCTACGCTGCTGACGCTCGTTATTGGCGCGCGTTCGCGCTTTATCGACTTGGCGGCACGAGTGATCTGCACGAAGCCCTGAATGTGCTCCAGGATACCGGCAGCAGCTTCCGACAGGCTCGTCTTTCAACGGATGCGCCGGTGTTGGCGACGCGCATCCGTGGCGCATTGGCGGCGCAGGGAGACGGACAGGCCAGGAAGGCGCTCAACGAGGCTGCGTCGCAGCCGGGTGCCGCGTGTGACCACGAAGATCTCGCTGTGCGGGTGGAAGCGCTGAATTCCCTCGGGCAGACCGATCCCGAATCCACGACTCCAATCCTCCGCCGTGTTCTCGCCAAGCGCGACGATTGTTCCGTGAGTCTCCGTCGTGCGGCGATCTACCTGTTGGGCCGGCGCACTGATGCCGAAGCGATGAACCTCGTGATGGGCGCGGCTCGCAACGATCCCGACATCAGGGTTCGCTCGGAGGCGTTGCGATTTCTCGCGGCGATGCCCGGAGACCAGGCGATTTCCACGATCGAGGAGATGGCGCGCACTCCCGGCAACGAGCAGCTGCAACGCGCCGCTATTTCTGCGCTGGGCCGAAGCGACAGTCCTCGCGCGCGGCAAAGCCTGCGCGCGATCATTGAGCGTGCTGACTTGAGCGAGAGCTTGCGGGCGACGGCGCTGGCGAGCATCGATGACGATCGCACGCCCGACAACGGCGCTTATCTGAGGTCGCTCTACCCCAAGCTCGAAAGCCCCCGTCTAAAAGGATCGGCCCTCCGCGCGATCGCCCGAATCGGTGGCACTGACAACGAGCAATGGCTGTTGAGCGTCGTGAGAAATCAGAACGAGCCCGTCGAGGTCCGCGCCATGGCGCTTCGTTACGCTGGGGTGTCCACCATTCCCATCGGTGATCTTGTCCGCATGTACGATGTTGCGGATGACCGGCCGCTGCGCATGCAGCTGATCCAACTCTACGCACAGCGCTCCAACCCGGAAGCGACCGACAAACTGCTCCAGATCGCGAAGACAGGAACCGACCCCGACATGCGGCGCATGGCCATTTCAGCGCTATCGCGCAAGAACGATCCGCGGACGAAACAGCTTCTACTGGAGATCATCGACAAATGACGAATGGCTTCTCGCAGCTCGCAATCGCATCGTTCGTCGCCATCGCGGCGTCGTCACCCGCCTTCGGCCAGTCGCTAGCGAACCGAATCGCGTCTGCCAGTGATCGGTCAGTGCAATTCACCTACGCCGCACGACCGGGTGTCTGCGGTGATGGCCGTACATACATCTCAACCGGCTCGGGAAACTTTTATGGCTCCTTCTATTCTGACGCCGCGGATAAGTGTCAGCCGGGCCCGGTGAGGGTCGTGATAGATCTTGCTGACAGAAACGTCGTGGCGGTGCGTACCTTTGTTGGGGCGTCTTCGCCCGGGACTGACCCCGGTGTTGCGGATCTCGGCAACGTGAATCCGGCCGAAGCTGCGGAGTACCTGCTGGGTGTCGCCACACGCGCCGACGGACGGGTCGGGCGCGACGCGATCTTCGCCGCGCTACTCGGCGACAAAGTCGATGCGACGTCGCGACTGCTCGAGATCGGACGCGACCAGAATCGTCCACTCGAGACTCGCCGTGCCGCCTTGTCCGGTCTCGTTCGCAGCGAGGCTCCGCAACTTGATCGCATTGGCGCCGCACTCGTACAGATCGCGACCAACGAGAACGATGTGCAAGGCGTCCGCACGCAAGCGCTGTCAGTGCTGTCGCGCCTCGATCACGGCGCGGGGATTCAGCCGCTGGTCCAGCTCGCGAGCGGGAACATCAATTCGTGGATCGGTCGCGAGAGCATGAGAGTGCTGTCGTCTTCCGGCGACCCGCGCGCGCGGCAGTTCCTTCGCTCCAGCGCGCAGCGCACTGATCTGCCCGACGAATTGCTGGCGGTCGCCATCCGCGGGCTTGGCCGCAATTACGTAACGGGCCAGGACGCGAATCTGCTCCGGTCACTCTACCCACGTCTCACTGGTGAGCGCTCACGCGATGCAGTGCTCGCTTCACTCTCTGAATTGGGCGGCAATGACAACGTGCAATGGCTCATTGGAGTAGTTCGAGACGAGAAGCTCACTCCTGAACAGCGTCGTCGGGCGCTGGAGTACCTTTCCCGCGCCGGGGCAACTACTCCTTCGTTACTCGCGCTCTACGACCCGACTCCGGATCCTCAACTGCGCAGCGCGCTGATCGGTATTTATGCGCGCCTCGCCGACAAGGCAGCGACCGACAAGCTCGTATGGATCGCGCGCAACGAAACGAATCTTCAGTTGAAACGGCGGGCGATATCGGCGCTCTCGCGTAACTCGGACCCGACGATCAGGCAGGCGCTTCAGGATATCGTCGAACGGTAGTTTCCGAATATAGATCGAGACTCGTAGCTGGCACTGCAGGGTGCCAGCTCTGTGGGAGAAACCCTACGCCGAGATGCGCGCGACGAGCCTCGGCGCCTGCCACGCCCGGCCGAGTACTTTATGGAAGCAGCGCTTGGGAACGATCTCTACGCCCGATCTCGATAATGTGTCGTAGCGCGCCAGCTTCTCCGGGTAACGCGAGATCGTTGTCGGCCTGTAGGAAAGCGAGAGGAAAAATTCGTCGGTGAGACTGAGCGCGAACAGCTCCTCGATATCGCGCGCCCTCGCCAACCGCTCGACGCCGAGCACGACCTGGCTGCCCAGCCCCTTGCCCTGATGCGCCGGCGCAACTGCGACGGACGACACTTCAGCGAGAGATGGCGAGTACTCCTCCAGCGCAGCGCACGCGAGGACCCGTCCCGAGGCTTCCATCGCCACGACGTAATTGTCGATGCGGGCCGCGATCTGATCAAAGGTGCGCGGCAGCATCAATCCCTGTGCGGCGTACGGCGTCACCAGCTCGAGGACCTGGCCAGCGTCAGCGCGCACTGCGCGCCGCACCAGCGCCTGGGGCGAGGTGGAGTCGGCTCTCCTGAGATCGAGGGCAGCCTGGGAGGCGGTTGGGAAATTATGCACGAGGAATGTATATATAAACATCCAGAAGGGCGCAAGTGTTCCGAAGACGCGGATCGGGGGCTAGGTTCTGTCGCATGATTCCCAACAAGAGAGTGACCGTCGTTCTGACTCTGGCTGCAAGCGCAGCCCTTGCTGCCTCGACACTGCCGGCGCAGGTCACCGTACCATCGGACTCGGCGATCCGGGCGGTTCTGCAGAACAGGATCGATTCAAAACGAGCGGTCGGTATCATCGCCGCCACGATACAGACAAAGATCTTCACGGCGGGTGGATCAGGCGTCCCGGGCATTGCGCTCGACGGCAACACCGTCTTCGAGATTGGATCGATAACGAAGGTTTTTACCGCGTCGCTCCTGGCCGACATGCTTGCACGCGGCGAAGTAAAGCTGGACGATCCGGTCGCGAAGTACCTGCCGAAATCGGTGCGAGTCCCATCGCGCGGGGGAAAGCAGATCACGTTGCTCGATCTTGCAACCCAGACTTCGGGCCTGCCACGACTTCCAAGTAACCTGAACCCCAAGGATCAGACCAACCCGTACGCGGATTATACCGTCGACCAGTTGTATGCATTCCTATCCGGTTACGAGCTGACCCGGGATATCGGCGCCCAATACGAATACTCGAATCTCGGCGTCGGTCTTCTTGGTCATGCTCTCGCGCTCAGAGCGGGGAAGAGCTATGAGGATCTCCTAACGGAGAGGATCCTTCGGCCCCTGGGAATGAACGACACCCGCATCACGCTCGGCCCATCGATGAAAAGCCGGCTTGCACCGGGACATTCTGCCAGCGGCGCGGTCGTCGCCAACTGGGACCTGCCGACACTCGCCGGAGCGGGGGCACTTCGTTCGACCGCGAATGACCTGCTGAATTTTCTCGCCGCGAATCTCGACAGCACAAGTACACCGCTCGGCCGCGTACTCGCTATGACACATTTTGCGAGACGCGATGTGAACGACGGGCAAATGCGCATCGGGCTCAACTGGCACATTCTCAATGCGTTCGGCCATCCCATCGTCTGGCACAACGGCGGAACTGGCGGTTATCGGAGCTTCATTGGATTTGATGACCCAAAAAAGCGTGGCGTAGTGGTGCTATCGGACCAGGTGGTCGCGCCCGACGACATCGGGTTCCATCTGCTCGACGAGCGCGCTCCACTCACGCCTGCGACTGCCGCCAAGGTTCGTACGGAGATCGGCGTCGATCCGGCAGTCCTCGAGACTTATGTTGGCGTGTACCAGCTCGCCCCAAACTTCGACATCGCGGTCACCCGCGAAGCTGCGTCACTCTACGTGCAGGCTACCGGTCAGCCAAAGGTTCAGGTATTCGCCGAGTCGCCAACCGAGTTTTTTCTCAAGGAAGTCGACGCGCAGATTACTTTCGAGAAGGATTCCGCCGGGAAGGTGACTCGACTGATTCTGCACCAGGGCGGGATGGATCTACCGGGCGTGAGGAAATAACGAGCGTCAGTGGCTCGCGAAGACCGTTGTCTTCCCGCTTTTGTCGAATGTGAGGACGTGATATCGCTGTGTGGCCGCACCCTCCATTCCCGGAGATCCCATCGGCATCCCAGGGACGGCCAGCCCCGCGATGCGCGGCTTCTGCGCGAGCAGCCGATCGATGTCCTGTGCTGGAACGTGCCCTTCGATCAGATATCCATTCACGATAGCCGTGTGACACGCCCTGATCGCGCCAGGAACTCCAAGCGTGCGCTTGATCTCCTCCACGCGAGGCGTGTCCTTCGCGTCGACGCGATAGCCATGTTTGACCAGATGCTCGATCCAGTTTTTGCAGCACGCGCAGCTCGGATCCTTGTAAACGGTGATGGTCGGTTTCTTTGATGTCGCGACCGATGGGGATTTTGGGGCTGCCGCTGTAGTGAGCGCGAGCGCCATGAAAGCCGTCGCCAGCGCGACGGTTCTTACTGGATGTCTTTTCATTCGGGAATTGATTTGAGTGTCCGCTCGATCTGCTTCTTGTGCCGCCCTTCATGCTGGCCCAGAAAAATAAGCCACTGGTAGAGGTCGAGCTCGCCCAGGATCACGTGGGTGTGCTTGATCTCGCCGAGTGGGAGACCGCTGGCCGAAACCACAGCTCCGCGAAGCGCTTCGCGCGAGCTTTCGAGACCATCTAGCGCCTCGCTGATGTCAATGTTCTCCCGCGGC
The DNA here is from genome assembly GCA_003223425.1 of Gemmatimonadota bacterium. GTDB lineage: Bacteria > Gemmatimonadota > Gemmatimonadetes > Gemmatimonadales > Gemmatimonadaceae > UBA4720. The sequence goes on from QHVA01000097.1 coordinate 16,799, forward strand.
TGCACTGTCGAAGGCGACTTGAGAACTGTCGTTTCGAGAGCCGCGCTGTAGCGATCGAACGACGGCATCACCGACTCGGTCGATTGCTCTTCGCCGATGCCCGCTTCTTTCGCCTGCCCGACCCGTTTGGTGATAAGTCGCGCAATTCCCGATTCCACCATGCGCAGGTGGTCCAGTATCTCGGCAACCGACCACGCATCCGGCGCGGCCCGCCGGCATAGCCGGTCGCCGGAGACGCCCTCGAAGCTCTGAAGCAGCTCTCTCCGCTGCTCTTCCACGTAACTCATGGTCTCGGCTAGCCTCGCGTGCATCGTCCCTCCTGTCTCAGAATTTATCCGTGTGTTGGTTCTGAGCGGGCAGATTTTTCTGAGGCCCGGAGCCGGCAAGAGCGCTGGCGTCCTTATTGCTTTCGGTATATCTTCGGTATAAGCTGGTGCTCGCTCTCGCCTCGAAAATGACTTTCATCTGTCTCTGGACTCCTGCCGCTGCCCCTCTCCCTCCGGTCATTGGTGCGACGATCGTCGCACAGGAAAATGAGCTCCTTCAGCAGCTGATTCCTTCGTTGCTCACGGTGGCACCGCGAGTGATGCTGGGGGCGAATGGAACTGTCTGGGCAGATTCGCGCGGAATGAATGCCGAGTCTCTGGCGAAAGATCTGCTCGATGTCTTTCACGAGAAAGGAGTTGAGAAAGTAAGAGCTGCCATCTCTCTCGTTCCCATCTGCGCTGAAGTCGCGGCGCGCTTCGGGAAAGGAAAGAACAAGGGAGCGCTCATCACGATCTCTCCAGGCAGTGAGCGGGATTGTCTCGCTCGATATCCGATCGGAGTGCTCGAGCCATCACTCGCTTTGTCCACGCTGCTGGATGGAATCGGAGTGGAGAGCTGCGGAGATCTGGCGAGACTGGATCTCGAGTCAGTCGAGGTTCGTTTTGGCGCCGAGGGAACGCGTCTCTGGAGGTTGTCGAGGGCGGACGACTCGCGTCGCATCTTCGCCAGCATGCCGCGATCGCTGCCGACCGCTTCTCTCGACTGGGTTGATTACACGCTCAAGGACGCGGAGCGTCTCGTCTTCATCATCAACTCGCTCGTCGGAAACATTACGACGGAACTGCAGTCGCGCGGACAATGCGCGCGCGAGATGATGATGATTTTCTCGCTAGCCAATCGTGAGACCTTCGATTACCTGGTGCGTCCGGCTCGATCGACGGCCAGTCACAAGGCATGGATGCGGCTGATACGTACTCACCTGGAGACGATCGTTCTTCCCGATGGCGTCGTCGGCATAACGATTCGAGTGGAATCGGTCACCGGAGAAGTCGAGCGGCAGGGAGACATCTTCGATCGTGGATTCGCCACGGCGCGCGCAGCGGAGGAAACGATCGCGCAGTTGCTCGATGATCAGGGCGCGGTGGTGGTAACTCCGCGCAACACGCAGCATCCATTGATCGACCGCCGCACCGAGTGGATCAGTCAGGAGCCGGCGCAGGCTTCAGCCCGCATCCAACTGCGGGAGCGAGTGGTGAAAGCGACCGCCGCTCCACGTCTCACGCTGCAGCTTCTTCCCGAGGCCCGACGCATTGCAGTGACGACGAAACGCCGTCGCGATCATGAGATGCCAGTGCAGTTTCGCGACAAGGAGTGGATGACGATTGTCTCTGCTGCCGGACCCGATCGTGTCTCTGGAGGACGCTGGAGCGAGCCGTACGCTCGCGAGTATTTCCGCTGCGTTACCGATGATGGGATGATGGTCTGGCTGTACAGGGATGCTCGTGAGGATAGCTGGTACTTGCATGGGTGGTGGGACTGACTCGAGACTGGCTACTACAAAGTCCAGACTGAAAACTGCAACTGAACGGGTGCGAGTTGTCAGTGGCAGAGATGCCAGTTTGCCAGTTCACTACGTCGGGACTTCACTGGCGCCGCTCAAGGCACAAGCAAACTGCCAGTATCCTGAATGCCAGTTAGGAAAGTCCGGGCGTCGTGA
>QHVA01000209.1 GCA_003223425.1 Gemmatimonadota bacterium
CATCGATAGGGCGCTGGAATTCGAGCAGCCGGCCCTCGCCATCACCGATCACGGTAACCTTCACGGGGCGTGGGAGTTCCAGGAAAAGGCCAAGAAAGCCGGACTCAAGCCGATAATCGGCATGGAAGCCTATGTCGCGCCGGGCGATAGACGCGCCCGCGATCGCGTCGGCGGCGACCGCGGCAAACCTTACTTCCACCTCGTTCTCCTCGCCCAGAATTCGACTGGGTACAAGAATCTAGTCAAGCTCTCATCGCTCGCCTACACGGAAGGCTTCTATGCCAAGCCGCGCATGGATCGGGAACTGCTCGCCAGGTACAACGAGGGAATTGTCGTGTCGTCGGCGTGCATGGCCGGCGAGATCGCCCACCATCTTCTCTGCGAAGAATACGATCAGGCTCGTGCTGTCGCGTCGTGGTACGCGGACGTCTTCCGCGATCGCTACTACCTCGAGGTCCAGGCGCACGACTCAGAAAACCAGGCGACACTCAACCGCCGCATTTTCCAGCTCGCCGAAGAGCTGAACCTGCCGGTGCTCGCTACCAACGACGCGCACTTCCTCAATCGCACCGATCACGACGCGCACGACGTTCTCCTCTGCATCGGCCTCGGCAAGGATTTCTCCGACACAAATCGGATCCGCTACGACGAAGGCCTTTACTTCAAGAGCGCGCCCGAGATCGCCGAGTCCTTCCCCGGCCGCAGCGACGTCCTCGAGAACACCCTGCGCATTGCCGACGAGACAGCGATTCAGTTTTCCAAACAGTACAAGGTGCCTTCCTTCCCGCTGCCAACTGGAGTCGAAAGCGAGAACGAGCTTCTCATCAGGCTCGCTGAAGAGGGAGCACGCGAGCGTTACGGGGCGGAACTGCCACCGAATGTCCGCGAGCGGCTCGACTTCGAGCTGGGAGTCATCACAAAGACGAGCTACGCCGGCTACATGCTCATCGTCGCCGACTTCATCAGAGCCGCTCGCGAGAAGGGAATTCCTGTCGGTCCCGGTCGCGGCTCCGCCGCCGGCTCGCTGGTGGCGTATGCACTAAAAATCACGGACGTTGATCCCCTTGAATTCGACCTTCTCTTCGAGCGGTTCCTCAACCCTGATCGCGTCTCCATGCCGGACATCGACGTCGACTTCTGCTTCGAGCGTCGCGGTGAAGTCATCGAGTACGTCCGCCAGAAGTACGGACGCGATTCGGTGGGCCAGATCATCACGTTCGGTACGCTGAAGTCGCGGGCAGCCATCAAGGATGTGGGTAGAACGCTGGGCTTCACGCCTTCGGAAACCGACTACCTCGCCAAGCTGGTCCCGAATCACCCGAACTTCTCGCTGAGCGTCAAGGAAGCGATCGAGCGGATCCCGGAGATCCGCGAGTTTTACACGACGCGCAAGGACGACGGCCGCGAGGTGAAGGAGCGCAAGGAGCGCTATCGCCAGCTCCTCGACTATGCGATGAAGCTCGAGGGCCTCTCGCGCCACGCCGGCGTGCATGCGGCCGGCGTCGTCATCGCACCCGGCCCGCTCGATGAGTACGTGCCGATCTGCACGCAACCCTCCAAAGGCGCTGGAGCGGGCAACGGCGCAGAGGACTCCGTCGTCGTCACGCAGTACGACATGACCGCGCTCGAGCACGCAGGCATGCTCAAGATTGACTTCCTCGGGCTCACAACACTCACCGTCATTAGCGACACGCTGCGCTCGATCCGCGAGCGCACGGGCAGTGCACCGGATTTGGACGCGCTGACGCTCGACGACGTCGAGACGTACAGAATGCTGCGTGCAGGCAGAACCGTCGGCGTATTCCAGTTCGAGTCGCCCCTGGCGACGGACCTGCTGAAGAGCATCCGCGCTGACCGTTTCGATGACCTCGTAGCCTCGAACGCATTGATGCGTCCCGGTCCCCTCGACGCCGGAATGCACCGCGTTTACATGCGCCGCAAGCGCGGCGAGGAGCCGGTCAAATACATCCTGGCCGAGCTCGAGCCAATTCTGAAGAGCACCTATGGCGTCATCACCTATCAGGAGCAGGTGATGAGAATCGCGCAGGCGCTGGCAGGTATCTCGCTCGCCGAAGCAGACGTTCTGCGCAAAGCCGTCGGTAAGAAGGACGCCGAGCTGATTCGGAGCGAGCTGGGCAAGTTCATTGAGAAGTCGGTTGCCCGTGGTCACAGCCGCGAGAGCATCGAGGAGATCGCGAGCCAGCTCGAGACCTTCGGCCGCTATGGCTTCGGCAAGTCGCACTCGGTCGCCTACTCGATCATCTCGTATCACACGGCTTGGCTCAAGACGCACCACCCAGCTGATTTCATGGCAGCGCTGATGTCGTCGCAGATCGGCGATACCGACAACGTCGTCAAGTACATCAACGAGGCGCGTCAGCTGCAAGTGCCCGGCGCAAAGGAGCCGGGACTCGAGATCCTTCCGCCCGATGTCAACGAATCAGGCTACAAGTTCACCGTAATTGGTGAGACGAAGATCCGCTTCGGCCTTGGCGGCATTCGAAATGTCGGGCGCGCCGCCATCGATTCGATCATCAACGCCCGCCAGAAGGATGGCCCCTTCCGCTCTCTGTTCGATCTGTGCGATAGAATCGATCTTCGCGTATGCAACAAGCGAGTGCTCGAAGCGCTCGCCCACGCTGGAGCCATGGATTCGCTTGGCGGACATCGCGCGCAGCTTGCGGCGGCGCTGGATCTCGCGATCCGCGAAGCTTCGCTCAAGCAGGAAGATCTTATCACTGGTCAGGCGTCGCTCTTTGGCGCCTCACCTGACGAGACGCAGCGGGTCGAGACGAGCCACGTTCTTCCCAATGTCCAGCCGTGGACCGAGTCGGAACGCCTGGCGAAAGAGAAAGAGATTCTGGGATTCTATATCTCAGGCCATCCGCTCGAGCGTTTCCGCACGGAGGCCGAGATTTTTGCAACGCACACGGTGGCCGATCTTGGGCGGTGGCGCCCGGAGCAGATGACGCTCTCCGTCGTCGTGACGAGTATCAGGCGCCAAATGAGCAAGAGAACAGGTTCCGAGTTCGCGCGACTGACGATCGAAGATTTCTCCGGATCGGCCGAAGTTCTGATTTTTCCGGAGAAATGG
>QHVA01000098.1 GCA_003223425.1 Gemmatimonadota bacterium
GACGGGTACGATCAGACCCGCTGGCGTCTTCAGTCATCAGAACGTCTACGCCAACGTCGTAACCAGCTTCCGAATCTGGTGGGTTTCGCTCTTCTACGTCGTCGCGATGGTAGCGCTCGGACTTCATCTCTTTCATGGTGCGTGGAGCTCGGTGAGAAGCATTGGAATGAGCCCGCCATCACCCCAACCGCTGCATCGACGGATCTCGCTCGTCATCGCGATTCTGGTGTGGGCGGCGTTCACCGCCGTTCCGGTCGCAGTATTCGCCGGAATAGTTCGATGAGTATTCAGCTCGACTCGCGCATTCCCAGCGGGCCACTGGCGCAGAAATGGGATCGCCATCGCTTCGAGATGAAGCTGGTAAACCCAGCAAACAAGCGCAAAAACACCATCATCGTTGTGGGCTCTGGACTGGCCGGAGGCGCAGCCGCCGCGACAATGAGTGAGCTGGGCTACAACGTGAAGTGCTTCTGCTTTCAGGATTCGCCGCGCCGTGCGCACAGCATTGCAGCACAAGGTGGAATAAACGCCGCCAAGAACTACCAGAATGACGGCGACAGCGTGTATCGCCTTTTCTACGACACCATCAAAGGCGGCGATTTCCGCTCGCGCGAAGCAAATGTCTATCGCCTCGCCGAGCTGAGCGTGAACATCATCGACCAATGCGTAGCGCAAGGCGTTCCATTTGCTCGCGAGTATGGTGGGCTCCTCGCAAACCGCTCATTCGGTGGCGCGCAGGTCTCACGAACATTCTATGCACGTGGCCAGACGGGCCAGCAGCTCCTCCTCGGCGCATATCAGGCGCTCGAACGTCAGATCGCTCGCGGCGGAGTGAAGATGTTTCCGCGCACCGAGATGCTGGACCTGGTTGTGATCGACGGGAAGGCGCGAGGCATTGTTACCCGCAACCTCGTGACAGGCGCAGTCGAGTCGCACGCCGGCGAGGCGGTGGTTCTCGCGACTGGCGGCTACGGGAACGTCTTCTATCTCTCCACCAACGCTCAGGGATCGAACGCGACGGCGATCTGGCGGGCATACAAGCGAGGAGCCGCATTCGCGAACCCTTGCTTCACCCAGATCCACCCCACGTGCATTCCGGTCAGCGGCGAATACCAGTCGAAGCTGACGTTGATGAGCGAGTCCCTCAGAAACGATGGCCGAGTGTGGGTCCCGAAGAAGGCCGGCGACAAGCGTGATCCACGGCAGATTCCCGAGAACGAGCGCGACTATTTCCTCGAGCGCAAATATCCGAGCTTCGGCAATCTCGCCCCGCGCGACATCGCTTCAAGAGCGGCCAAAGAAGTTTGCGACGAGGGAAGGGGAGTGGGGGAAACGGGATTGGGAGTTTATCTCGACTTCGCTGATGCTATCAAGCGACTGGGTCGCGACGCAATTAAAGAGCGCTATGGGAATCTCTTCGAGATGTACGAGCGGATCACGAACGAGAATCCGTACGAAGCTCCGATGCGCATCTATCCAGCGGTTCACTACACGATGGGCGGGCTATGGGTCGATTACAATCTGATGAGCACCATCGACGGCCTTCACGTCACTGGGGAGGCGAACTTCTCGGATCACGGTGCTAACCGGCTCGGTGCGAGCGCTCTGATGCAGGGATTGGCTGATGGATATTTCATAATTCCGAACACCATCGGCGACTACCTGGGAAGTCACAAACTCCAGAAGGTCGACGCCTCCCACGATGCGTTCCGCTCGGTGGAAAACGAAGTGTCGGAGAGAACGAAAAGATTTCTCTCGATCAGGGGCACGCGAACCGTAGCCTCCTTTCATCGCGAGCTCGGCAAGATCATGTGGGATTATTGTGGGATGACGCGTAACGAGGCAGGACTGAAGCTTGCTCTCGAAAAGATTTCAGCCTTGCGCACTGCTTTTTGGCACGGCCTCAACGTGACGGGTAGCGACGTCGAGCTTAATCAGGCGCTGGAGAAGGCCGGACGTGTTGCGGACTTTCTGGAGCTGGGAGAGCTAATGTGTATCGACGCCCTGCATCGCAGTGAGTCGTGCGGGGGACACTTCCGGGAAGAAAGCCAAACCGCAGACGGCGAAGCGCTGCGCGACGACGAGAACTTCGCCTATGTGGCCGCCTGGGAGTTCGCGGGCGAGGGGCATAGCCCGACTCTCAACAAGGAGCCGCTGGCCTTTGAGAACGTCAAGCTCACGCAGCGGAGTTACGAGTAATGAATCTCACTCTGCACGTCTGGCGGCAGGCCGGTCCGGAACTGTCCGGGAAAATGGTCGTCTACAAGGCCAACGACATCAGTCCGGACATGTCGTTTCTCGAGATGCTCGACGTCGTGAACGAGAGACTCACGGATAACGGCGAAGTACCGATTGCATTCGATCATGATTGCCGGGAGGGGATTTGCGGCATGTGCGGGCTGATGATCAACGGCGTGGCCCATGGTCCTATGAACGGAACCGCAACCTGCCAGCTCCACATGCGCAGCTTCAAGGACGGCGATACGATCTACATCGAGCCCTGGCGCGCTCGCGCTTTTCCAGTGATCAAGGATCTGACGGTTGATCGCTCCGCCCTCGACCGGATCATTCAGGCTGGAGGATTCATCAGCGCTCCGACCGGTGGTGCCCAGGACGCAAATGCCATTCTGGTTCCCAAAGAAAGCGTAGACAATGCGATGGACGCCGCCGCGTGCATCGGCTGCGGCGCGTGCGTTGCCGCTTGTCCCAACGCGTCGGCCTCACTTTTCACTGCGGCGAAGGTCAGTCATTTGGGGCTTCTACCGCAGGGACAGCCCGAGCGCTATCGACGCGCATTGGCAATGGTCGAGCAGATGGATCTGGAAAAATTCGGAAGCTGCACTCTGCACGGAGAGTGTCAGGAGGCGTGCCCCAAAGAGATCAGCATCGACACGATCACGCGGATGAATCACGACTACATTCGCGCGCGTTTGATCGGCACTCGGCCCTGAACCTGGCCTGCTTGCTGCACCGCTGGTCGCCGAAAGAGGAAGAGGGAGCAAGGCATGGATGGAAGTTCCACTCGTCCCAGTTCTCGGACGAAGAGTGAGATGAACGACCCGAACAGCGAAGTCGCTCGCGGTGGCGCCGACGCGATAGGCGGTACGTCCGGTATCTCGCAGCAGGGAACGCCTCCGCCTCCTGACCTCGAAGTTGTCGCGCCTACGCGATCGGCCGGTGGCAACAGGCTGGTTTGGCTCGCTGTTGTTGTCGTGCTCGGGCTTATTTTCGCCTACGCAGCCGGGATGCTCCGATAGGCGAAAGACTAATCCAGGATCGCTGCCAGTTCAGATTTTGGGAAGTTCTTCGGGATCGAGATGACGCCTCTCGATTTCGCGATGGAGGCGGGTCTTTTCGCTGTGCTTCTCGGCCTCGTCGTGTTGCTGGCGCTCTTCGAAGAGCCGGTGCGCAGAATTGTGGTGAGCTGGATGTTTTTGAGGCTCGAGTCCGTTCGGTGGGTTTTCTGGTGGCGTGCCGTTGCCTGACTGCAGTTGTTCGATAAACTTGCTGTGCGTTTTTGATCCGTGCTGACCCTCGGCGTGATCCTGAGGGCCTTTTTGTACACCGTCACGATTCTGCATCAGTCTTGCGTCCTCCTGATTGCGGTTCGTCTCAAAGCCTTTCGGCAAGCTGAGGGCCAGACTACAGCCGCGGTAGCGTCACACCCTGCTGCCCTTGATACTTGCCTTTCTTGTCTTTGTACGATACCTCCGGTCCTTCCTCACCCTTGAAGAACAACACCTGAGCAATGCCTTCGTTGGCGTAAATCTTGGCCGGCAGAGGTGTGGTGTTCGATATCTCGAGTGTTACGAATCCCTCCCACTCCGGCTCGAACGGCGTAACGTTGGTTATGATTCCGCAACGCGCGTAAGTGGACTTGCCTACAGTAATGGTGACCACATCGCGCGGGATGCGAAAGTACTCTACAGACCGCGCGAGCGCGAACGAGTTGGGCGGAACGATGCACACTTCGCCCTCGAACTCCACGAAAGATCTCGGATCGAAGTTCTTCGGATCGACGATCGAGTTTAGGACGTTCGTGAATATCCTGAACTCCGGCGCGACTCTCATGTCGTATCCGTACGAGCTCACTCCGTACGAGATGACACCCGATCTTACCTGACTGCTCTCGAAGGGCTCGATCATCCCATGCTCCTTTGCCATACGGGTGATCCAGCGATCCGACTGAATTGACATTGATGATGATTGCTTGGTGTAAGGGGAGCGAGGGAGAGGGAAGCGGAAAGAGGGAAGCGGGAAGAGAATGCCTGGGTTGCTGCGCGACTTGCGCGTTTTCGCCGTGAATGTACGATTTTCGCACTTGCATCGCCACCGAATGGGGAGCCGTTGAATTACAAGATTGCCAACGGTAAATTGCAAAAAATCGAACTAGTGAAATTTTTCACGAAGTCTGAGACGCCATGTTTCGCGCTTATTTCCCGGTTCTGATGCTGTTCGGTTTCGTGGCGATCAACGCACTGGCGATCATCGCGATCTCAGCGCTGACGATCCGTGCGCGACCGACGCCGGTCAAACAACAGGCCTACGAGTCCGGCGTGCCCGTGCTTGGCGACGCGCGCGAACGTTTTTCGGTCCGTTTCTACCTCGTCGCGATTCTGTTCATAATCTTCGACATCGAGACGGTGTTCATGATTCCATGGGCGGTCTATTTTCGGCAGCTCTCGTGCTTCGTGCCGCTCGTCAACGATGCGTGCCCGGTCGGCAACATCTCGTTTTTCGGATTGGGTGAGATGTTGGTGTTCATGCTGATTCTCTTTGTCGGCCTCGTTTATGTCTGGAAGAAAGGGGCGTTGCAATGGGATTGACGGCTCCAGCAGAGCACCGGACTGTTTCGTACGCGCCGGAATCGCAGGAAGGATGGGTTGCGACCCGCCTGGATTTTCTGGTGAATTGGGCGCGCGCGAATTCGTTGTGGCCAATGCCGTTTGGAACGGCGTGCTGTGCCATCGAGTTCATGGCTACCGCCGCCAGCGACTTTGACCTCGCGCGTTTTGGAATGGAGCGCATGAGCTACTCGCCGCGCCAGGCCGACGTACTCATCTGCGCGGGTCGCGTCCCATTCAAGCTCGCTCCGATAATTCGGCGCATATGGCAGCAGATGCCGCAGCCAAAGTGGTGCATCTCGATGGGGGCGTGCGCATCGACCGGCGGAATGTTCGACAACTATGCAGTCGTCCAGGGGATCGACACGATCATACCTGTCGACGTCTACGTCCCCGGCTGTCCGCCGCGACCCGAAGGCTTGCTCTACGGCATTCGCATGCTTCAGGAAAAAGTGAAGAATGAGCGCGCCGCCGATGCGGGCACCCGGGACGAGATGGAGCCGGATCCCTCCAGTCAACTCTATATTCCGCCCTCGGTAATCGACGAGCTTGGTGAACCATTTGGGAATTCGGTAAACCAGACCAGGTCCGGACTGTGAGTCGATTCGAGGTCGTCAGAACCGGAGCGAGCGCGCCCGGCGTCGAGCCTGCAACGCAGCGGAACGTTGCACACCGGAATGCCGACCCGAATCCATCAGCAAAAGCGCTTCAGGAGAAATTCTCTTCGGCAATCAAACGCGTCGAAGTTATCTGGGGCGAAACGGTCGTCTATGTAGACCCGGCATCAGTTCATGAAGTAATGGGGTGGCTGCGCGACGAGCCGTCGCAGCGTTACGATTTTCTGAGCGACCTCACGGCAGTCGAGTATCGCGACGCGGAAGTGCCAATCGAAGTAGTGTGGCATCTGCGCTCACTGCCTTTCCGACGATTCCTCCGCGTCAAGGCCCAGATCCCGAAAGGGAAACCGCTGGAGATCGCTAGCGTCTATGACCTCTATCGAGCGGCTGATTGGCTCGAGCGCGAGTGCTACGACATGTTCGGAATACGATTCCACGGACACCCCGATCTTCGCCGCATTCTGATGTGGGAGTCGTACACCGAGGGGTTTCCGTTGCGGAAAGATTTCCCGCTGCGCGGACGCTTCAGTCGTTCCGAACAGCTTCGTCAGGCGCTCGCTCAGAATCCGGAAGCGCGCTATTCGATGGAGGAGCTCACCATTGCCGACGCATTCGCCGAGCTGCCGGCGGACATGCGCGAGAGGCTTGGCAAGGGCGAAAGGACGGGCGAATAGATGGACAGGCGCACCGTCGAAGTTGAGCTCTCGACAACAGGCCTCGATGCGAGCGGAAAGCCACAGCGCGTTCCGATCCTCACTGACGATGGCGGCGGTGGTCTAGCCGTCCAGGCGCCACCGGGTATCGAGCCGGATCTCGAAGGTGAGCATATGCTCATCAACATCGGACCACAGCATCCGGCTACTCACGGCGTGTTGCGCCTGGTACTCGAGCTCGATGGTGAGACCGTAGTCCGCTGCATCCCGCACATTGGTTACCTCCACTGCGGTTTCGAGAAGATCGGCGAGTACCGCCAATACAATCAGATAATTTGCTGGACTGATCGCGAAGACTACCTGAACTCGATCGGGAACAACGTCGCGTTTGCACTCGGCGCAGAGCGACTCTTCGGCATCGAGACCACCGAGCGCTGCAAGGTTCTGCGCGTCATCGCGTCGGAGCTGTCACGCATCATGTCGCACCTGGTGTGGCTCGGAACTTTCTGCATCGATATCGGCGCCTTCACGCCGTTTCTCTGGGCGTTCCAGCGCCGCGAAGAGATCTACCGACTCATCGAGAAATGGGTGGGCGCGCGACTCACCACATCGGCAACGCGCGTCGGCGGAATGGCCGCGGATATTCCGAGTGGGTGGATGGACGGCCTCAGACAATTCAACCGCACGTTTCCCCATACGCTCGACGAGATCGATCGTGTTCTCACCAAGAACGCGATATGGGTTGGCCGCACGATCGGCCTCGGCGTGATGACGCCCGAGGAAGCAATCAATTGGGGTTTGTCAGGTCCAATGCTCCGCGCGTCGGGCGTCGACTACGATGTACGCAAAGATTTTCCATATCTCGATTACGAGACTTATGATTTCGAGGTCCCGGTCGGCACGAACGGCGACGTGTACGATCGCTACCTGGTGAGATTCGAGGAGATGCGCCAGTCGGTGCGCATTCTGCAACAGGCTGCTGACCGACTCCCCGACGGTCCCGTAAACATCGACGATCCACGCGTCATCCTGCCGCCCAAGTCCAAGGCGACCAGCGAAATGGAATCCATGATTCATCACTTCAAGGTGGTCATGGAAGGTCCGCGTCCGCCGATCGGCGAGTCCTACGTCGCAGTCGAGAGCCCGAAGGGAGAGAAGGGCTACTATATGGTATCGGACGGCACAGCAAAGCCGGTTCGTTGGCGAATTCGCCCCCCGTCTTTCGTAAACCTCGCTGCAATCCCGAAGATGGTCGAAGGCCATCTGCTATCGGACGTCATCGCTATCAACGCCAGCATCGACATCGTGATGGGAGAGATCGACCGTTGACTGCCGAACTGGTCGGCGGGCTTGAACCTCCCGATTACGCATCACATGACCGCGCCGCACGCGAGCAATATGACCCGGTGTTCACCGGCGACGTAAAGCGCGAGCTCGACGAGTTGCTCACGCGCTATCCGACGAAGATGGCTGCACTGCTTCCCGCGCTTTGGATTGTCCAGCGCGTGCGCGGCTGGGTAAGCGATCAGGGAATGGCCGAAGTCGCCGGTCAACTCGATCTCACACCCGCTTACGTCAAAGGCGTAGTGACCTTCTACACGATGTACCACCAGCACCCGGTGGGGAAATATTTCATCCAGGTTTGCACAACCTCGCCCTGCGGCATTTGCGGGGCCGAGGATGTCGTGAAGGCATTTCTGCGCCACACGAATACCGGCGAGCTCGGCATCACATCGCCAGAAGGCCGGTTCACGGTGATCGAGGTCGAATGCCTCGGCGCATGCGGGTTTGCTACTCCGGTGATGATAAACGAGGAGTTCATCGAGTCGGTGACCCCGGACAAAGTTCCTGACCTCCTCGCGCGACTCACATAATGGGCTTCCCGCACCAGTCGCACTCAAGAGAAACCACGGTCCTGTCGAAGTACTTCGGCGACGCCGATGCTCGCACTCTCGCCGGCTGGAAGAAGCGAGGTGGGTACAAGGCGCTCGAGAAAGCGCTGGACATGCAGCCGGCTGACATCGTCAACGTCGTGAAAGAGTCTGGTCTTCGCGGCAGGGGAGGCGCGGGATTCCCGACCGGGCTCAAGTGGTCCTTCATGAAGCCTGGGGACGGCAAGCCTCACTATCTGTGCTGCAACGCCGACGAATCCGAGCCGGGAACGTTCAAGGATCGAGAGCTGATGCGCTGGACGCCGCATGCTCTCGTTGAAGGCTGCGCTATTGCCGCCTACGCAATCGGAGCCGAGACGGCGTACATCTACATCCGCGGCGAATTCACCGAGCCATTGTACTGGATGGAGAAGGCGGTGAAGGAAGCGTACGACGCTCGCATCATCGGCAAGAACGCGATGGGCAGCGGCAAGCGCATCGACGTTTACGTGCACAAGGGAGCTGGCGCCTACATCTGTGGTGAAGAAACGGCGCTTATGGAGTCGCTCGAAGGCCGTCGCGGGAATCCACGAATCAAGCCGCCGTTTCCGGCAGTGTCAGGCGTCTTCGGTATGCCGACGACCATCAACAACGTCGAGACGTTGATCGCTGCAGCGCCGATTCTGCTCAACGGTGCTGACTGGTACAAGAAGATGTCGCTCTCGAATCCGAAGAGTACCGGAACGAAGCTTTATTCGGTGTGTGGCAACATCCAGCGGCCAGGTACCTACGAAGTCGTGATGGGGTTCCCATTCAAGGAATTCCTCTACGACTTGTGCGGCGGTCCGCTCCACGGCCGGAAATTCAAAGCCGTAATTCCGGGTGGGGCATCCGTTCCAATCCAGAACATGGAGGAAGCGGAGGCTACCCTCATGGATTACGAGGGCTTCGTGGCGCAGGGATCAATGCTCGGCTCCGGCGGCGTCATCGTAATCGACGACGCGCAGCCGATGGTGACGGTCATCGCCCGTATTGCGCGGTTCTTCGCGCACGAGAGCTGTGCGCAGTGCACTCAATGCCGCGAAGGCACGGCCTGGACGACGAAAATACTCGAGCGCATCCGTGACGGCGAAGGAACGATGGAGGATCTCGACACGCTCCTCGACATCGCCGAGCAGATGACGGGCAAGACGATTTGTGTTCTGAGCGATTCGTGCGCCGTCCCGGTCGTTTCCGGAATCAAGAAATTCCGCGGCGAGTTCGAAGCACTGATTCAGGGACGCCGGTTTCATCCCGTGACCGCGGCGGTGGCGTAATGGCCGGGGAAAAAATGGTGAGCCTCACCATCGAGGGCCGTCCGGTTAGTGTGGCCGAGGGAACCACGATTCTCGAGGCTGCGAAGACGGCCGGGATTCTCATTCCTCACTATTGCTATCATCCCGGACTTCCGATTGCCGGTGTTTGCCGGATGTGCCTGGTCGAAGTCGAGAAGGCGCCGAAGCTCGCGCCGTCCTGCGCAACAACCGTTGCCGAAGGTCAGGTCGTACACGTTTACTCTGAGAAGTCACTCGACGCCCGCAAGGGAGTGCTCGAGATGCTGCTCATCAATCATCCGCTGGATTGTCCCATCTGCGATCAGTCGGGTGAATGTGAGCTTCAGGATTACACGTACCAGGAGGGCCGCGAAGATTCGCGCTATCGCGAACCCAAGCGCTTCAATCCGGCTGAGGACTTTGGCGGAGACGTCATTTACGTTCCCAACCGGTGCATTCTGTGTACGCGCTGCGTCCGATTCATGGAAGACGTGGCGCATGAGCCAACGCTGAACGTGAGTGAGCGCGGTGACCGCGCTCTGATCGGCAAGTTCGAGGGAAAGGATCTCACTCACCCGTGGGCCGCCAACGTCGTCGATCTCTGTCCTGTCGGTGCGCTCCTTTCCAAGGATTTTCTGAACAAGGCGCGCGCCTGGGAGCTCGATCGCACTCCATCGATCTGTCCAAACTGCACACAAGGCTGCAACGTGATCATGGAGACGCGTGAGAATCAGATCGTGCGCATGCGGCCCAGGGCGAACGAAAACGTCAACGCGTTCTTCATGTGCGACTGGGGACGCCTCAACTATCGCTGGATGAACGAGAAGAACCGCATCGAACACCCGATGGTTCGTCGCGACGGCACCCTTTCGACAACAACCTGGGAGGCAGCGATTTCCGGTGCGGCGAGCGTGTTGAATGGCAAGAAAGTTTTTGTCGTGGCGTCGCCGATGCTCTCCAATGAGTCTCTCTTTCTCCTCAGCGAGCTGATGCAAGGCGGAAGTGGCGTCTTTCGGGTCGCCGAGGGCGAGGAAGCACCTCTCGCTGGAGTCGAGGATCTCGCGCTGCGCCGCGAGCGAGCAGCCAATGTCTATGGCGCTGAAAAGCTCGGGTTCCAGAGAACCACCGACCTGCTCAGCGGTTTGGGCCGGGATGATGTCCTTCTGATCGCCGGCGAGGATCTCGTCGGCGTAGACGCTTCGGCTGTCTCGCGCGCCAGTGATGTGATCGTGATCAGCTCGGTACTTGCTGACGCAGCGAACAGAGCCTCAGTCGTGTTGCCGATTGCGAATTTTTCGGAGGAGGAGGGGACAGTTACCAATCTGCGCGGACGCGTCCAGCGCTTCACGCAGGCCCGTCAGGCTCCCGGAGACACGCGTCCAAGCTGGCTCGTGCTCGGCGATCTCCTCGGCGCAATGGGGAAGCAAACGAGCTTCTTCCTCCCATCAGAGGTTTTCGCCCGTCTCGCCAGTGTCAACAAGTCATTCGCGGGACTGAACTACGACACACTCGGCTTCAAGGGATTGCCCTTGGTCGACGCACCGCCGACGTCGCCGAAAAGTCAGATTGCCGTGGGTGCTGCGTGAGCACGATCCATTTTCTGCCGGCGCTTCTGCAGGCGGCCGATCCAAATCTTCCGCCGGTGAGCGGAATGGCGTTTTTCATTTTTACGATCGTAAAGATGCTGATCATCTTCACAATTTACATGGTTGGTGTCGCGATGCTCACGCTGGCCGAGCGCAAAATCTCCGCCTGGATTCAGGATCGTCACGGACCCAACCGGGTCGGTAAAGGCTGGCTGCAGCCCGCCGCTGACGGTCTCAAGAATTTCATGAAAGAAGAGACAATGCCGGCCGGCGTGAACAGGCCGTTGTTCGTGCTGGCCCCAGTGCTCTCGTTCATTCCTGCGCTCACCACGTGGTGTGTCATCCCGTTCGGCGCGCCGGTGCCGACGCGCTGGGGGAGAATCGACCTGGTCGTCGCGGATTTGCCGGTGGGCTTCCTTTTCATCCTCGCGATCAGTTCACTCGGAGTGTACGGAATCGTGCTCGCCGGTTGGTCCTCGAACAACAAATACGCATTGCTCGGCGGACTGCGCTCGAGCGCGCAGATGGTGTCATACGAGATCTCGATGGGGATGTCGACGATCCCAGTCCTGTTGCTTGCCGGGAATGTCAGCCTCAACAGCATCATCAATCAGCAGGTGTGGGGCGGCTGGAATGTAGTCAATCT
>QHVA01000099.1 GCA_003223425.1 Gemmatimonadota bacterium
TGACACCTGAGCTTCAGACGCCGGTCATAAGAGGCCTAACTTCTTGTGAATCTTACGGTTGGCAAACTGGCAGAGCTTGGTATTCCTAATGCTTCGTAAGGCCCCAACCTCTTCAGTGGAGTCGCTTATGCATCTGCGACGCTTGATAGGTCTCTCTGGAGTCCTGTCGTATCTAGCCCTACCCGTTGGTCTCGCTGCCCAAGTGGCGGGCGGCGTAGAGTTCTACGGAGCTCTCGACAATTCCGCCCCGATCACCAGAACCGTCGGCGGACTTTCCCTCAGCATGGGAACCCCGTATGTGGGGATCCGCGGCAGCGGCGGGTTGGGAATCTCCTCCCTCACTAGCCAGGCGACCGGTGTCAATCAAGGTCCGTCCAATCTGGTTTGGGCCACCAACGCCGATCTGATGCTGGGACCTGTCAATGCCGGACTTGGCGAGGGCTTTATGCCCTATTCGTTTGCCGGCCTGGGACTCGAGAGCAGTGCCCAGCCCGCAGGTTTCACCGACGCCATTCGCACGTGGAGCTACGGCGGGGGACTACAGCTCGCTCTCGGACACCTGGTATCCGTAAATGGCGAAGCTCGATCGCGCCACCTCGCCGCGCCCGCGACCTCCGCTGACTCACAGTTCGTTCGCGGCATCGAATACCGTGTTGGCATCGGCTTTCATTTCGGCGGTAGACGGTCGCCCTACTCGGTCTACTCAAGACGTCGCGCGGATATACCTCCGAGCGCTCCACGACCATCGCGCAACCCCTCGCGGGTTGTCTGGCCCGTCAGCACCTCCTCTGCGAGCGGAGCCGCACGCAAAGTTGTGCCGACAGCGGAACAGTACATTGGCGTGCCGTATCGCTACGGGGGAACATCGCCGAGAACCGGCTTCGACTGCTCGGGCTTCGTTCAATATGTCTACGGCATTCAGGGAGTGGATCTGCCGCGTACGTCCCGGCAGATGGCCGGGGTTGGAATGGCGGTAGAGGCCTCCGCCAGATCGCTCGCCGTGGGAGATCTAATGCTTTTTGCCCAAGGTGGCCGGATCAGCCACGTGGCGATCTATGCGGGAAATGGCCGCTTCATTCACTCTTCCTCCAGCGGTAATGGGGTTCGGTACGACGATCTGGGAACTCGGCGGGGCCGCTGGTTCGCGGATCATCTGGTTGCCGCTAGACGAGTTGCGGGTGAAGGCCACATATTGGTAAATGCGTTCGCGGGCGGCTCCGTCATAGCCTTCGATCACCTTGACCCTCCCGACAGCGCGCCTCCTCCATCCCGATGAATAAGCGAAAGAATTCACTGCCCCCAGTGGCCGATATCGAGAAGCCCCACCCGACCGCCGCCGAATTCAGCGGCGACGAGTCGGGTGGCGAGCCTCTCACGATCAGGCTTGGTGATCTGTGGACGGATTTCGTTCGCGTCGCCGATCAGGCGCGGGATCCGGAAGCGCCCAAGCGATCGGGATCTGCAGTGCCCCTCCTTGATGATATGAAGGGGATCCTGCAGTGGGACTAACCCGTCTCAGGTCTGCGCTGACGCAGTCGGCGTGAGCCGTTGCGCCCGGGCGGATGACCCGGGTCATCAGCGAGAGACGAGTCGTCATCGCTCGCTCCAAGCCAGCGCATCACGCCCTCGATTGCAGCTTCGTCAGTAAGACGGGTGCGAACTCGGGCGGGGGTAAGTCCGAACACGCTTACCCAGTGCTGCGAGAAGATGCGAGCCGTCTTGTAACCCAACTTGATGGAGACGTCGAGCACGGAATAGCCGGGATCGCGAAGGTAGCCGAATCCGCGCAAGACTTTCGCGGCGATGAGCAACCGCTTGGGCGAGCCGAGCTGCGCGGCGTCGACATTTCGATAAACACTGACTATTGCGACACCGGCTTCCATGCCAAGGTCGAGGGCGCTAGTGTAGCGATGCGGCTCCTCGAAAAGGTTCTCCACTGCGACAGCAAGCTGCCGTGGTAGCTGGCTCAACCGGTCCCGCAGTGCTTCGATCACATCATGTGTGAGCACGTTCCCCTCGGCGCGCTCGACGCGCTCGCGAAACCCATCCGGCGCGTCGTCGAAGCGGTGAAGGACAACCTCCCTCAGCCCCAGTCGCCCCAGGTGGGCAACAGCCTTGAATTGCGGGGCGTGCAGTGTGACGTAGGCGATCAAGGGCAGTGAGGGATAGCGCTTTAGCAGCCCTTCGACCGCTTCGACGTTCATGCTAGCCTCGGCCGCCGGATCGAGTATTACCACACTGACGGGCTTGCGACGGATAATGGATTCCAATTCCTGCCAGGACGAGGCGACCAGTAGCTCTTTCTCATCCGCAAAAACATGCCTGACGTGAGTCAGGAGGCGAGGGGGCAGGAACGCCGCAATCAAGGGGCGGTCGCGCGCATGATGTAAGAAAGTGGGGTGAAAACCCCTGTAGCGCGAGGGGAGGTGATAAGAAAAGCGCTGTTTTTGATAGGAAACAGACATTTTCTGATAAGAAAATGCCATTTCGGGGTTGGCGGATGGTCGTACGTTGTGGCGTGGTTCAGTTCCGCAGCAGCCCCATTCCCTTCTTATCAGGAGTCACTCCAATGATCCGCCGCCGCCTACTCATCGCCACCGCCGTCATCGCCTCGGCCATTCTCGCCGCTTGCTCGGACATCACGGCTCCGAAGACTGACGTCTGCCCCATCACCAACGGATCTTCGACCTGCTAATAAGCAAAACGGCGGGTTGGCTGCCCGTCGCTCAACTACGCGGCAGCCACCGCCGCCTTGCGCAGGTCTGAAATCCCCCGAATCACGGTGCCGACATCTTCCGGCACCCACGTGGGAGGGGTTGTGAACGTCGATCCCACGCGAGCCGTCGAGCGCACATTGCTCAGTGCCGATTGTGCCTTGAACGCGATTTGGTGAATCTCGTTCGCTTCGGCAAATGTCGAGGCTTCACGAAGTGCGTCTTCGGCCGCCTCGGAACGGCCAAACCGTGCGAACCCTTCGCCGAGGAAGAGCAAGTAGTGTGATCGGACCCACGCGTTCAGCGGCTCACGCGACAGCTCACGCGCGTATCCGCCGAATGCTTCTTCCTTTCCTTCGAGGCTGGCGAGCTCCATGAGGTTCAAGGTTGCCGACCACTTAACCAGCTTGGTTTGCGCGGTCGATGCGAGAATGAGATGGGCATCGCGCGCGGCATCATACATACCAAGTTCCGTGAACATTGCGCCGATGTCCTCTAACACCTGGTCCTTCTCGGTCGGCCTCTCGGTGAGGCCAAGCGCTTCGTACGCTAACTTGAGTCCCTCGGCATATTCTCCGCGACGTTGCGCGAGAGACGCGCGGCTATGAAGCGCCATCCCCTTCACCTCGTCAAATCCCTGATCCCCCGCCTGTACAATCACGTCATCAAGAATGGCTTGGGCGTGGGGAAAATTACCTTTGGCGAGGTAAGTGTTCGCGATACCGACCTGGACAGTCAAGACGCCTTTGTGGTCGCCGAGCGTGTCAGCAATGTAGGCGGCCTGCGAGTAAGCGCGCGCAGAGGCTTCCCAATCGCCATTGCGGCGCGCGGCGCCACCAACGGCGACATTCGCCTCGACGGCCAGCTTGGCGTTCTTTTCGGGACGCGCGAGCTTGGCAACGGTAGAAAAGACGTCGGTCGCGAGTCCCCAGCTCGCCTCATAGTCGAGGGCACGCCCGTACGCGAGGAGCGCCGCGCAAACGGTCTCGTCGATAACCGCGCGTTTCGTCGCTTCCTCGAGTACGGTGCTGAGCACGCCTCGAATGGGGTCGCCATCGCTGACATCTTCGATGGCGCTGCGCACGCTATGTAGCTGGGCCCAGCTCGCGGGGTCAATCGACGAGCCGTTATCAGCGTAGGAGTCCACGAGTCGCAGGACCGAAAGTCCGGCGAACACGGAACGCCAGGAGGCGCTATCCTCCTGCAAGGAACCAAGCGTATCGAAATAGACCTGATGCCGGATCATAGGGTTCTGGGCGTAATTTGATGCCTCAAAAATGCCACTTTGAGCGCGTTTTAGAAATGCCTGTTTCATATCACCAGAGGGGCGTTTTCATGTCACCTTCCGAGAGTTAATGGCGCTTAGAAGGCTTTAACGCCGGACCGGAATTCGGTCCCTTGGGAGGCGGTCGGCTGGGGGTATATACCAGTCTGCCAGGTCGAACCACCAGGCGGCAGGCCTCATTACAGCGGTTCTGAGCCGACGGTCGATTCCCATGATCTTCCGCGGTTCGTAAAGCCAGACTGCTGGTGCATCCTCGTTGATGACCGCGAAAGCCCTGGAGAAAATGTCCCGCGCTTGCGCCGTTTCTGCGCGGAGCGCGCTGTCCAGGAGGACGTCGAATCTGGGGTTGCTGTACCCTCCGTAGTTGACGCCGTACTTTCCGATGCCCGAAGTTGTCCAGCCGCCTTTTATTCCGTCTGGACTCGAGCCCATCGTCCAGCTACCCAGCGCCGCGTCGAATGCGCCACGACTTTCCCTTTCGGATTCCGTGGATGTCTCGAGCTGTTCCAGCTGCACACGAATGCCCATGCGACGAAGTTGCTCTTGAATCAACGGACCCATCCGGACTCGGTTCTTGCTCGATGTCGGAATGATGAGAGTAAATGCCAGCTCTTTGCCGTTCTTCGATCTAATTCCGTTGGCACCGCGAATCCATCCGAGCGAATCCAGCGATCGGCTCGCGCGGACTGAATCGAACGGGAGCTGGGAGCCTCGCGGGTCTGTAGTCGGGTAGGCGCGAACGACAGGCCCTACGGGAACCAGCGCGAAAGTATCGAGCACGTTTCGCAAAAGCGTGGCGCGGTTGAGCGACATCGCAATCGCGCGGCGAAGCTCGCGATTCCCGAACAATGCGTGCGGCCGTTCGTTGTTTGTGGGATCGCGCAGATTGAATCTGAGAAACGCGTAATCCATCCCCGGAAGGATCATCGTGCGCAGGTTCTTGTGACGCGCCAGCTCCGCGAGGTCTTCGGGACGCAGTGCGTCAAAGAGATCGGCGTCTCCACTGAAAAGCTTCGTCACCGCGGTCGTGAAGTCCGGCGATATACTCCAGATAACCCGATCCAGTCTCGCTCGCCCACGGTAGTTGGAGGTATCGGCAACGATCTCCACAGACGCTTCCTTATCCCATTTCTGCAGGCGAAAGCGGCCGGTTCCGATCGGCGGTGGGGGATTTTGGCGCAGCGCGTCGATCGAGGTTTTCTCGAGCTGGTGCGCGGGCAGAATGAGCATTTGCGCGGCGGCATCGAGGAATTGTGAAGGCGACCGCTGGTGGAACCAGAACACAGCGGTCAGCGAATCTGTCACCGTTACGGAGTCGATGTTCGCGAGCTCGGTGTCGAGCCTGCCGCCGAGCGAAGGGTTTTTGTTGAGGGCGAAGGTGAATTGAATGTCGCGCGCAGTGACATCTTTGCCATCCTGCCACCTCGCCGCTGGATTGATATGGAACGCCAGCATCAGTGAATCGCCCAACCACCGCCATCGGTCCGCGAGGCCCGGGCGAAATCTTTTTTCGTCTCGAGTGTCGAGCTCCGGACCGACGTCGGCGAGATAATCGTAGAGCTGTTCGGTGATCTGCTTCGCCTGACTGGTCAACACAAACGGAGGAAAGAGAGAGCCCGGATCCTCCGTAGTAGAAATGACCAGCGTGCCGCCGTTCTCCGCACTGCTGGGTGCACGCTGGCTCTCAGTGCAAGCCACCATAAGAAATGACAGCGCGATGACGGCGAGTTTTTTCATGGCAGAGAAGGTAGCCTTGTCAGCCTCAGGTTGCAGGCGGTAACTCCCTGGTGATAGAAAACAAGCAGTTCAAGATATAGAATCGACATTGACCATCTTGCGCATCGGTGAAAAGCTCAATGATACATGGGAGAGGCGCCTACGAAGCGAATGGATGCAATGCCCACCTTTCAGGTGGCTCATTTGCGGCGGGAGGGTCAGGACGTAATCATCGTCCCGGTGGACCGGTCTTTTGGAAAAAGATCGCCCACAGAGCAGGCTCGCATTCAGGAAGCATTTCAGCGGAGCGCCGCGGCAGCGGACATGGCCGGAGTGGTGGTTCCGGTCTGGGAAGATGCCTCAGGCAGAATGGCTTTTCGTGCTCCCCCGCCCTGGCACGACTTCTTCAAGAGCATAGACATGGTCTATGTAGCAACTGCGCTCAACCGCAGCCTGAGTCTCGAGTCGCAGTAGCTCCCGCGCGTCTCGATCCGAGACGCTCGTGACATTCAAGGATTATTTCTCGGAACGAGCGGAGCTTTACGCCGCGTATCGGCCGCTCTACCCTGACACACTGTTTGAATTTCTCGCGAGCCTGACTCGGGAGCATCGAGCCGTCCTCGATTGCGGGACTGGTAATGGTCAGGCAGCGGTCGGTCTCGCGGCTCATTTCGATCGCGTCATCGCCACGGATCCGAGCTTCGCCCAGATCAGGAGAGCGACCCGACACAAGCGGATCGAGTATCGGGTGGCGCGCGCCGAGTCGAGCGGACTGCCTTCACGATCAGTCGACCTCGTGACCGCCGCCCAGGCGCTCCACTGGTTCGAGCCGAGCTCTTTCTTCAATGAAGCGAAGCGGGTGCTGGTCCCAGGTGGCGCCGTCGCGATCTGGGGTTATGGCGATCCCATTCTCGACAGCCCGCCGCTGCACGAGATGCTTCACGAATTCAACCGGGGATTGCTCGAGCCCTATTGGTTTCCCGAGAGAAAGATTCTGCTGGACGGTTACAAAACGGTTCCGTTTCCATTCGATCAAGTGAGCCTGCCTGCATTGGAACTGGAGATGCGATGGACGTTACCAGAGCTGGCAGGCTACCTCCGCACCTGGTCGGCGACCGCACGATTTGCGGGCGAGCAAGGGTTCGATCCCGTGGTGCGACTCGAGAGATCGTTGGCGGAGCACTGGGGTGCACCCGATTTTCGACGGCGGGTTCGCTGGCCCCTCTACCTACGTGCCGGCAAAGTTGGGAAAGAAAAGAGCAGCAACAGCGGTGGAGGCGGTTGAAGAGCACGCGCTGTGCTGTCATACTGCGGTCGTGATCGATCAATCGTCATCGCGTCAAAGTTCTCTAGCTCCAATCTCGCTGGCACTCGTCGCGCTCGTTACCATCACGTCGCCTACGAGCGCGCAGCACCAAAATCATTCGATGGCGGAGATGCCGGTCGATACGCTTACGAGCGCCCCGACCACTGCGAGCCGTCGAGTTTCGGACTCAGCGATCGTTGCCGATTCGCTGCTCAGCGTTTGCAAAGCCTACAAGAGTGATTCGATCGACGCGTATTCCACCTGCATCGGCGACGGAATCGCAGCGCTTTCGTCCGCGGGGAACATCGCTCTGGCGATGGGAACACTCGATCTGGTTGTGCACACTGATCCATCGCTGGTTCTGGTCGCACATCCGCTCGCGCATGCGCTTGGATATGCGGTTCGTTCTACTCCTCTCACGGCAACGCGATTGCTGTCGGAGTGCGACGAGCGTTACCAATCGGGATGCTATCACGGAATTCTGCAGCGGTACTTCGACGCGCGGATGGGCATGCCGATAGCCCAGAGCGTCTTGCTCGCGCCTTGCGATGGCCTGCGCGGCACCAGTGAACAATTCCGTCTGTTCGACTGTCTCCACGGAATGGGTCACGGCCTCATGATGTATCATCGCTACGACGTCAACGCCGCGCTCACTGATTGCGACCGACTCGCCAGTGACTGGGACCAGCGCAGCTGTTACAGCGGCGTTTTCATGGAACACAACATGGGCGTGCGGATGCAAGTCTTTGGCGATGGGAAGTTCGGAATGCATCGACATTCCATGCCGGCGGCGGGCGTAGTTCTGTTCAAGCCTGACGACCTGCATTATCCCTGCGATGCGACACCGGCTCGATACAGACGCGAGTGTTACGAGCTTCAGTCCGATCTCATTCTTCCGGCGGTGAATCAGGACTACAGGAAAGCGAGCGCCGTTTGTGACGCGGCTGGTTCTCCCGACTTTGTGCGCGAGTGCTACGTGGGTTTGGGCAGAAACGCATCAGGAGGGTCCGCATTCCAGTACGTCGGAATCAGGAAGAGATGCGACCAGGCGTCACCGGTCGGAGTGGCGTTCTGTTACCAGGGAGCAGCGCGGCATCTCGCGTACGCGCCCGGCGAGCTTCCACGCGGAGCAGCTTTCTGCAAGTCGCTCCCGGAGGGGGAAACCCGCACTCGCTGCTGGGATGGACTCGGGCTGCAGATCGGCGGTTTCTTTTCCGATTCGGCGTCGCGCCAGCGGGCGTGTCAATCGGAAATCCCGCGCGACGTCGCGGCTTGTGTCGAGGGAGCTGGAGTTCCCCGCAGCTTGCCGGTCAGGGATCGGCCTTAAGCCGAGCTTTGAAATAGAGAAACGAATATGCAAAAGCGAAGGATCGGCTCACTCGAGGTGTCGAGCGTTGGCGTAGGCTGCAACAACTTCGGCGCCCGCATCGATGAAGTGCGCACCGAGGAGGTCATAAACGCGGCGTTCGACGAAGGGATCAACTTCTTCGATACCGCTGACACGTACGCCGACGGCAGGAGCGAGGAGCTACTGGGCCGTTTTCTGGGCGATCGTCGCCGCCAGGTAATCATTGCCACGAAGTTCGGCCGCGACATGCCAGGACAAGGCAGTGGAGCACATCCAGCCTATGTGAGAAAGGCATTCGACGCCAGCCTGAGGCGACTACGCACCGACTACATCGATCTCTATCAGCAGCACATACCCGACCACGACGTGCCAATTGCCGAGACGCTCGGTGCGCTCGACGAGCTGGTAAAGGCAGGAAAGGTCCGAGAGATTGGCTGCTCGAATTTTTCAGTGCAGGAGTTACGAGATGCTGAGACCGCGGCTGAGCGCCGGCCGGGTTCAGCCAGATTTGTCAGCGTTCAGAACGAGTACAGCCTTCTTCATCGCGAGCCGGAAGATGGAGTTCTGGACGAGTGCGCGCGTCAGGACATGGCGTTCCTTCCTTTTTTCCCGCTCAAGAGCGGACTGCTCACGGGAAAGTACCGCAAGGGTAAACCAATCCCTCAGGGTACACGCGTCGCGAAGTTCGAGCGCTACCGGGAGCTGTTGACCGATGAGAATCTCGACAAAGTCGAAGCGCTCATCGATTACGCGGAATCGCGCGGTCACACCATTCTCGAGCTTGCGGTGTCGTGGTTGCTCGCGCATGCCGTAGTCGCCTCTGTTATCGCCGGCGCGTCTTCCGCACGACAGCTGGCCGCAAATGCAAGGGCGGCGAGCTGGAATCTCACCGCCGCGGATCTCGAGGAAATTGGCGCGCACCTGCGCGCGGGGGCGGGCAAGGCAGCTACAACAACCTGAAAAGCTCTACCGCAAGGCGGAATTAGCGCCACCGCACGGGTGCAACGTCTGTCGCCGCGAGTTTAGGTTACTGCGTCCCCATAACACTGGAGATAAAGTGAACCGATTAATCATTTCCGCGATCGCGGCTGCTGCGATGGTCGCGGTCACGACACCGAGTGCTAGTGCGCAGAGTTCTCGCAATCCGTTTCAGATTGGAGCGTCGGCAGGCGTCGCGATCCCAACCGGCGATTTGAGCAACATTGCCAACCTAGGTTACAACGTTACAGTCATGGCTGGTTATCGGCCGCTCTATACGCCGATCGCGGTGCGGGTGGAGGCCGCCTACAATCAGTTCGGCCTCAAGAATACGAGTGGTAACGTCAATATCCCGGCGTTCACCGGCAACCTCGTATACGAGCTTCCGGGTGTCAGCTTCTCGCCGTACGTGATCGGCGGCGCCGGACTCTACCGGACCAACGTTGATCTCACCGGCGGTGGCACGTCGGGTGAGAACCGCTTTGGCTTCAACGTTGGCGGCGGGATCAAGCTTCCGCTCAGCACCAGCTTCGAGACTTTCGTCGAAGCGCGGTACAGTCACGTCAACGTACCCAGCGGGAGCCTGAGCTACGTTCCGATAACGATCGGAATACTCTGGTAGCGAATTCAGCCCTGAAAAACAAAATGGCCAGCCCACAAAGGGCTGGCCATTTTTGTTGGACTCTCAGTCGCGAGAGTTCGCAGTACTTCTTCAACCGCGGACTGCGGACTCACTGCTGCGGACTTCGGACCAACGGCATTTCGGACTGCTGACTAACTACGAATTGGGACACTAACTGCGCACTACGTACTCCTTGGTACGCGCTGTTAGTCCGCAACCCGCAATTCGCAGCCGTTAGTTTCGCAGTCCGAAGTAGGTGTCCCAATCCGCAATTAGTCAGCAGTCCGCAGTGCATTTGGTCCGAAGTCCGCAGCTCTTACTGCACCGCGTTGATCATGTCGAAGATCGGTAGGTACATCGCGACGACCATGCCGCCGACAATGACGCCGAGGAACACGATCATGATCGGTTCGAGCAGCGAGAGAAGATTGCTGACTGCCGCATCGACCTCTTCGTCGTAGAAGTCGGCGATCTTGGACAACATTTCGTCCAGACCGCCGGTCTGCTCGCCGACCGCGATCATCGAGATAACCATGGGCGGGAACACCTTCGACTTCTGCAGCGGCTGTGCGATCGTGTCGCCACCGGCGATCGAGGAGCGCGACTGCATGATGGCGTCCTGAATCACTCGGTTGCCCGCCGTTTTCGCCGTGATCTCAAGTCCCTCGAGAATGCTGACGCCCGAGCTGATCAGCGTGCCGAGCGTACGGGTGAAGCGAGAGACCGCAGACTTGCGGAGAACGTCACCCAGCACTGGCACCCTCAGCATGAAGCGGTCGACAACCAGCTTTCCGTTCGACGATGCGTAGTACTTCTTGAACATGTATGCGCCGACAATGCCGGCGGCGCCGAGCATCCACCAGTAACCTTTCAGGAATCGCGACGCGCCGATGACGATACGTGTCGGTAGGGGAAGCGCGAGTCCCACCGACGAGAACATGTTCTCGAACACCGGGATGACGAAGATGAGCAGTGTGACGACCGCTATCGCTGCGACGCTCATAATGACCGCAGGGTAGATCATTGCGCCCTTCACCTTCCTCATCAGGGCGTCGTTCTTTTCCAGGAACGTCGCCAGACGCATGAGAATCGTGTCCAGAATACCACCGGCTTCACCGGCGGCGACCATGTTCACGTAAAGGTTCGTGAACGCCCGCGGGTGCTTCGACAACGCGTCGGCAACTGTATTACCCGATTCGACATCGAAAACGACTTTCTTGGTGACTTCCGAGAGTGCCTTGTTATCGGTCTGCTCGGCGAGAATTGTCAGAGCCTGCACCAGTGGCAGGCCCGAGTTGATCATCGTCGAGAACTGAC
>QHVA01000100.1 GCA_003223425.1 Gemmatimonadota bacterium
TTCCTCCTATCATCGATCTTAGCGACCGCTCGAAGATTGGCGAGAAATTCCTGAACCCTCTGCCTTTTAAGCTGCTGAACCGCCTGCTGGCGCAGCACATCCTTCTGAGCCTCGAAAGCGGCGCGACTCGCCGAAAAGCGATTGTCGACGCGCTCGACCACGACTGCTCCGGTCGACTTGATTGGCTCGCTCACAGTGTGCAATGGCAGCGAAAATGCGGCCCCCACTGCCTCCGGCGCCTGGGCCAACTCCGGTACACCAGTCACGCGAGTGAATGGTTTGGTGCTCACTACCTGCAGATTCATCAGCTTCGCCGCAGACTCTAGCGAGCTAGCCGCCGGGGCTTTAGCGGAGTTCTGAGCTTGGGCCAGCAGCGCATCTATCTTTTTCTGCGTAAGCAAATAAGCGCGAATGTCGTTTTTCGCCTGATCAAGTGAGAGAGTTCCACCGGGCGTGAGTGAATCCAGCCGCGCGAGGTAGTAGCCATCCTCGGCGTCGAACAGCTCACTCGTCTCACCCGGTCTCGCACCCTGAAATGCCCACGGCCCGACGCTCGGAATGAACTGGCCATTCACCGTCACGGCATTCCCTTCGACCACCGAGCTCTTGATCACGGGGATGTGAAGCGTGCGCGCCGCATCGTCGAACTTTGAGGGTTGATCGCTCGAAGCCGCAATGCGCGCCAGCGAATCCGCGCGCCGATCGGTTCGCGCAGCAGCGGAATCACCCTGCTGGATGCGAAGGAGGATGTGGCGAACGCTGATCGTATCACCTTTCCGCTCGTCAACCCGGATAAGGTGGTAGCCGAACGGAGTCAGTACCGGTTGCGAGATTTCGCCGGGCTTGAGTGCAAATGCAGCATTCTCGAATGGCGCGACGAATCTCCCTTTCGGGCCTTTGCCGAGTGAGCCGCCATTTACCGCAGAGCCCGAATCGGCCGACTCCGCACGCGCGACGTCCTCGAACTTTTCACCACCGAGAATTCTCGATCTGAGCGCAAGTGCGTGTGCGCGCACAGCAGCCGAATCCGCCACGCTTACGGCCCGCGGAATGATGATGATCGAGACCTTCGCAGTTCCGGGGCGGTCGAACAGCTTTTTGTGGGTGTCGTAGTAGGCGCGAACCTCGTCGTCGCTGAGGCGAACCGCTGAGTCGGAGATCCGGTCGGGGTCGAAGGCGACGAACGATGTCTGCGCTGAATCGTGCTGGTCCTGGAAGCGCCGCCACAGTTGCTCGTCGGTCACGTAGACATCGGACGCGACCTGGTCGAAGAGCTTTTCTTTGGGAATTTCGGTGCGGTAGTATTGCTCGAGCTGGAAGAGCAGGCCCTGCTGTCTGGCCATTGGGCTGTTGAGAAACCGCTGGTACTTGGCCGGGTCGAACTGCCCGTCGGTCTGCAGATCGGGCGCCTGCATAAGCTGCGGGGGTGGGCTATAGCGTGCCGCCTGGAGAATTTCGTCGTCTGTAACAGTGATGCCTCGCCGCCTGTACTCCTGGCGAAGCAGGGCGTCCGTCACGAGCTGGTCGAAGGCCTGGTCCATCAATCGCTGTCTCTCGTCGAGCGAGATACTCTGATTGCCGCGCTGAGTCGCCTCCTGCTCGAGATTTTGCGTTGTCTGGTACCAAGTGGTGGCGAGAATATCCTCTCCGTTGACGGAGGCGGCCGCTGTGGTGCTCGTCACCGGCGCTCTTCCGAGCAGACCCGAAGTCTGCGCGAGAAGAAAGCCTCCGACGAACAGTACGACGATGATTATCCAGATGTATTTTGCGGAGGCCCGCATTGCTTGCAGCAAGGGCACTACTCCTTACACGAATTTGATGGGCCGGCAGTCCTGGCTGCCGGGGCAGGGCGAAACGGCGTATAGCCTTGTAAGGTATGAGTTTGGGTGACCGAGATGCAAGTCGCGCGAAAGCGGAGAATGGTGCATCTTTCTGGCCTGGAACGAGCGTGAACCCGGAGATCGGGGATTTTACTGCGGAGTGCGGACCAAGTGCACTTCGGACTGCTGACTAATTGCGGATTGGGAAACTAACTCCGGATTGCGGACTTACTGCGGACTGCGCACTGAAGCGGGTAGTTAGGCGTTAGAGATTTAGAGGAACGATGGACTACGATCGGTTGCGAGAGTTGCAGGAAAAATTCGAGGAGAACCCTCGCCGCTACTTCGCGCCGCTCGCCAACGAGTACCGCAAAGGCGGTCAGCCGAAGCGCGCGATAGAGATCTGCCGTGCGCAGCTCGCGCAGATGCCTGGCCACATGAGTGGCCATATCGTGTACGGCCAGGCGCTCTACGAGGCCGGCGAGTTCGAGGAGGCACGCCAGGTATTCGAGCGCGCTCTGACTCTGGACCCCGAGAATCTCATCGCGCTACGAACCCTGGGTGACATGTCTCTTCAGCGCGGCAACACCGCCGAGGCGCGCAAATGGTATACGCGACTTCTCGATGCAGACCCGAAGGATACTGCGGTGATCGCGCTCGTGTCCGAGATCGACGCGTCCGCCGATGCAGCTACGCCGGTGGCGGAAGTCATTCCCGGCGTCGACGTCGATGCCGGCGACCAGGCTATTCCGTACAACAGCGCCGAAGTAGCGACCCCTGTGTCGCCCGCACCTCCGCAACCTTTTGCGACACCGATGGGCGCGGCTGAACCTGCTCCTCGGGCAACCGAGTCAGCGGCGCCCGCTGGGCTCGAGCGACACTATCCTCTCGAGGCGATCGAGACGATCATGCCCGGCGAGCCAGTGGGAGCGGAGGGCTTGCGCGGTAAAACGGAGATGGGCGAGCCCATAGGCGCCGAAGGTCTGCGCGGAAACGTAGAAGCGGCGCCGCCCGCCGCCGTGGAAGGATTGCAGGGCACTGAACCGGAGGTCGCAGAGCCCGTTGGAGCCGAAGGTCTCAAAGGCAAGCCGCCCGTTTTACCGCTCGAGGGAGCGACAGCCTCTCGATCGGATGATGAGCAAGCTCTCGACACCTGGACGCCCCCGCCCGGCGCTGCGGTTCACGAGCGCGTTGAATCACGGAAAGAAGACCGGATGTTCTCCGGTCCGTCGCCGGAACCGTTCGTTAACGAGACAATGGCGCAGCTGTATTTGCAGCAGGGATATCGGCAGCTCGCGCTCAGGGTTTATTACCAGCTTGCCGAGGCGCGCCCGAACGATCAGGCGCTCAAGGATCGAATTGCCCAGATAGAGGCTGAGGACCGCGCTGCGCATCCGGAGATAGCAGCTTCGCGCAGAGAAGCGCCGTCCGCCGAAAGAGTTTCGCCAGAGGCGCGGAGAGAATCGCCTCCTATCGAGAGGCCTTCACCGGAGCCGACGGCTCCGCGCTCACCTTCAATCGAGTCTCCGACACCGGGCGTGGCTCCGGGATCGGAGGAAGCGCCCAGCTTCGATCGATCGCCGGTCGATTCGCCGCCCACGTCTCAGCCATCTCGTCGGCGCGAGTCCGTCGAAGCGCCGATTCGCGAAGAACCGGGCGCGGAGCCGGAAGGGATCGCCGCTCGTCAGCCGTCGATCAGAGAATTCTTTGCGACTCTGGGGCGTCGTCGTCCTCCCCGTCCGTCAGGCGGTGGCGTCGCTAGTGGCGGTGGCGGAACGCGGTCGGGCAATAGTATTCCGCCGGAGGCCCCGGCTGCGGCAATGGGTAGCGCTGTTCCCAGCGCTTCTCTAGATGCAGTGTTCGCTGGGGCGACGGTGAATCCCGCCGACAGCCGCGCGGCGTCACGACTGGCCGGCGCTTTCAGTGGCGTAACCGGTACGTCGAGAACTCCGCCAACTCCGCCAGTGCCAACACCGCGCGTGAATCCTCGCATTCCAGCGACGCAGGAATCAGAAGAAGACGTCGCAAAATTCCGCGCCTGGCTCGACGGGCTCACCGGCGAGTGAGAATCGCCGTAATCAATGGCCCCAACCTCAATCTGCTCGGCACGCGCGAGCCGGATCTCTACGGGACAGAAACTCTTGGCGACATCGAGTCGCGTCTCTTGAACGTCGCCAAAGAGCTTGGCGTCGAGCTCACGTTCTCGCAGCATAATGGAGAAGGAGAGATCGTCGAAGCAGTGCACGCTTTGCGGGGTCGTGCGGACGGGGCGCTGGTGAATGCGGGAGCGTACAGCCACACGAGCCTCGCCATTCGCGATGCGCTTGCTGGAATAAAGATTCCTTTCGTGGAAGTGCATCTCACCAACATTTACGCGCGCGAGCCCGAGCGTCGACGCTCGGCGCTGGCAGATGCGGCGATGGCGGTCGTCTGCGGATTCGGCTCGTACGGTTACGAGCTGGCGTTGCGCGGATTGGTGAAACGCCTGCCGGTTGCCGCCAATGGCTGATCGCCGCTCCGCGCGGGTTGCCGCGCTTCGCGATGGGCTCACCGCCGCACACATCGACGCACTCGTGCTCACGAGCCTTCCGAACGTGCGCTATCTCACCGGTTTTTCGGGCACGAGCGCACTGCTGTTGGTTACGCAGCGCGATGTGCATTTCATTACCGACTTCAGGTACGACACCCAGGTCCGCGACGAAGTCGGGGATCTCGCGACGATCCGCATCGAACAGCAGAGTTTGTGGACGGGGCTCTGGAACCTCGGCGCGTCGCTCGAAGGCGTTGAAATAGTCGGATTCGAGTCCGCGCATTTGCTGCATCGCGATTTCCAGCGGCTGCTGACCGATGGGACGCGCTGGCAGTGGCGGCCTCAGCTCAATCTCGTCGAGGCACTGCGCGAATCCAAGGATGCGGACGAGGTCGCTCTCATCAGACGCGCTGGCGAGATCGCCACTCGGGGGCTGGCCAAGACACTCAAGGAGATACGCCCCGGAATGAGCGAGCTCAATGTCGCGGGAATCCTCGAGCACGCGCTGCGCGACGAAGGCAGCGAAGAATTTCCGTTCCCCGCGATAGTTGCGTCGGGACCGCGTGCTGCACTCCCACACGCGCGCGCATCGTCGCGCGTGATCGAGCGCGGCGATTTGCTGCTGCTGGATTTCGGAGCTCAATACAAGGGCTATTGCTCCGATGTGACCCGGACTGTCGTTGTCGGTCGCGCGTCGAGTGAGCAGCGCGAGATTTACGACATCGTCAAGCACGCGAACGCTGTTGCCGCGAGCTCAGTGCGCGCGGGAATGAAGGGGCAGGATGCCGATGGTCTGGCTCGTCGCTACATCGAGGAAAGGGGTTATGGCGACGCCTTCGGACACAGTCTGGGTCATGGACTGGGACTCGAGGTTCACGAAGCGCCACGCCTGGCGAAAACGGTCGAGACGCCGCTTGGGACAGGCGCGGTGGTAACGATCGAGCCGGGGATCTACCGTCCGGGTTGGGGAGGAGTCCGCATCGAGGACGACGTTCATCTCGCTGCAAGCGGCCCGGAGATACTCACTGATTTCACCCGAGAACTTCTGGAAGTCGCATGAATACCCAGGCGCCTGATCCCACAGCCATCACTGGCCGCCGCTTCCTTTTCCCGCTTCCCGCTTCCCGCTTCCCGCTTCCCGCTAGATGACAATGATCGATCTCCGCTACGTAAAGAAGCTGGTGGAAATGCTCGACGAGTCGAGTGTGGATTCGATCGAGATTGCGTCCGACAAGGGGATGAAGATCAGGATCTCGAAAACCCCACAGCAGCGGGGCGCGGTGCAGATGGCAGCACCGATGACGCTGCCAGCGCTGCTACCGGCCGCAGTTCCTGCCGCCGCCCCCCAGGCCGCCGAATCGAACTCCGCCGGCCTGGAAGTGCCCAAAGTGGAGGCTGCGAAGTCTAAATATCTGGAAGTGAAGTCCCCAATGGTGGGGACCTACTACAGTGCTCCCGAGCCGGGAGCGAGACCGTACCTCACGGTCGGCGACAGAATCAGCAAAGGTCAGATACTCTGCATCATCGAAGCAATGAAAATCATGAACGAGATCGAATCCGAGTTCGACGGTGTGGTGAAAGAGATGCTCGCGCAGAACGCGCACCCCGTCGAATACGGTCAGGTCCTCTTCCGCATAGATCCTAATGGCTGAAAAACTCACTCCGCCGGCGCCCAAGTCGACTGCATCGTCGCACTCCGGCCCGAACTTCGATTACAAGTCCGTGCTGCAGCACATGATCCAGGCGAGCGCATCGGACCTTCACCTGAAAGTGGGACGGCCGCCGACATTGCGTGTCGACGGCCAGATGGTCTCACTCGAGCTGCCTCCGCTCAAACAGGAAGATCTGCGCAGTCTGGCCGAGCAGATCATGGCGCCCAAGAACATCAAGGAGTTCTCGGAGCAGAAGGAATCAGACTTCGCTCTCGCGGTGCCTGGCATTGGTCGCTTCCGGGTCAACGCATACCAGCAGCGCGGCACGATCGCGTACGCGCTGCGTGGCGTGCCGTTCCAGGCGAAGACGATTGCGGAGCTCAATCTCCCCGATGTGTGCGAGAGAATCGCCTTGATGCCGCGCGGTCTGATCCTCGTCACTGGAATCACTGGGTCCGGAAAGTCGACCGCGCTTGCGTCGATGCTGCACTACATCAATCAGAATCGGCACGCCAACATCATCACCATCGAAGATCCGATCGAGTTCCTGCACCGCGACATCAAGAGCAGCATCAACCAGCGTGAGGTTGGAACCGACACTAACAGCTTCGGGCAGGCGCTTCGCCGCGTGCTGAGACAGGACCCGGACATTCTGCTCGTCGGTGAGATTCGAGACCTTGACACACTCGATACCGCCTTGAAGGCGGCGGAAACCGGTCACCTCGTCTTCTCGACGCTGCACACGACGGACGCGACGCAGACCATCAACCGTATTTTGTCGTTCTATCCGCCGCACCAGCAGACCGAAGTGCGCTACATGCTCTCGACGGCGCTGCGCGCGATCATCTCATTGCGTCTGGTTCGCCGGGCCGATAAGAAAGGCCGCGTGCCTGCAGCTGAGATCCTCATGAACACCGAAGCGGTGCGTGACCAGATGCGTGACATGTCGAAGTCGCTGAACATCGCCCAGCTGATCAAGGAAGGCATGGTACCCTACGGGATGCAGAGCTTCGATCAGTCGTTGATGAACTGGTACCACAAGGGTGTGATCTCGTACGACGACGCACTGTTCGCCGCAACGAATCCGGCGGAATTCTCACTGCGGGCGCAAGGAATCGCGGCGTCCAGTGACACGTCGTGGGACACAGTTAAGCAAGAGGTTACTTAGAACTGCGAACTGCGGACTCCGGACCAAGTGCACTGCGGACTGCTGACTAACTACGAATTGGGAGACTAACTGCGGATTGGGAGACTAACTGCAAAGTGCAGAGAGTCCGCAACTCGCAATTCGCAGCCGTTAGTTTCGCAGTCCGAAGTAGGTCTCCCAATCCGCAATTAGTCAGCAGTCAGCAGTGCCGTTGGTCCGCAGTCCGCAGTTAACTAGCTTCCCGTGTTCATGACTGCCTGTGTTTAAGAAAGTTCTGATTGCCAACCGCGGCGAAATTGCTCTAAGAGTTATCAGAGCTTGCCGTGAGCTGGGCATCCAGACTGTCGCGGTCTACTCGGAAGCTGATCGCGAATCGTTGCACGTCCGCTTCGCTGATGATGATGTCTGCATCGGGCCCGCTCCGGCGCGGGAATCGTATCTCAATATCCCCCGCATCATTGCCGCGGCGGAGATCGCCGGCGCCGACGCGATTCATCCGGGTTACGGGTTTCTCGCCGAGAACGCGGAATTCGCCGAGACGTGCGTCGCGTCGAACATCAACTTTATCGGGCCGACAGCCGCGCAGATCCGGATCATGGGCGACAAAGCGGCAGCCCGAAAAGCCATGCAGGACGTCGGTGTCCCGATCATTCCCGGAACTCCTGGCCCGGTTGAGGAGCCCGACGACGCGCTGAAATTCGCGCGTGAGATCGGCTTCCCGGTCATCATCAAGGCTGCGGCCGGGGGCGGCGGTAAGGGCATGCGCGTCGCTACTGATCCGGAGGATTTTGCGCGGTCGTTCCAGCTCGCGCGCTCGGAAGCGCTGTCCGCTTTCGGCAACGGCGAAGTCTACATCGAGAAATACTTGTCGCGGCCCCGCCACATCGAGTTCCAGATCATGGGCGATCGCCACGGCAATGTGATCCATCTCGGCGAGCGCGATTGCTCGGTGCAGCGTCGCCACCAGAAACTGATCGAGGAAGCACCGAGTCCAGCCCTCAACGACTCTCTGCGTGAGAAGATGGGAGTAGCGTCGGTCAAGGGCGCCAAAGCGATCGACTACGTCGGCGCCGGCACAATCGAGATGCTCCTCAACGAAGACAAGTCGTTTTACTTCATGGAAATGAATACCCGCATCCAGGTCGAGCATCCCGTGACCGAAATGCTGACAGGTGTAGATCTGGTCAAGGAGCAGATCCGCGTGGCGAGCGGCGACAAACTATCGGTCAAGCCGCCGATCGAGCGACGCGGGCACGTCATCGAGTGCAGAGTCAACGCCGAAGATCCAGCGAGAAACTTTCAGCCCTCGCCGGGCCGTATCGATGTTTTTCATCCGCCTGGCGGCCCCGGCGTTCGGCTCGATACGCACGTCTACGCTGGTTACAGCGTGCCGCCCTATTACGATTCACTTCTTGCCAAGCTCATTTGTCAGGGACGTGACCGCCAGGAAGCGCTGCGCCGCATGCAGGTTGCGCTGGAGAGCTTCATCATCGAGGGCGTGACTACTACCATTCCATTTCTCGGTCGCGTAATGGCCAACAAGAAATTTCAGGACGGCGCCGTCGACACAAAATTTCTCGAGCGTGAGAGCGAGCTCATGAAGGAGCCGGCAAGTGCGGCTTGATGTGTTCTTCACCCCGCTCGTGGTAAGACCCTCCGACACCTCGGGACGCCTGGTCGCGATCGTCGATGTCCTTCGCGCTTCTACGACCGTTGCCACCGCGCTGGGCAACGGCGCCAAGACGGTGATTCCACTGGAGGGAGCGGAGGAGGTGATCTCGCGCTCCAAAGAATTCGCGCGATCTCAGATCCTGCTGGCGGGTGAGCAAAAGATGCATCCGATCACCGGCTTCGACCTCGGTAATTCGCCGCAGGCGTTCAAACCGAAGGTGGTTGAGGGGAAAACGATCCTCATAACCACGACTAACGGGACCCGGACGCTGCTGGGGGTACAAGGCGCCCGTGACATAGTTATAGCTTCATACGTCAACTTTACGGCGGTGCTGGCCATGATGAAGGTCGCGGCCAGCTCGAACACGGACATCGCCATCATCTGCGCGGGTGAAGAGGGAAGCTTCACTCTCGAGGATGCCGCGTGCGCGGGGCGCTACGTCCGGGCGATTCCAAAGCGTGCCGATTCGGTGCACGTAAACGACGCAGCCTCCGCTTCGGTGCTGATTGAACGAAAATATGGCGAGAACATCGCGAAACTCTTCAAAGAATCGTCCCACGGACAAGCGCTCCAAGCGGCAGGATTTGGTGACGACCTCGTCGCCGCCGCGAAAGTGGACTCCTATCCTGTGGTCCCGATCTACCAGGAACGACAAATCACGAAGCTCGGGCCGGAACGGGCACGATAAGCCGTCTGGCTCCGCCCTCGCGCGCGAAATTCGCGGGATTGTCCTTCTTCTTTTTGGAATCTTCCTCGCCGGCGCACTCGCGGCCGAGGGATACACTCAGCTCCACGGTCCCGGCGGCGGCAACGTCAGAGGAAACTTCGGCTGGATCGGAGCGCTTCTCGCGCAACCGATCGCCCAGCTCCTCGGCTGGCCCGCGGCCGCGCTCCTTCCCCTGGCACTAGCCGCGCACGCGCTGCGACTCTTCGGCCGACTGGGCCAACGCAAAGACAGATCGTGGATGGTCTTCCTGTTCGGAATGGTCGTGCTGCTGCCGATCGTTTTCGGACTGGCTCAGGGTGGTGTACGCGACGCGACACCATTGGCGGGCATCTGGGGCGCATTCGCGGCGTTCTACGTGCTGCAGTTCGCGGGAGCGGCGGGCGCGTGGATTCTGATGGCGATCAGTCTGAGCGTGTTGATGGCCGCGACGCTGTCGTGGAATCCGATCCGCGTGATTGTGTCAAAACGGGTAAGGACTCTCGACGAGATTGTGCCACCGACACCTGCCGAACGCGCGGGATTGGATCCGTCGAAGGAGATAGTCGTGCCGGCTCCGGAGGCAGCGGCGAGTGTGGTGTCCTCATCTCTTCTCGAGCCGTCGCCCGAGGAAATGCCCCAGATCGATCACTCCTTAATGCGGCAGGGCAGCATGGAGCGGGGCGAGGAACCGGCGCTGCCGATTGAAAGAAGGCGCGAGCGGAGCTCGAAGACGCCTGCCGCAGTGCACGTCGCGAGGGAAACGGAAAAAATCAACGCCGCGCTCGAGGCCTTTGAACCAGACAACGTTGCTTTCACGGACGCAGATCTTCCATCGCCTGAACTGCTGACTCCTGCACCGCCGCGCAACACCGACATTGGAAAGCGCGAGCTCGACGCGATGGGGGTCAAGCTGATGGACGCGCTGAGAACATTTCGCGTCGAAGGAGAGCTCGTTGGCCGCACGACTGGTCCAGTTGTGACACAATTCGAGGTCGTACCTGCGGCGGGTGTCAAAGTTCGTCAAATCGCGAATCTGTCCAACGATCTCGCCCTGGCGATGCGCGCGCAAAGCATTCGCATCGTTGCGCCGATTCCGGGAAGAGGAGCGGTCGGAGTCGAAGTTCCGAATCCCACCGCGGAGATTGTCGCGTTCCGTGAGCTGATCGAGTCACGCGAGTTCCAGAACATTCGCGCTGCGCTCCCAATCGCACTCGGCAAGGATCTCGAGGGCCGTCCGATCATCGCCGATCTCGCAAAGATGCCTCACCTGCTGATTGCCGGTGCGACGGGATCGGGCAAGTCGATTTGTATCAACACGCTCATCACGAGTCTCGTTTATCGCCACACGCCGACGACACTCCGTTTCCTGATGGTCGATCCGAAGATGGTGGAGCTCTCGGTTTACAACGTGCTTCCGCATCTCCGGCACAAGGTCGTGACCGACAATCGCGATGCGGCTGCCGTGCTCAAGTGG
>QHVA01000211.1 GCA_003223425.1 Gemmatimonadota bacterium
TCGCGCATCGATTCGTGCACCGCCATCCGCTTGAGTTGTCCGTAAAAGATCAGCCCGAAGAGAAGGCCGAGCGCACAGACAACCAGTCCACCCATCAGCAGCGAGCGGCCGGGGACAGTTCCCAAAAATCTCACTTGTGAGAGGTCTGGGATTATGAGATTCGCCTCGCCACCAGGCTTATGCTCGACTGGAACTGCCTGCGCCACGCCGGTCGCAGCCGCAGCTACTGCACTGTCGGTTCGGTTCTCGGATACCCCCTGAGCAAGGGCAGGCAGCGTGAGGAAAACCGTGAGCAGGCACGAGCAAAGAGCGAGCGTACGAAGGACCACTGCCAACTTCCGATTCATTCTGTAATTCTCCAAGGGTGGAAAACAACCGGCCCTGATCGGGCCAGTGGAGTGCTCAGCGAGCTGGTGCAGATTCCACCTTGCGCCAGATGAAGTAAACAGGAACGCCGAGCAGCACGATCACGAGCCCGGAAATCGCCTGGGCTCGCGTCTGGTCCGCGATCAGCAAAATCACCGCGATTGCCGATGCGAGAATGATGTACAGCGCCGGGAGAACTGGGTAGCCGACGACGCGATACGGACGCTCGGCGTCGGGCCGCAGCGAGCGCAGCCTGAACAGGCCGATCGTTGTGAGCGCGTAGAAAACCAGAGCCGCAAAAATGACGTAGTTCAGCAACTGCCCGTATGTGCCGGTGAGGCAGAGCAGGCTGGTCCAAATCGACTGCGCGATGAGAGCGGCCGCGGGCACGCTATGCACGTTGAGCCCTCCGGCGCGACGGAAGAAGAGCTTGTCGCGCGCCATAGCGTAATAGACCCGTGCTCCAGACAGAATCAGCCCGTTATTGCAGCCGAAAGTCGAAATCAAGATCAACGCGGCCATGATCGAAGCACCCGCGGCGCCGAAAATCGTCTCAGCAGCCGCGCTCGCTACACGATCCTGGGTCGCGTACTGGATACCGCGCTGCATCACCGTGGCTCCGTCCTTCACGCCGTGTAGCGGGAGAACATTCAGGTAGGAGACGTTGGCCAGGATATAGAGGATGCTCACCAGCCCCGTTCCGTAAAGCAACGCGCGCGGAAGATTCCGCTGGGGCGAGTGAACTTCGGCCGCAGCAAAGGTGACGTTGTTCCACGCATCGCTGGCGAACAGCGAGCCGACAAGCGCCGAACCGAATGCAATGATGAACGCTGGCGCAAAGGAAACCGGGTTGAAGTTTCCGTTCGAGAAGTTCGCCGTGATGGCTTCGGCGTGGCGGCCGATCGTCAATCCGATAATGATCAACCCAGCCAACGCGGCAGTCTTGACGACTGTCAGCGTCGTCTGCACCCACTTCCCTTCCTTGATGCCGCGCAAGTTGATCCAGGTTAAAACCCAGATGCTGATCAGTGCGATCAGGCGCTGCGGCGACAGCCCAAGCTGCATCGGAGCTCCCGCTGTCGTGAAATCCATTTGCGGAAACCACGAATACCGGTCGGGCGTTATGCTCGGCCACAGTACTCCGAGGAATCGGCCGAACGCCACGGCGACGGCGGCGATCGTTCCGGTCTGGATCACTACGAAAAGAGTCCAGCCATAAAGAAAGCCCATGAGATGACCCATGGACTCGCGAAGGAAAACGTACTGGCCGCCTGCTCGAGGATACATCGCCGCGAGCTCGCCGTAAGCGAGGGCGCCAAGGATCGTGACGATACCCGAGACGATCCACGCCATCAGCAGCCAGAAGGGCGAATTGACTGCTCGCGATATCTCGGCGGAGACGATGAAGATCCCCGACCCGATCATCGAGCCCGCGACGAGCATCGTCGCGTCGGTGAGCGTCAGCGCCTTGACGAACTCGCGCGACGATGGAGCCATATCAGCCGTTGCTGTCGTGGTTGTCAACGCTCTCCCTCAGATGCTCGGTTTCCGCCGGGTGTTTTCCTCCTGTACAGCGCGCGGAAGTTACCGGCAGAAAGGCCATTTTGCTAGTCTCGTCACTCTCAAACGGCTGCGGACTGCGGACCAAGTGCACTGCTGACTGCTGACTAACTACGAATTGGGGGACTAACTGCGGATTGATGACTAACAGCTACGGATTGCGAACTTCGGACAAGCCCGCAGGTCCGAAATCCGCAGGCCGTTAGCCCGCAGTGCGAAGTAGGTTTCCCAATCCGCAGTTAGTCAGCAGTCCGAAATGCCGTTGGTCCGCAATCCGAAGCAGCTAGTCCGCAGTCCGCAGTTGTCAGAAGATGAAGTGCACGTCGACGGTGTCTCTCATCGGCGTTCCGTCAGCGTGGACGCCCGGCCGGAACCGCAGTGAGCGTAGCACTTCCTCGAGCCGGCGATTGTAACCTCCGTCCTTCGAGGGATTGAATGAAATAAGTCTCGCGTTTCCTTTTTCGTCGACGTCGAACCAGGCGATGAGGTGATAAGGCTTGATTCTGTCCGGCGCGGGAAGCGGTGGGATGAACAAATCCCGCAGCGTCGGCGGGTAATCCTTTCCCGGGCCGCCACCGGTCCCTGGACCGACGCTGCTCCCGCGCCCCGTGCCGACGCCCGACCCGACACCACCGCCGCTTCCTGGACCGGCCCCGGCCGTACCCGAATTGCCGCTTCCTTCGCCGGTGTTCGTAGTCGTCACGGCGGAATTGACAGGCGGCGTAGGTATTACCGGAGACTCAACTTGCGGTTTGGGTTCCGGCGGTTTCACCGGCGGAACGGTCAACGGCTTCGGCTTGGGCATCACCGTTGGATCTGATCTCACGCGCACGAACTCGAGGTGCTCCTCGCGCGAGCCCGGACCATTGATTCCGCCGCCACCACCGCCTGCTGGTCCGGGTCCGCCGCCGCCGAGTACTGGTTCGTGCGTGAAATCCGAGGAGCCGACGATCGGCGCCAGAATTAGAAAAAGGATCACCGCGTGCACCAGCAGCGACGCAATGATCCCTTTCCACCGCTCTTCCTTCTTGAGCGGTAACCCGATAGGCGGGCGGTAGGGCGTGACTACTTCACATCCTTTGGTACAGTGGCAATCACTTTGACACCCGCGCCGCGCGCCACATCCATTGCGGCGATCACATCCTGGTATTTCACGGAGGGATCACCCTTGACGAAAATGATCTTCTCGGGACGCGGATCGTAGATCTCCTTGAGCTTCCTTCCGAGATCGGCCTTCGACACCGGCTGCGAGTTGATCTTGAACGTGTTTCCGGGCAGAACCTCCATCACAATTTGCGATGGCGGTGGGCCCTGATTCGTGTTGTCCGGCGTCGGATCGGGAAGCTGAAGATCGATCGCTTTCCGCGACATCGGAATCACCATCATGAAGATGATCAATAGCACCAGCAGCACGTCGATCATCGGCGTGACATTGATCTCGTTGGTAAGGCCCCCGCTGGGGCCGCCTCCAGACATTGCCATTATTTCTTCCCTCCCGCAGCAGGTTGCTGAAAGAGGTTATCGGCCTGCACTGACGAAACCGTGCCTGGACGCTGGTCGGTGATCATCCCTGTGACCCGGACATCGTTGTGTGCAGCGATGTCCATCGCGTCGAGAACCTTTCCGTACTGAAGATCTTTGTGGGCCTTGATGTAGAGAAGCTTGTCCTCGGTACGGTTCTCGAAGATCTGTTTCAGAAGAGCACCGAGCTGCGCATTCGGAATTGCCTTCTTGTTCAGGTAATACTGCCCCTTTGCGTCGATACCCAGAACCTGATCCTGATCT
>QHVA01000120.1 GCA_003223425.1 Gemmatimonadota bacterium
GACATCGGCGTTGATGCCCTGTGGGACTTCGATGACGAGGTCGAGCGCTGCCGAGTAGTTGTCGCCATCCAAACGCCAATCCTGGTCCGGCATGTCCGCCTTGATGAACACGACATCTCCACGCCTCTCGGCGATCAGCTTGATCCTGTTGAGTATTTGCTGCGAGGATGAGCGAGCCGTCCCAGTCACTCGTACTTGTCTGTGCCCGGGCTTGCCTTCCACGCGAAGACTGCCGGCAGCCGCCTCGACCTCGAGCTTGTTGGCGCCAGTGGCATCCACAACCGCGTTCCGGGGCGCCGAATAGGGAGTCGACCACTGCGCGTGGGCGGCCGAACCGATTAGAAAAGGCGCCGCCGCGAAGGCTGCGCCACGAAACTGCCGCTTCATCTCTGACTCCATTGGGGTGTGACCGGGTTAGACAACCACTCTTCCCCTACGGTTTGAACGAAAGGCGGTTTCAGTCCGGCGGGAGTGACGCCGGCGCCAGTTTCCAGATACCGTTGAGCATGTCCGATGCGTAGAGACTCGGTCCGACTAGCTGAACGCCCCACACATACACGGGGCCGACATCGCCGAGCCCGTGGGCAAGCTCTCGACCCATCTTTGCGAGGTCACAGCGTCCGTCGGAGCTCTTGTTGGCAGCATCGCAGCTGGACAGATCGCCGGTGATGTCGATCGCCCTCACGCCGCCGTTGTAGTAGGCAGCGTAAAGAATTCCGCGATTTTCGTCGACTGAGAAGTTGTGCGACCCAGCGCCGTCGAGATGGAAGAATGCAACCTCGCGCGGAGCAGTGAAGTTGCTGACGTCGACCACGTGAACATCCCCGTTTGAAGACGCGCCTATGCTGCCGGGCCCTTCCTCCCCGACGAAGATGTATCGCTTTTCGCCGGTAACGCCGTTATGAAACCACCAGACGTTGTGGGCCTTCCCGCCGACGGTCACGACGCTCCCAAGGGGCATTGGATTCGCGACGCTGCCGGCACCAGCTCCGCCGATGTCCCAGACAGTTACTCCCTGATTCCACAGCGCGGTAATGAGAATTCCATCGCGCGCGACCACGTCGTGGACGAACGGACTTCCCATCTGCGCGGTGAAGACCTGTGTGGGCGATGCAGGATCGGTGATGTCGACGATCACGAGGCGGGCCGGATTTCCACTCGCCGGGTCGACGCAGAGAAAAGCGTAGAGTCTGCCGTTTACGCGTTGAACTTCCGCCGTGTGTACTCCGGGATCAGTCAGCGCAGTTGTGTAGCGCGAGATCAGCTGCGGCTTCAGCGGATCTGTCAGACTGTAGATCATGATCGAGCCCGGCGAGAACTCTGTAGCGACTACCAGCAATTTTCCATCGTCGCTTGCTTGGATGTCGCCGAGGGTGCTGGCGTTGGGCACGATCACCGAGTCGACCAGCGTCGGCACATTGCCAGAGACATCCCAGATCTTGATCGCGTCACCGGGTGCACTGCGATTCCCCCAGGTGGTAGTGTACGCGACGTTTCCCAGTACCCAGATCTCGGCGGTGTAGCGCTCGTTGACCGCGCCCGCGCCGATCACCGTGAGAGCGCGAGATGTCGTCGGCGGAGTAACCGGATTGTCGGATCGGCACGCAAACGTGAAGAGCGCGCAAGCGAGAATCACGAGATGGGCGGCAATTTCTCGGCGATCCGGGTCAAGGTGCATTTCGACGTGGATTGATGTGTGATGCTCGCGCGTGGTTGACCACCTACATGTGGTCCATCTGCATACCATCCATTTTGGCGCGCGGTTCCTGCGCGATCGCAACGCCATAGCGCCCCATTCGCATGTGAGGCATTCCAAACGCCAGCTTGGCACCTAGTGAAATGCTCCAGATGCGACTGGATCCATAGAACTGGCGTGGATCGAAGCCCGAGGGCCGCAACGTTGGACTGACACGAGCGCGCGCTATTTCAGC
Source organism: Gemmatimonadota bacterium (assembly GCA_003223425.1). Lineage (GTDB taxonomy): Bacteria > Gemmatimonadota > Gemmatimonadetes > Gemmatimonadales > Gemmatimonadaceae > UBA4720. Next base: position 1,932 of record QHVA01000120.1, read on the forward strand.
GAAGGGCTCGATCGTCAGGGCTCTCGCTTTCAGCAGAGAAGTACCCAGCCGCGCAGTGATGATCGTCCAGCGCGAGCGCCCGGCAATGCTCAGATCGTTCGCGGGAACGGGCGCACGGAACTCGTCGACGAGACGCTGCTCGTCAGGGCGTTCAGTGCGTTCGATTCTCAGCGCCGCGTTCAACCGGTCGTACCTGGCCCACGTCTCGGCCAATAGCGACGTGAATGTGAAGGTACGCGCGGATCCCACATACTCTCCTGTGCGCGCCCACTCTATCAAAGCGTAGCCGGAATGCTGAGCATCTTCGAGGCGGATCGATCCGCTTTGCTTGCGTTGATCGGCACCGCCGCCAGTAGCGTTCTCGGGTGATTTCACTCGCGCGTAACTAGCCTGGAATTCGCCTTGCGGCCATGGGACGAAAGTGATCCTACCGGACCATGAGTCCCAGTACCTGTTTCGATTTGGATTGTCGCCCGGACTCGTTGGCTCGTCGCCGTTGAACGTCGCCGCTTCGAAGATCAGGCGGCCCGTCCGCAATGCACCGATCGCGACGGCTCGCTCGAGGATCTGCGCGAGATGATGGTTGATCGGATATTTCTCGAACGGGCGGGCCATCGGATCGTCACTACCGAACGGCGCAAACCCCTTTCCCAGCGTAACGGAGACGCCGCTCGGCCGCTCGACGTGAAATCTTCGCGCTGACGTAATCACGAGCTCGTGAAGATACGTGTGTGGATGGCGTCGATCGATGTAGCCCTCCCCGTAGATGCCGGCGTTGAGCTCGCCTCGTTTGATCGTCGCGCCCTCGAGATTGAGCGTTGCCTTGAGCGAGAGAGCTTCGCCCAGTGGTAGGAGCTGGGCCATGATTGTCGGCTGTGTCAGGTAACCTTCGCTGAGCGTTCTGCCGTGAAGCGCCGGCGACTCTCGCGTCGCGACACCGATTGCCTGCGCACCTATATCCATCACGTTGGAAAGACGCCGTTGCTGCGCGTCGGCTCGCATCTGAAATGGCGACGAGAGCGTCAGTGCCAGGATCAAACTGAATTTCAAATTGCGGTAGCTAGCCGTGGCCTGGTTCGTGATGTAAACTTTTCTCAATATCGCACTGGGGACTGAAGCATGCCGATTCGACCAAGAATTGCGATACTCACGATTGCCGCTCTATTGATCACCGCGAGTCGAGGTGCCAGCGCCCAACAGACCGCGGCTCCAGTCGCGGCAGTGGTCGCGGGTCCTGCGCTCAATGATGTCGCGCCTGATTTTAGCCTCGCGGGCGCCGACAGATACGGGCTATTGAAGACGCCCGTCCGGCTCTCTGACTACCGCGGACGCACCGTCGTCCTGGCCTTCTTTTACCAGGCGCGAACGAAAGGCTGAACCATCCAAATGGAGGCGTACCGTGATCAGTACGCCACGCTTTTCAACAACGGCCGTAACGTCACGGTCATCGGCATAAGCGTAGATCCCGACACCGCGCTCGCGTCGTGGGCGCGCGATGAAGATTTCCCTGTCGTCTTTGCGAGTGACCCCGGCTCAAAGGTCGGCCTGTCGTACGGCGCGTATGATGCCAAGTACAAAGTGGATAACCGTTCGTTGTTCGTCATTCGTCCCGACGGCCGCGTAGCGTACGTGACCAAGCCGTTCAAGGTTATGGTTCCATCGGCGTACACGGAGCTAGCGTCAGTCGTGGACAACCTCGCACCACCGCCCAAAGCAGACTCCGCGAAATAACAAAAGAGCCGCGATCAGTCGCGGCTCTTTGCGTTTCAGCGGCCCGCACCACCGACTACAGAGCTTTCCTGATCGCTCCCTCGAGATCCTGCTTTCCACCCAACCCCGTGTAGACTACCCGTCCTGACTTGTCGAGCACGACAACGTACGACGTAGCTGGGGCGTCGAAGGCACCGGCTGCCTTACCATCGAGATCGTAAAACGTGTCGTGGGGCAACGGATGTGCGGCGAGAAACCGTCGCACTCTCTCCGGCGACTGATTGATCGCCACAGCGATCGCCACAAACTTCACCTGCTTCCCAAACTTTTTTTCCGCATCGAGAAGCGTCGGCATCAGCTCTCGACAGTTCGGACACCAGGTCGCCCAGAACTCGATCAGCATGGGCGTCTTCCCGATGTAATTCCCTAAGGAGATCTGCTTACCATCGAGCGACTGCACACTCACGATCGGCGCTTTCGCGCCCACGTCGATGCCGAGGTCCTGTGCCTCTACGGCGATCGGCAGGACTGGGGAAATCACCAAGGCTGCAAGAATCATTTTCGAGAAGCGCATCTATTTGTCTGTCAATTAGTTCAGGATCGACGTGCGATCAGATGAGAAGCTGGCCCATCTGCACAAGGTAATACTCCGCAACGGCCAACATGATCAGCGCGAAAAGCCGCTTGACCCAAACCATCCAAGCACCGGCCCTCGGCAAACGTGCCACGGTACCGCTGAAAAGCCCAACAACAACGAGGAGGGTACACATCCCGATCGAAAACACGAATAAGTAGATAAATCCCAACACTCCGCTCTTTGTCGTGCTGACCCAGGTAAGCACCGCAGCCATGACTGGTGCCGAGCAGGGAGCCGCGACGAGACCAGAAACTGCGCCCATCACGAATACGCCGCCGAGATTTCCTCCCTGCCCAGCTGCTGCGGCTTTCGTCAGCAACCAGGAGGGAACCCTCACGGGAATCACGTCGAGCATCGCGAGTGCCGCTAGGATGAGCAGATTGGCCATCGCGAAATACAGCCACGGATTGGTGCTGACAGAGCCGAACAAGGTTCCGGTAAGACCAGCGAACAAACCAAGGGAGGCGTACGCCAGCGCGAGGCCCACCACGTACGTGAGCGTCAGAAAAACCGTGCGCGAGCGGGGACGCGCGGCGTCGCCAACTGAGCTGCCGCCGACGATTGCGGCAGTGATCGGAATCATCGGGTAAATACAGGGCGCGAGACTCGTCAGCACCCCGGCGATGAACAGTATCGGAAGCGCTGTGACTGGGCTGGACGAGAGCTGGCTGGAGATGTGCGAGAAGTCCACGATGGCCACGATCCGAAAGAGGGATGCTATTTGAGAGCATCCCTCTTTGCAATGATTCGAATCGCAGCGGAACCAGACCGGCGTGAGCCAGGATCGAACGGCGACCTTATTTTTTTGTTAGTAACTCCTCGAACAGATCGATCGCTCGCGGGTCATGGGACTGTCCGAGCCAAAAGAGTGCCTTCTTGCGTATCTCTGGATCCTTGTTCGTTCGTGCCACTGCGATCAACGCTGGCACGCCCTCGTCGCGTGGACGCTGAGACAGAGCGAACACCGCCTGCTCGCGCACCTCGCGATCTACGCTGTTGTCAACGACTATGTCATTGAGACCCCGGGTCGCAGCATCACCAGCGGCCTGGCCGAGCCAGAACACCGATTGAGTTCTCGTGCTGCGTGGTACATCAGGATTGCGCGCGATCTTGATCAGTGCGGGCCAGATATCCGCGCTGTCGGCGAGCGTCGCCGGAAACACCGCCTTCTCGCCCATGCTTCCCCTCTCCGTTTGGGCGAGTGACACCAGGTAATCAGCTGCCTCTCGCGCCGGCACCATTCCCAGATCGACCACGTCCGCTCCTGCTGGTCGCCAACGACCGCCGACGTAGAATCTGAGATCGGTGATCTCGCCATTCCGGCGATCGAGCACCACTCGCGCGGGACCTGTGCTGCAGTCGCTCTCCCACTCGACATCGCGCGAGTTATTCCAGTTGTCACCCCACGTCGTCCTTCCCCTTCCACCCACATGCCAGATCGAATTGCCGCTCCCGCAGATTCCCGGCTTCACCTTGAACGACATGCGGACGGTGCCGTTACTCACGCGAGCAACTCTGCTCGCGATGCTCTGCGCCGGTGCAGCCACTGCCACCGCGGCGAGAGCGGCGAGGGCGATTGCTATCGCCCTCACCACCGAGGTCATTGCGATTTTTGTCATTTGTTGATCAGGTCCATGAGGAACTGTTGCACGCGAGGATCGCGCGATTGGCCAAGCCAGAAAATCGCTTTCTTCCGGAGATCAGCGTCCTTTTCGTTCTTGGCGATGTCGAACATCTTGTCGATCGCCGCGCGATCGCTCTGGCGCTGCGACAGGACGAAAATGAGATGATCCTTCAACTCATTGTCGCCGATTCGATCATAAAGGGCCGCCAACTCCTGAATCGACACGCCTGCTTGACCAGCCAGGAAGAGAGCTTTCTTTCGCAGCTCAATGTCTTCCTTGGGATTGACGGCGATGTTCATCAGCCACTGTTCGTTCCCCACTCCCCGCTGCTGCGAAAGGGAGAACATAACCTTGTCCTTCAGGTCCTCATTGGTGAGGCGAGAGTAAAGATTGCGCAAGAACGCAGTGTTCTCCGTCGACCGATTCTGGCCGAGCCAAAAAATCGCTTTCTCGCGCAAATCCTCCGACTCGCCTTCCCGCACTGCGAAGTCGCGAAGTATCTGCTGCGCCCTCGGCTCACGCTGCTGCGAGAGAGAGAAAAGCGCCTTCTCCTTGATGTTCTCGTCACCATCGCCCTTGAGGATCCCCGCCAGGAGCTCAGTCGATCCGGGCACCTGCGACAGCCAGAACACCGCCTGCTCGCGAACCTCCTGATCCGGATCGGTGCGCGCGACGTTCATGAGAATGTTCGCGGTCTCGGGCGTGCGCTTTTGTGAAACGAGGAATACTGCTTTCCGGCGGAGTCCAGCCGAACACGCATCGCGACGCGCAAGAACTTTCTGCAGGATTGGCATCGCGCGATCCGCGTCCATCTGCAACAGCGCGTTCAGTGCGGCAATCCGATCGTCGTTCTCGTCGTCCTCATCCGGGCAGCTCTTCCCTGTCTGGACCGGTGGATCCTTCTGGGCGGTTCTCTCGATGTCTGCCGCGCAAGCTTCGTCCCCACGCTTCGCCAGCTCTCCGCAGACACGCGTTAGCAAAACGGCACCGTCGCTCTTCCAAACCTTCGCATCGCGCTGCTTCAGTTGATTGAGGCGGTCACGCGCGGCGCTCAGATCATCATCCCCGCCGCTTCGATAGAGTGAGTACGCTTCGTAGTAAATCGCCTGGCTTGCGTAAGCCGACTGTGGAAACCGCTCAGGAATCCGGTGAAAGAGCTCCGCCGCCCGCTTGTAGTCGCCGCGCGACATCGCTTCGCGCGCCAGCCGGTATAAGGAGTCGGCGGGATCCGACTTCACCCACGGTTCTGGCGGAATCGGCGTCGCCTGTTGATCGAGCGAGGCGAACTCCTCACTCAGTTGCGTGTTCGCGCTGGCAAATCCCAGCCGCGCGAAGCTGGAGTCATATGTGGAATGGCTGACAGGAGCTTTACCGACTCCAATCGCCGAAGAAATTATTGCGGTTGCCGCGAGTAGTGTTCTCATAGTCATTGAAGGGTCCTCAACCACCACGCTGCGATCCCGCGGGAATCGCGGTGCGCAGCCTCGTCATTACGTGGTCCTGCTGTAGCGTCTTCTCAATCAGCTCACGATCCTGTGACGTGCTTCCGGGCGACAGCTGGACGATCTGCACGAGCACGAGCTCGAGATCTTCCAGCAACGGACGACGCTGTGGATCGTCGGCGACGGGTGAATCGAGCAACAGGCGGGTGTTGCTGAGGAGCTGGCGTGCCCACGCCCCGAGCTGTGCATCCATCTGCTGATCTGACGTCGAACGCGCTCTGAACGAAGTCAACAGCGCTTCGGCTTCACTGAGGTGACGGAGCGCCGTGAGTTGGTAGGCAGAACTCGGCGTGGAGGCGGACGGAGTCCCGACAATCGCTAGCCGCGACTGGTTGCCGGCTCTCACCCCGGTATGTACTGGAGACCTGACTGGACCAACGCTGCGATCCCCGGGATTGCGCGAGCTATTGCTCGGCGCCGTAGTCACTCCGGTGGTTCCAGCATCTGCTGGAGCCGTGTTGCCCTCGCGGACCTGCGGCGCGACGACGACCGGCTCGTGCGGAAGTGTCGTCGCCACGCGCGCGTCCGGCGTTGCCGTCCAGCGCCCGATACCGACTCCGGTCGCGACGAGGAGTAGCGCCGCGGCGGCGGCTCCCAGCCAGACGCGCGGGCCAAATTTTCTCGCAGGATCTCCGTGCGTAGCCAGACCGCCGCCGTACAGGACATGCGGCCCAGCGGCGCGCTTTGCCTGAATCGCGCTCCACATCTCTTCGCGCGGTACGCGAACCGGGGGCGCGTTGTAGCTCTCCGCCGTCTTTTTGAGGAATTGCTCGAATTTGTCTTCAGTCATGACGCCCACTCCGCTGCAAAATCCGCCAGCGCGACGCGAAGCTTGCTACGTGCCTGGAAGAGATGGGACTTCGACGTTCCGATAGGGATGTTGAGCACCCCGCTGATCTCCTCATGTGTGTAGCCTTCAACGTCATGCATCACGAATACCGCCCTGTATTTGTCCGCCAGCGCGTCGATCGCCCTCGCCAGCTTTTCCTTCAGATCGGGCTCCGCCTCGGCCCGCGTGAACCCAACCGTAATTCCCTCTTCCATCGGTGCTTCCCTGTTTCTCTGCCGCTTTGTTTTTCGCAGCCCGTTCAGCGTTACCGAGACCCCGATCGAGTGAAGCCAGGTCGAGAGGGATGACTCGCCGCGAAAACTTCCGATCTTTTCAAACGCTCGAATGAAGGTTGCCTGCGTGAAATCACGCGCGAGCTCGTCATCACCGGCCAGTCGAAACGCCAGCCGGTAAATGCGATCCACATATGTCTCGTACAGCTCACGCTCGGCGGCCGCATCGCCAGCAACCACTCGCGTGATGAGTTGGATATCGTTCACCGAGCTCCGAGACTCGTAGGCAACCAGCTCCATGGTCGACCTTCTGACACCCGTAGTTCCGAAAGGGTTGAGCGCTCCCGAACGGCAGCGGCGTAGAGATCTGGGCGCCGGGCGTACATCCACAGAACCCAAGCGGGGAGCTATAAGCCTTGGCAGCTTTATAGCTAGGTGCTTTTCCGGCGGCGTAAAGGGGCACGCGGCCGGGATCCCGCACCATCGAATACCTCTATGGAAGCTCCGAGCTAAGAAGCTGCCAGGCTTAACGCTCCTCGCTTCGGTACTGAAAGTGCGAGTCGCAGCGCCACGATCTCAACGCCGCAGCCAAGGAGGCAACTGTAGATGAAGTATACCCAGCTTGGCCGCAGCGGCCTCGTCGTTTCGAGGATCTGCCTCGGATGTATGACCTACGGAACGCCCAAGTGGCGGCCGTGGATTCTCGACGAGGTCGACGCGCGGCCCTTCTACAAAAAAGCGCTCGACCTAGGCATCAATTTCTTCGATACGGCCGACATGTACTCGATGGGAGTCAGTGAGGAGGTCACCGGTCGCGCACTACACGACATGGCGAACATGGAGGAAATAGTTCTCGCCACCAAGGTGCACTTTCCAATGGGTGACGGACCCAACGTGGGCGGGATCTCGCGCAAGCACATCGTACAGGGATGCGAGGCAAGCCTCCGCCGATTGGGCGTGGAGACCATCGATCTCTACCAGATTCATCGCTTCAAGAGCACCGTGCCCATAGAAGAAACGCTCGCCGCGCTCGACCACCTGGTGCAGCAGGGAAAGGTCCGCTACATCGGCGCGAGCTCCGGTTACGCGTGGCAGATGGCGCGGGCGCTAAGCATTTCCGAGAGACGAGGCTGGGCAAGGTTCATATCGATGCAAAATCACTACAACCTTGTCTACCGCGAGGAAGAGCGTGAGATGATTCCACTCTGCGTTGAGGAAGGAGTGGGCCTGATCCCATGGTCACCGCTGGCGCGCGGACGTCTCGCTCGCACCACACCGTCGCCGACAGAAGGAACCATTCGCGCCGACAGCGACACCTATGCAGTCGATCTGTACGACTCCCCATCTGATTTGAGGGTGGTCGAAGCTGTGCGCAAAGTCGCTGGCGAGCTCGGCGTCCTTCCCTCGGAGGTTGCCCTGGCGTGGCTTCTTCAGAAGCCTGGCGTTGCTGCACCGATAGTAGGTGCGACCAAGATCGAACATCTCGACAGCGCGGTACGCTCGCTCGACGTCGAGCTGACCGAAGAACACATCCGCGCGGTGGAGGAGCCGTACCAGCCGCATGCGGTTAGAGGACACTGAAGGGCCTGAATCGTGCGCGATGCCCCCCAGTGGAAGCAAGCGAGACCAATGACCGGCCCTTCCCATCCGAGTATTTCGCGTCAGTCTCCGTGGCGCCTGCTGGGTCGTGCGCTGCTACTTCGTTGTCCGAATTGCGGAGTCGGTGGGCTCTTCACTGGATTTTTCCAGATCAAAGAGCGCTGTCCCAATTGTGGAATGCTGCTCGAGCGCGGTGAGTCGGATTACTTCCTCGGCGCTTACACTGTGAATCTCATCGCGGTGGAGATCCTGCTTGCCCTTGCATTTCTTGTCGTGATGCTCGTCACGTGGCCCAATCCGCCGTGGGACGCGTTGCAGTACGGAGGAGTTGGTCTATCCATTCTTGGGGCCGTGTTCTGCTATCCTTTCGCCAAAACGACCTGGCTCGCAGTTGATTTGATTTTCCGGCCGCCGCATCGCGAGGACTTCATCACTCGCGTCAAGTAGGCCATTATTGTCCGGCCGGATAATCTTCCGAAGGTGAAGGAAGCTGCGCGACATTGATATCGATCGGCAGCCTCACGCCGTTGTGCGTCTCGACAACGTCCAGAGCGCCTTGCCAGACCTGGGCGAACGCGTGTCCTACCTCGGTGGGTGCCTTGTCTATAGCAAATCCGCGCGCGCTCGCAATCCAGAACGGGGGATCAGTGGAGATACCCGCAGCGGCGAGAACCTCCTTCACATCCCGGTAAACCTGATTCGCGTTGAAGCTGTGCGCGTAGTAGGCGGGACGAAAGCGTCCGTCGTCGATAACTCGCTTCGTCCACGCTTGATAGTAGTCGCGCATCGCACGCGGTATCGCATTCATTCGCTCGATGTCCAGAAAGATCACCGTCCCTCGCGGAAACCCCTCAGCCGCCGTCTTTGCGATCGCGTCGTTAGCGTCAGCGACGCCACGGGCAGCACTCACGAAATGTGTCGAGCAGCTCGAGCCGCGAGATGCGCGCGGAGACACCAGCACGCGAACCGGCACTTTCTTGTTGACGTAGCGAACTACCCGTCTGCCGTTGCGCGTTTTCACTTGTCGAACACGCTTGGTGATGTATCGGGTGACCGCGACCTTTTGCCCGGGAGTCCTGCCCCATGTCTGCTGTCCGACATATATCACAGCCATGCCCCATCCCATGTTGGACAAGGTCTCTCGCTTTCCTTCCCACGACGAGTCGGTGTGGCAGGGAGCAGATAAGTAGTACCCGACCCACCGATACGGCTTATCCGCGGTCAGCCACGCGTGCATCGCATCGTCGCCCGGATACGAGAACGTATCGAAGCCGAGGTGTGGTCCGTCGGAAATGTTGTCGACGATGTGTGAGGAGGCCGTGGCGACTGCATCGCTGATCGAGGGAGCCTCGATCGGCGACCTCGTGCTCACGATGAGTCCATTCAATTTTCGGCATACCGTCTCTCCGGGCTTAATGGGACTCGGAGCGCCACTAATCAAGTGACACGCTCCGTTGGACGCGTGTCCGAGGAGCGGGATCGCGGCGAATAGATGTTGGACCGGCCCGACCCAATTCCTCTTAGAGGTAGTCGGGTCTGGCGGCCCGTTTCGTCATACCCGCTCGAATTGGATCGTTCCTTCTGACCTCAATCTATGTCCGAGAAAGGTGACACCTGAGCTTCAGACGCCGGTCATAAGAGGCCTAACTTCTTGTGAATCTTACGGTTGG
>QHVA01000212.1 GCA_003223425.1 Gemmatimonadota bacterium
TGGACGGCATCTGCTGAAGACCGCGTCTAAGGGTGTAGACATGCTCTAGCTGATCAGGACGGAAGAGCTTGTCTTCACGACGCGTGCCGCTGGTCGCGACATCGATAGCGGGGAAGATCCGTTTCTCCGAAAGGGAGCGATCGAGCTTGATTTCGCAGTTGCCGGTGCCCTTGAACTCCTCGAAGATGACGTCGTCCATGCGCGACCCGGTCTCCACCAGCGCCGTGGCGATGATCGAGAGCGACCCGCCGCCGTGCTCCGGAGCCACCGAGCGCGCCGATCCAAAGAATGCCTTTGGCTTGGCCATCGCCGACGAATCGAGTCCGCCGGAAAGTGTGCGTCCGGTGCCGCGCTCAACCGTGTTGTAGGCGCGCGCCATCCGGGTAATGGAATCCAGCACGATGACGACATCTTTGCCTAGTTCCACGAGTCGACGCGCCCGCTCGAGCACCATCTCGGTGACATCGGTGTGGCGAACCGCGGGCATGTCGAAGCTGGAGGCAACAACCTCGCCATATCCCCAGGTGATCATCTCGCTCACTTCCTCGGGGCGCTCGTCGACGAGCAGAATGAGCAACGCTGCCTGCGGATGATTGATCGCCACGCCTTCGACGATTGCCTGGAGTAACATCGTCTTTCCAGCGCGAGCCGGAGCGACGATCAGTGCGCGTTGACCGTAGCCGATCGGCGCGATCAGATCGATTGCTCTGCGCGTCAGCTCCGGTCCGCCTTTGGCCGGACGTCCGGTCTCGAGCTTGAGCTTTCGCTCCGGATATGAAGCGATGAGAGAGCCGAAATCTGGACGGCGCGCCGCAGCCGCTGGATCGTCGCCATTGATTTTCTGAACATCGACGACGACGACGCGATTTCTGTGGTCGTGTCCCGTCGTGGCGAGAACTTCGTCACCGCGGCGCAGCATGTACTGCCGCATGATCTGTGTCGGCACGTACGCATCGCCCGCCTTCACGCTGCGGATCGAACCAGCCCATGGTCTCGCTATCTGGAACGACCGGGGCGAGTGGTGCGCGTGGTGCCTGATCGACGCGTGGGCCACCCTGCTGGCCACCACGTTGTCTGCCGCGACCGCGTTGATTGCGACCGCGTCGTCCATTGTGACGGTGATCGCGCTCGCGATGCTGTCCGCCTCCCCCGCCGCCGCCGAGCTCGCGCTGCTGTTGACCGCCGCCGCCTCCCCCTCCCGCCGCTCCCGTTTGGGGATTGTACGGTGACTGCTGTTGTGACTGCGGCGGAGCGCCGGTGCTGCTTACTCCGTTGGGCTGAGCATCCGGAATGGATACGGCGTCAGAGTCCGCCACGGGATTGGGGGCTGGCGGGGCGCTCGGGTTCGGAGTGGGATTCGGTGTAGCGTCCGACGGTGCGGTGGGTGAAGGAATGGCTGGTGATGTCATGTTGTCGCGCGCGTCCGGTACCTGCGCTGCGTCGGGAGTGGGTGTTGAAGGATCCATTGGCTCCAGGTACGGATCTACATCGCCGTAGGATTCGGAGGGTGGAGTGTGTGATTGGTGACCGGACGGACGGGACCTCCGGCCGCGACGAAAAGGACGTCGGCGTTCGCTCATGCAATTGTGGTGTGGCTGAGAAGAAACGTGCTGCTCGAATGGCTCACGCGTATCGCGGGGAAAACTCACGCGAGTACCGGAACCCTATTCTGTATGGAATGGCGCGCTACTAGGCTGCGCTGGTGCAAGAATGGTACTATCTGCTGCAGGAAATGTCCAGCTAGTCTTTGTTTCGGCCTCTAGTCTATCACTACATTCGGGCTTGGTTCAATACCGAAGCAGGGAGGTGTAAGCGTTGCAGCTTTATAGCTGGACAGCTTTTCCGGCGGATTCTGGATTGATGATGGGCACTTCATATTGATGACGATTCAATGACTGAACTGCAATCACATCCCGCCGAAGATTTGGTCGATCCACTGGCCGCTCTGGAGCGTGCGGTCTCCGAGCGCCCCGATGATGCGAAGGCGCTGGTGGCGCTGGCGAATCACTACTGGCTGATCGGTGCCGGGCCCGAAGTGGTTGGCGATCTCGCGTCGCGCGCGATCGCGAGCGATCCAGACAACAGAGCTGGCTGGCATTTGTGGGCGCTCGCCGAATCGAATCCGAGAGAACGTGTTTCTCGTTGGCAGCAAGTGTCGTCTCGTTTCCCCCAAGATCAGCTCGCGAAGGCCAATCTCGCCGATAACGCCGCGAGTCTCGCCGGCGCCGAGCACGATTATGATGCCGTCGATCTCGCGATCGCGACGTACGAGGAATTGCTCGCGACGGCCGAGCACCCCGATCAGCGCGCGGTACTGGAGAAAGCGATCGCGACGCTCAAGGGCTGGAAGTTCTAAGCGCGCGCATTCCCTTGAGTCCATCGTTTCGGTCGGCGAGGGGTGTCCTCTTCAGGAGCTCTCGCCTGCAACTCGCCGCGCGGTGACGCGAGCCGTGAGGCGAAGCGTCAGGCGAGAGCTTCCGCCAACGACACCCTCGCCCGACTGACCGCAAGAGATTGTAACTGCTAGCTAATGCTTGGCAGCCACAGCGTGAGCAGGTGGCCGCGCGACGACGGAGGGATTGCCGTCGGAGATGTACATGTTGCCCGACTGCTCGAGCCTGTTCATGTTGGCTTCAATCGCGTTCCCGATGACCTGAATGCGCGGCGTCGCACCGGGATTGAACCCCGGATCGTACGGACTCCGCATCGGACCGCCCGCGACCTCGAACACGACCGGCCAGCTGTACGTCACGGTCTTGCCAGTCTTGGGATTAGTCCACGACCCGTGACTCGCCAGTGCGCGATTCTTCGGCCACAATCCCTGCGGCAACGCCATCGCCCTGATCCTGTAACCTGGCACTGCCGAATCGATCGCCAGCGCATTGCGCGCGATCTGCTCCTGCACGAACGCGTCCGGATATTTGTTCAATTGGGCGTGCCATAGCGTGTGATCGCACAGCTCGAATCCGTTGTTGGCAAGCCACTTCACCTTCTGAAATCGCCACTGCGACTTCTGTCCCTGAATTCCGCGATCGCCGAAGAAGTTGTGGCCCGCGTTCGCACCAGAGAGGAGACAAAACACTGCCTTGTTATTCCAGTCCGGATGCGTCTTCCTGAAATCGAGCCAGATGCCGATACCGCTCGTAGGATCTATCTCGAGCTTGCCGTTGTTCTCGATGTACCGGAATTGTTCCGGCGAAGCATCATCAAACACAAACACGACCGGCGAGATTCCACGTGGAAGATCGAGTTTTTTGTCCAGCACATCCGACATGTTCACTGGTCGGTAGCCGCGATCGTACAGCAGCTCGAGATCCTTCCGGAACTGCCCGCGCTCACGCGCGTAATCGCCGTTGTGATCGGTGATGAGGTGATATTCCAACACCATTATTCGACCCATTTCGTTGGGGACGCGATTGGGATTCGGTGAAGCTGCTCGCCCCGGCGTGGAAGCTGACGTGGGGGTTACACCGGCCCCGGTCGTACTGGCAGCGGAACCTGGCGCTGGCCTCTGCGTAGTGGCAATTGGACCCGCAGGAGTGCCTGAGGTGTCTGATGTGTTAGCGCTTTGGGCTGCCGTACCCGCCACCCTACTCGAGGCGGCGCTATTAGTGCTCGCGGCGGAAGCAGAGCGCGCACTACCCTTGCAAGCGGTGGCGGCAGTGGCGGCGGTGGCGACGAGAACGAAAGAGACGAGGACAGACCGATACATTTTTCCGACTTGTTGTTAAAGGCAAAAGCGAGGCGGCGCGAGATCCTGCT
>QHVA01000213.1 GCA_003223425.1 Gemmatimonadota bacterium
CGAAGGAACCGGAACATCGATCAGTCGCAGATACACCGTTAGCTGACCACGGTGGTGAACGAGATGATTGATTGTCTGCCTTACGATCACGCCACGCGGTGCGGTGAAGAATACCTGGTCACCGCGTTTCAGAGACCAGGGCACCTGAAAATCGGAGTCCTTCGCGGACGCGATAGCTTTGCGCGCTTCCTTGACGTGCTTGTCGAAAGACTTGACCAGGTCTTCGGTTTTCTCGTACGAATATCCCGGATAATCCCCCAGATTGAGCGAAGTCTGCGTAACTGCATTGGTGATCCAACCCGGCATCGACGACACGAGCTGGGTGAGGTGGCCGAGGGAAAATGACTTCGTGTGCGGCTTCCACTTTCCTTTCTCGGTTGGAACCCGTTCCAGGACTCTGCGTGTGCTCGCCATCTCCTGGTCGAATTCCGGCAATAGCGTGTCAGCGATGCTCATACGTTCTCCGCGAATCATCGAGCTTGGTAATGATGCCAGAAAACGAACTGTAACTGCAACTACCAGTGCGCTGCTGCCAGCTACCCGCTAGTCGCTGCGCGCCATGCGCCTTAGGACGTCGAGACTTTACCAGCGCTGATCAAGCCACAATCAACTGCCTTTGCCGTCGCGCCACTCGTGGCGTCCCCGACGTTTGCAGCGATCAGCGATCAGCGATCGGCGGGCAGCACGCAGCAGGTTGAGTTGCATTTTATTCCGAACCTCGCCCCAGGCATCAGTCGTCGGACTCACCCATTCATCCGATACCGCAGCAGCTGCAAACCCGCGACTGTGACCAAGAGTCCAATCACACCAGGTTTGCATGTCACCAAAATCAGATAGCACGCTGACGGAGCTTTCCGCGCAGCTCGCGTCGGCCGTGGAAGTCGCATCGAATTCCGTCGTTGCGATTCATGCGCGACGTCGCATCCCGTCGAGTGGAATCGTTTGGCGCGACGGCATTATCGTCAGCGCCAGTCACACCGTCCGACGCGATGACGAGGTTCCTATCGCGCTTCCCAATGGAGATTCCGCGGTCGCCACCGTTGCCGGCCGAGATCCGGCGACCGATCTGGTAGCGTTAAGTGTGGCGGGGGCTGGCGCGAAATTGCGTGCCGCTCCAAAAGCCGATTCGAGCTCACTCCGTGTTGGATCACTCGTGCTCGCGGTCGGACGCCCCGGGAAAAACGTTTCCGCGAGCTTCGGCATCATCAGCGCCGTCGGTGAAGGATGGCGCACCTGGCAGGGCGCGCGAATCGATCGCGTTCTCCGGCTCGACCTGGCAGTGTACGACGGATTCTCCGGCGGACCACTAGTCGACGCATCCGGCGCCGTCCTCGGCTTGAATAACTCGGCGCTCGCGCGGGGGACTCCGATGGCGCTGCCAGCGAAGGCTGTCGATCGCGTTCTCGATGAGCTGCTCGAGCGGGGCCACGTTCGCCGACCATTCATCGGCGTCGCCGTTCAACCTGTCGCACTGTCGGCTTCGCTCGTGAAGCAGCACGGACTCGGCAACGACAGCGGTCTGCTGATCGTGTCGATAGCGGACTCGTCACCGGCGGAGAAAGCTGGAATTCTGCTCGGTGATCTGCTGCTCGACGCGAACGGGCAAGCACTCGCCCGCCCCGACGACTTGCTCGACGCGCTGTCCAACGTCTCGGCTGGTGGCGAAGTCTCGCTCAAGGTGCTGCGAGGTGGCACCATCAAGTCCGTCTCAGTCACCCCAGCGGACCGTGGAGAAGGGGGGCAGGAATGAATATCTCGATGCTGGGATCGGCACGGAGCGTGTCATCTAATGTCAACGGACTAGCGGAGCTATTGCGGCAGGCGGTCGTCGAAGTTCGAAGCGGCGACAGCGGAAGTGGAACTGGTATCATCTGGGGCGGGGCGGGACTCGTCGTCACCAACGCGCACTGCATCAGACGCGGCACGGGGCTACGGGTCGACGCCGATGGGAAGTGGCGCGACGCACGCGCACTCGCGTACCATCCTCATCATGACCTCGCTCTTCTCGCGGCGCCTTCGGTCAGCGGACCGCTGCTCGAGCTCCGCGATCCCGAAACACTCCGCGCCGGAGAGCTTGTATTTGCGCACGGGCATCCGCTCGGAATTCGTGACTCACTGGCGATGGGCGTCGTACACACCGTCACACGGGATCGAGCTAAATCGCCGCGCTGGATCGTCGCGGATGTACGGCTCGCGCCGGGTAATTCTGGGGGGCCGCTCGTCGATGCCGAAGGACGGCTCGTCGGAATCAACAGCATGGTTGTCAACGGACTCGGCGTCGCAGTGCCAGCATCACTGGCTCAGCAATTCGTGGAGCAAGCGCTCTCGCAGCGAGCGGCTTAGCAATCACGCGCGACGATGACGCGCATCGCGATCGTTGCATCATCGGAGAAGTTGCGCTCATCGCTGGCTGCGGCGTTGCGGGCCAGTGATGATTTCGAGGTGGTTGGTGTGGCGGCATCGAGCGCCGGCGTTCCGCCTTCCGCGGATATCGTTCTCGTCGCGCGCGGCGCTGAACTGTCGCCTACCGGCCGTCAACCAACGAGCGGTGAAGTCGTCGGCACCACGCTTAGCAATCGGGAGCGGGAAATCCTCGCTCTACTGGCTGACGGCCTCGTGAACAAGCAGATCGCGGCACGCCTTGGCATTTCCACCAACACCGTCAAAACTCATCTGGAGCTTCTCTTTGACAAGCTCGGAGTCGCTACGCGCGCAGAGGCCGTAGCAACCGGAGTGAAGCGGGGTCTGTTGCTGCTCTGAGGTGTACGCTTGATGATAGCGTGACTCTGAGGCAATCTATTTCCGGACTCTGACAGGAACGAGCATGCCAGAAGGACCCATCGAAGCCCAGTTGCTGAATTGCGAGAAGCAGTACTGGCAGGCGATCAAGGACAGAGACGTGGCGGCAGCGATGCGTCTCACCGACGACACCTGCATCGTTACGGGAGCCCAGGGTGTCGCGCGCATCACCCGCGACGCTTTCGCAGGAATGCTGCAGGCCGGCGGATGGACGTTGCATGAGTTCACGCTGAGCGATGTGCAGGTGCGCGTCCTCAGCGAGGACGTCGCGATTGTCGCTTACAAGGTCAAGGAGTTGTTGACCGTCGAGGGTAAGTCGGTGACGCTTGATGCAGCAGATTCCTCCACCTGGGTAAAACGCGAGGGACAATGGATGTGCGCGCT
>QHVA01000121.1 GCA_003223425.1 Gemmatimonadota bacterium
ATGGCCAAGGGTCGTGAGCTGAAGGGACGGATCAAGTCCGTCGAGAACACGCGGAAGATCACCCGGACGCTGGAAATGGTGGCCACGTCCAAGATGAAGCGCGCGCAGGATCGCGTCGTCGCCGCGCGTCCTTATGCAAATTCGCTCACTGAAGTGATCGCGAATCTCTACACGCCGGAACTGGCCGAGCGCTTCCCCCTGATGCGTCAACCAGCTGCGACAAAGAAGGCAGCCGTCATTCTTCTCACCAGCAACCGCGGATTGGCGGGCGCGTTCAACGCCAATCTTCTCAAGGAAGCGCGCAGTCTCCTTGCGCGCCTCAGCGAACAGAGTGTCGAGCAGGAGCTCCACGTCGTTGGCAAGAAGGGACTGGGTTACTTCCGCTACATCGGCCGCGCAGTCGCCTCGAGCCGCACGGACATCACCGGGCAACCCACAGTTGCCAACGCCGCCGAGCTGGTCGATGGCTTGATTGAGAGATTCGCGTCGGGCGAGATAGACGCCGTCTATGTCATCTACTCGAGATACAACTCGGCGCTCTCGACTCCGCCGACATCGCAACTGGTGTTGCCGGTAACGCCTCCCGAGCGAAAGGGTCCGCAGCCGGACTACATTCTGATGCCGTCGGCCGAAGTGATTCTCGGTCAGCTTCTTCCCTCGTACGTGCGTAACTCGGTTTACCGCGCGCTCGTCGAAAACGAAGCTGGATTCCAGAGCGCCCAGCGCACGGCGATGAAGAACGCGACCGACAACGCGGGTGAGATGCTCAACGTTCTACGCCGCACATTCAACCGCGCCCGCCAGGCGCAGATCACGCAGGAGATCGCCGAGATCGTCGGCGGTGCTGCTGCGTTACAGGGATAAGGGATAATCATGGCTACAGCCGTCCGCACGGAGAGAAAAAAGCCGCGCCCGACCGAAGAGAAAAAAGCAAACATTGGGAGGGTGGTGCAGGTTATCGGCCCAGTGCTCGACGTCGAGTTCGAGTCCGAGCACCTGCCCGAGCTTTACAACGCGCTTCGCATTCGCGAGAAGTCCGATTCGGGCGTCGATATCGATGTCACCGTGGAAGTGCAGCAACACATCGGGCGCAACCAGGTGCGCGCGGTGGCGATGTCGTCCACCGACGCCGTCGTGCGCGGCATGAACGTCGAGGACACCGGCGGTCCGATCAAGGTTCCGGTTGGCGAAGCGGCCCTCGGAAGGATTCTCAACGTGCTTGGCAACCCCGTCGACAACGGTCCGGCGATTCCAGACAACGTCGAGCGCTGGCCAATTCATCGTCCGGCGCCAGAGTTTGCGAACCTCGAGCCCAAGACTGAAATCTTCGAGACAGGCATCAAGGTCGTCGATCTCATCGCGCCGTTCGTGAAGGGTGGAAAGATCGGACTCTTCGGCGGCGCCGGCGTCGGGAAGACAGTCGTCATCATGGAGTTGATCAACAACGTCGCGAAGGGGCACGGCGGAAAGTCGGTGTTCTGCGGCGTTGGCGAGCGCACTCGCGAAGGAAACGACCTCTATCTCGAGATGAAGGAGTCGGGCGTCCTCAATTCGGCCGCGCTCATCTACGGCCAGATGAACGAGCCGCCCGGAGCGAGACTTCGCGTAGGTCTTAGCGGCCTGACTGTCGCCGAGTATTTCCGCGACGTCGAGAACGCAGACGTGCTGGTCTTCATCGACAACATTTTCCGTTTCACGCAGGCGGGCTCCGAAGTATCGGCTCTACTCGGCCGCATGCCGAGCGCTGTCGGTTATCAGCCGACACTGGCGACGGAGATGGGCGATTTGCAGGAGCGGATCACATCGACCAAGAACGGATCGATCACGTCGGTGCAGGCGATCTACGTTCCCGCCGACGACATCACCGACCCGGCGCCGGCGACTGCGTTCGCCCACCTCGACGCGACCGTGGTATTGTCGCGCGCTATCACGGAGCTCGGTATTTATCCTGCTGTCGATCCTCTCGCTTCCTCATCGCGAATTCTCGACGCGCAGTTCATTGGAGACCGCCACTATAAGGTAGCGACCGATGTGCAGCGCATTCTGCAGCGGTACAAAGAGCTGCAGGACATTATCGCGATTCTCGGCATGGACGAGCTCTCCGAAGAGGACAAGCTTGTCGTGGGAAGAGCGCGCAGGATTCAGCGTTTCATGTCGCAGCCGTTCGCCGTCGCCGAGCAGTTCACTGGTATCAAGGGACAGTATGTGAAGCTCGAGGAGACGGTCTCCTCGTTCGAGCGGCTTGTCGCCGGCGAATTCGATCAGTATCCGGAGCAGGCGTTCTTCATGCAGGGCGGCATCGACGGAGTAGTCGAGACCGCGCAGAAGCTCTCGAACGCGTAAACGATGCTCAAGGTATCGGTGATCTCCCCGGAGGCCGTGCTGTTCGAGGGCGAGACGGATGCTGTCGTGGCCCCGGCGTACGACGGTGAGGTCGGAATCCTCACCGGTCATGCGCCGTTGATGGCGCTGCTCGGTCAGGGTCAGCTCCGTCTCGGTGGAGGCTCTGGTCGCCGCTTCAATGTGAGTGGCGGCTTCATGCAGGTGCTGAACAATCAGGTCCGCGTCGTCACCGAGAAAGCCACGGCGACCTGACCGCCTCGATCGGTCGGTGCCGACCAATCGCTCCGCACTTCTTGCGCAATCCAACACACCGCCAAGAACGTGTGTTCCCGGCTTGGTTGACTTATTTGTTGCAAGTGGCCTAAGTTACGGCAATATCAGGCTTTTTCCCGAGGATCCCCGGGCTGGGGGATTTCTCGGGAATTTGTCCACTGCATCGGCGGCGCGCCTCGTCCGTCCCGTTCGCGCGAACGTACGCATGCAGCCAACATAGTCGCTGCGCGGGAGCGATCGACAAGACCGCTCGCGCAATACGCGACATGTCCCATCCAGTTTCACTTTCTGCGAGGTGTGTATGGGAATGACAGGTAAGATTTCTCGCTTCCTTGCGGTTGCGGGCGTCGTGTTCGGACTGGCTCCGGCACTCGCTCAAGCGCAAGGAACGACCATCAGTGGCCAGGTGACTGGCACGGGTGGAACGCCAATCGTGGGGGCCAGCGTGAGCATTGCGACTCTGCGCGTTGGCGCCTTCACGGATGAAACGGGCCGGTTCACATTTACCGCTCCCGCGTCGGCCAATGGCACGACGGTCACATTGCTTGCTCGACGCCTCGGCTATCAGCCAAGCTCGGCTTCGATCACGCTAAGCGGCACAGCGGTAAACCAGAACTTCAGCCTCTCGGCTGCAGCGACGGAGCTAACAGGCGTAGTCGTCACGGCTCTTGGTCTCACACGAGAGAAGAGCCAGCTCGGAACGGCGCAGCAGCAACTGAGCTCCAGCGAGCTGAATCAGACGAAGGCGCTCAACCTCGTCGAGCAGATCGAGGGCAAAGTTTCCGGCGTGAAGATCACAAGCTCGGGAACTCAGGGTGGATCGACCAACATCGTGATACGTGGCTCGAACTCCATCACGGGTAGCAATCAGCCGCTCTTCGTCGTTGACGGCGCACCGGTGACGAATCGGGGCCGCGGCGGCGATCCGAGCGGTGGCTACGATTTCGGAAGCACGATCTCCGACCTCAACCCGGATGACATTGCGACGCTCTCGGTCCTGAAAGGACCCAACGCGGCTGCGCTCTACGGTTCGCGAGCGGCAAATGGAGCGATTGTCATCACCACCAAAAAGGGCGCGAACAGCGGAAACCGGTCGCGCACGGAAATCAGCACGACTTACACCTGGGACAAGCCATCAATTCTGCCTAACTACCAGAATCTTTATGGTCAGGGCGCCGGTGGCGAGTTCGAATACTTCGATGGAGCCGGCAATGGCGTGAATGACTGGGCAGACCAGAGCTTCGGCCCGAAGCTCGATGGCCGTACGACAGGCTGCACCTTCATTCCGAACACAACGACCTACGATCAGTCGGCACCGTGCCTCCAGTTCACCAGCCCAACTGTGGCTACGCCGTGGATCGCCCACCCCGACAACGTCGAAAGCTTTTTCAACACCGGTCACACCAGATCGACGACGCTTGCTTTCAGCGGTGGAAACGATCGCGCCAGCGCTCGTGTCTCGCTTGGCAGGGACAACATCACGGGGTACATCCCGAACAACAATTTCCAGAAGACTTCTGGATTGCTCAACGGGTCGCTGCGCGTCACTGATCGTCTGAGCACCGACGCGACGCTGCAGTACATCCACAACGTCGCGATGAATCGTCCGGGTACCGGGTACAACACCGGCATTCTCGAGACGTTCGTCTGGTTCGGCCGGCAGGTCGACATGAACGCGCTGCGCAATTATCAGCAGGGCGCGCTTATCAACAACGGTCCGCCAAACCGCGAGTTCAACTGGAACTACAACTTCCACAACAATCCGTTCTGGAGAATGTACGAGAACCCGATTCAGGACATTCGGGATCGGTTCATCGGCACGGTCTCCGCGAACTACAAGCTCTTTGAAGGCGGAAACCTGATTGCCCGCACAGGCTCGGATATTTACCGGCTCGGCATCGATGAGCGTTTCGGTGAGGGCAACATCCAGGATTTCATCCCCGGATCAGGTGGCATCGATCAGAAGTACCACGGCGGGTTCTGGGCAAACGCCGATTATAGCAACGCCAACGGCAGCGACCTGCTGCTCACCATCGCCAGGCCGCTGGGCAGCCGCTTCGCTGTGAATTCGACACTGGGCGGAACGGTACGCAGAGAGCGTTTCGAGAATAACAGCACCGGAACCACGGGTCTGTCCGTCGCCGGCATCTACAACGTTTCAAATGCGGCGGTGACGCCAACGCTCAATCAGTTCCTTTCACGGCGCCAGGTAAACAGCGTCTACGGCTCCGCCGCTTTGACTTTGTACAACTGGTGGACCGTTGAAGGAACGGCGAGAAACGACTGGTCTTCGACGCTTCCCAAGGGAAAGAACTCCTACTTCTATCCGTCCGTTAACACGTCGGTCGTCATCACCGACGCGCTGCCGGCGATAAAGGGAAACATCCTCACCTATGCGAAGCTGCGCGCTTCTACTGCTCGCGTTGGGAACGACGCTGATCCCTACCAGCTGCGCACGACGTACAACGGTCTGTCCACCAAGTTTGCCGGATCGCCGCAGTTCACGCTGCAGAACTTCATTGCCAATCCGGATCTGAAGCCCGAGACGACGAAGTCGAATGAGCTCGGACTCGAGCTGGCGTTCCTGGATGGACGAGTGACTTTCGATGGAAGCATTTACGACAAGAAGACGCACAACCAGATCTTCACGATCCCAGTCTCGGGGACTTCGGGCTTCCAGTCGAAGGCGGTCAACGCCGGTCAGATCAGCAACAAAGGCGTCGACTTCCTGTTCGGGGTTACGCCGATACAGCTCGAGAACGGGGCACAGTGGACGTCGACGTTCAACTACTCTCACAACAAGAGCATGGTCGACGAGCTCGCTCCTGGTATCAAGACCTTCGTTATCGGCAGCACCTGGTATACCAACATCGAAGCGCGACAGGGCGAGCCTTACGGCTCAATCTTCGCGTACGGCTTCCTCCGGGATTCGGCCACTGGCAAGATCTACACTGATGGCGGCCTCACCGTCATTGGTCCCCGCAAGGTCCTCGGCAACATTCAGCCGAACTGGACGGGCGGATGGAGCAATACGATCAACTACAAGGGTTTCACGGTGAGTGGGCTGCTCGACATTCGCCGCGGTGGACAAATTGCCAGCATCACAGACTTCTTCGGCGATTACTCAGGTGTCACCAAGGAGTCGTTGCGCGGACGTGAAAACGATTGGAATGACCCAGGAGTTGTTATCGACGGCATCGACATCAATACGGGCCAGCCCAATACGATCAACGTGACGGCGGAGCAGTACTTCCAAAACATTTTCCCGGTAACCGAGCCTTACATCTACGATGCGAGCTACGTGAAGCTGCGTGAGCTTCGCTTCGGAATGGATTTGCCGGCGAGCTGGGCGAGTCGTTTCAATGCCCGCGCTGTAAGCGTCGCCATTACCGGGCGCAATCTGCACACCTGGACATCGGTGCCGAACATCGATCCTGAATTCTCGTATACCATCGGGAACTTCCAGGGTGTCGAATTCGGCGCGCTACCCAACACGCGGAGCTGGGGTATCAGCTTCCGTGTCACGCCGTAACCGGCCCTTACTGAGATCAAGGACACATGATCAATAAAAGAATTCTAACGGTCGGCTCCGGACTCGCGGTCGCGCTCAGCGTAGCTGCGTGCAACACGGATAACCTGACCAATCTCAACAAAAATCCGAACAGTCCCGAGGACGTTCCGGCGTCGACGCTCTTTACGACGGCGACGGTCGACGCCGTCGGTCGATGGTTCGGTGGATACGATCTCCGCGCCACGGAGTTCATTGTTCAGCACCTCGCTGAAGTTCAGTACCCAGACGAGGATCGATACACGCGTCTCACCGGTGGGTCCACGGCGGGGTTCTTCGATAATCCGTACATCACCCACCTCGAGGACTGGACCAAGGTCATCCAGAAGGGTGAAGCGGCGAACCAAGCCGGGATTTATGCTCCCGCGCTCGCTATGAGGACGTGGAGCTTCTCGTATCTTACGAACACCTGGGGTGACATTCCCTACTTCGATGCACTGAAGGGGGATCAGACCGGCGGAAGTCTGGCGCCGAAGTACGACGCGCAGAAAGACATCTACGCGGATTTGTTCGTGCAGCTGGATAAGGTTAGCAAGGACATCGCTGCAGCCGGAGCGAACGCGGGGGATCTTGGAAGCGGCGACCCGATCTACGGCGGCAATCTCACGAAATGGCAGCGTTTCGCCAATTCACTGCGGGCGAGACTGGCGCTTCTTCTCGTCAACAAGGATCCGGCCACCGCGAATACTCAGCTCACTGCGGCCTTCACCGCGCCGGGCGGACTTCTTCAATCCAACGCCGACAACGCCGAGCTTAGCTGGCCAGGCGACGGCGTTTACAACAACCCATGGGCGAACTTCTTCTCGACGCGCGATGACAACCGCGTTTCGCTCGCGCTCATCAACTTGATGAAGTCGCTCAACGACCCGAGGATTTCGCTCTACGCGCAGCCGAGCCCCGATGATGGTACCTACAAAGGCGCTCCCAACGCGTTGACCGCGGATAAGGCGGCGGTTTACATCTGCTGCTCGTCACGTATCACTGCGCAGATGTTCCCCGGCAACACTGCTTATGGTTTCTACGGTGGAACCGGAAACAGCTTCCCGTCGTTCCTGATGACGTATGCGGAAGTCGCGCTCATCCAGGCCGAGGCAGCAAATCGGGGCCTGGGTGGTCTGACACCAGCGCAGGCAGCTGCGTTTTATGTAGCTGGCGTAACGGCATCGATCGAGCAGTGGGGTGGAACGGCCGCCCAAGCTGCAGCGTATCTCACGGATCCGAATGTCGTTTACGTGGCCGGCACGACCGGACTCGTTCGCATCGCACAGCAGAAGTGGCTGGCGCTTTACGCTGACGGAGGCACCGCGTGGGCTGAATGGCGCCGTACCTGTGTGCCATACACCATCTCCCCGGGAGCAAACGCAAGCAGAGCCAACATTCCGCGTCGCTTGCAGTACTCGACGACGGAGCGTTCTGTAAACGGAGCAAACCTGACTGCTGCGATCGCGCAGCAGGGTGCAGATGCTTTCGAGACCCGGATGTACTGGGACACGAATTCAGCTGCAGCACCGACGTACCCGACGACGTTCACTTGCGGGTTGAGAGGAAGCGCGCCCGCGCCGTAGGCCGAGGATTCATTTTAGGGAAGAAAAGCCCCTCGAGAAATCGAGGGGCTTTTTTTTTTGAACTGCAACTGAATGGACTGGCTACTACAAACTTCAGGCTGATAACTGCAACTGAACGGGTGCGAGGCGTCAGTAGCGTAGTTGCCAGCTAATCAGTTCACGACGCCCGGACTTTCCTAAGTGGCATTCAGGACACAGGCAGTTGCTTGTACCTTGAACGGCGCCAGTGAAGTCCCGACGTAGTGAACTGACAGACTGGCATCTCTGCCACTGACAACTCGCACCCGTTCAGTTGCAGTTATCAGCTTGGAGCTCGTAGTTGTAAGTTCTATTGCCTGCGACTCCAAATCACGATGGTCCCGCACGCTCGCGTCTCTCGATCCATGTACTGAGGCGGCGTTCCTGCCCACGAGGGGTACACCTCCATCGCCGCCACCTCTTCGACGTTCGCGACCTCGTCGACTTCGGTGTCCTGCATCTTCACGCCGTCAACCCAGATGCGCGGTTGGCACCCGCGCAGAGTCACCGTATTCCCGATGCGACGGGACACCTGGATGCGCGCGCCAGGAATCGTCCGGAATAACTCGCTGACAAATCTCGGAGCGCGTTTTTTTATCTCGCGCTGATCGATGAAGTAGCCGAAGTTGCTCGTCTGCTTGTGATAGTAGAACTCTTCCATTCTGCCACCCATCGCGTCGACCGTGACCGTATCGAGATCGGTTGCGAGGCTCTCGAGATCGACCTTCAACGGCTCGCCAGCGTTCACCTTGAACATGTCCAGCGGGATCGTCCGCACTCGGTAGCCCATTCGCCTGACGGTCAGCTTGCCCGGGCCCAGCGGAACGTTGGCAAATGTGAATCGGCCGTCATTGTCCGACCGAACCATGAGTTGGTTCAGGCCCTCGAGCGAAAGACCAACCTCGGCGCTGGGCACCGGACTGGTGCCGTCGACGACGAGGCCTTCGATGGTGACGAGTTTCGGCGCCGGGCGATCCTGAGCGTCGATCCAAGATGCACAAACGAGAGAGCAGAGCAGAACGAGAAAGCTGCCGATGCGCATACGAATCCTCGAGCAGGTATCTACCTTGACCACGTTCTACTGCGTGACGAGCGTTGTCAAGCTGGACGCGCCGGAGGACATGCGGCGGCAGCGGGAAACTCGCGCTCCTTCAAACAGGACACGCTGGCGTGCGTCTAATTCGCCCCTTAGTATTTACGCGGGGAGGCGCCCCGCCTCACCCGGTGCGGACAATTATAAACCCGGCGAGCCAGGCAGGCATGTCCTCCCTGTGGTTTCGCATTGTCCTGACCAAGTGCGCGAGCTTGACCATACTGACAGGAGAGGTAACGAGGAAATGATTCGTCTTCGTCAGATCGTGTCGGTCGCAATTGCCGTGTTCAGCCCGGTGCTGGCGATCGCTCAGGGAACCACAGGCACAATTACCGGCGTAGCGCGAGAGGAAGGCACGGGCCGTCCTGTCCCCAACGCGCGTGTGACAGTCGTCGGAACTGGAATCTCGGTGCCAACGAGAGATGACGGCAGCTACATCATCCGCGGCGCACCGGCCGGCGCGCAGGAAGTGAGAGTCCTGGCGCTCGGGCACGCAGCGCAAAAGCTTGCGGTCACTGTTCCCGCGGGCGGATCGGCGACACTGGACTTCACCCTCGCCCCTACCGCGATCCAGCTGGAGCAAGTTGTGACAACTGCGACCGGCGAGCAGCGAAAAGCGGAGGTTGGAAATGACATCCCGCGAATCAACGCCGTGCAGACCGTCGAGACCAAGCCAGTCACGAACATCACGGATCTTCTTAACGCGAGAGCGCCGGGAGTCGAAGTTCTGGCCGGAACGATGAGCGGAACTGGTCAGCGAATTCGCATTCGTGGCGTCAACAGTCTCTCGCTCAGCAATGATCCGATCGTGATTATCGACGGAATTCGAATGGAAAGCGCCACGGGATCGTCGAGTATCGGCATCGGCGGATCAAATCCGAGTCGCCTAAGCGACATCGATCCGAACCAGATCGAGAGCGTCGAGGTAGTGAAGGGACCATCGGCCTCGACGCTGTACGGAACCGACGCCGCAAACGGCGTAATCGTGATTACCACGAAGCGTGGCCGCGTCGGCGGCGCAAGATGGGACACCTACCTGCAGCACGGCCGCATCAGCGACCACAACACCTATCCGACCGCGTATACCTTGTTCGGTCACTCTCGCACCGGCGCGCTCCGTACGACCGCTCTCGGTAACTGCTCGTTGCCCAACGTCTCGCTCGGCACGTGCGTCCTCGACAGCGTCGCAGCTTTCAATCTTTTTGCTGACAAGGAAACCACACCTCTTGCCCCCGCTTATCAGGAAGAGTATGGCGCGGGAGTATCGGGCGGCTCCGAGACGCTGCGCTACTTCCTGCAGGGGAATTACGCCGGGGAGCAGGGGGTTTACAAAGTTCCGCAGTTTGACATCGAGCGAATGCTCACCAAGAACGGCGGCTTCATTCCGGGCGAGCAGCTGAGGCCGAACGCCCTTACGCGAGCCACTTTCCGCGGAAACGTCAATGTGCAATTGTCTCCGCTGGCCGACATCGCGGTTTCCACTGCGTTCATCTCTAGCGCTCAGCGTCTTCCTCAGACTGAAAACAACACCACCGGTCTTACGTCGAGCGCTTATGGCGGCCCTGGTTACAAGACGAACGGGTTCATCTCGGGGACGACTCTGTTCAGAATGGGTTATAGAGCCTTTACGCCGGGCGACATCTTCCAAGAAACTGTTAGCCAGGACATCAACCGCTTCATCGGCAGCATCAGTCCGAACTGGCGGCCGCTTAGTTGGTTGACGACCCGTGGTAACTTCGGAGTCGACTTCGTCAATCGTGTCGATGCCGACCTTTGCCGGCAGGGCCAGTGCTCCGATTTCGGCAGCAGCCGGCTCGGTTTCAAGACAAACAACCGCACGAATTTCTTCCAGTACACGTTCGATGCGAGCGGCACGGGTCAGTTCCACTTGTCTGACGCCGTTTCCTCGAAGACGACGTTTGGTGCGCAGTATTTCCGCAGCATTTTCGCGCGCAATGGCGCTTTCTCTTCCATTCTTCCGCCCGGAGCAACAACTGTGACCGCGGGAGCCGTTCCCGGTGCCGATGAATCGTCGACTTACAAAGTCAACGCGGGCACTTTCTTCGAACAGACATTTGCGCTACGAGATCGCCTTTTCGTGACCGGAGGGTTCCGAGTAGACAATAACAGCACGTTCGGTACGAAGACGTCGTCGGCGTTCTATCCCAAGGGTGGCGTTTCCTGGATCGTTTCGGAGGAACCATTCTTCCCGAAGCCCGCATTCCTCAGCCAGGTCCGGCTGCGTACCGCTTTTGGGCAGTCGGGTAACTCACCTGGCTCCAATGACGCCACGCGGTTCTTCGTCGGCACGACCGCCAACGTTCAGGACCAAGGAACAGCAGCGGTGATATTCAGTGCCATCGGAAATCCCGACCTGAAGCCGGAACGCGCTGGCGAGTTCGAGGCCGGTATGGATGTGGACATGTTCGACAACCGCGCGTCGGTGACCCTCACAGGTTATAAGAAGAAGACGACTTCACGGTTCGAGAATCTCGGCTCCGTGCAGAACAGTGGCTTCGAGGCCAGCCTGCGCAGTCAGCTTCTCCAGCGCGCGATGATCGGCGTGGACGCGCAGCTGAACTACGCAATCAACAACAACAAGCTTGTAAGTCTCGGAAACGTGCCGCCGATCATCGGTGCGGACATTCGTGAAGTGCCCGGATACCCGCTCTTCGGCGTTTGGCAGCGCAGAATCCTTGGCTTTACCGACTTCAATAACGACGGAATCCTCACGGCCAACGAAATCGTGGTCAGTGACTCCGCTCTGTTCATCGGACGCTCGTCACCGCATGTCGAAATGAGCTTTACGCCAGGCATCGATTTTTGGAATAACAAGTTCCGGCTTACCGCCCAGTTCGATCACAAAGGCGGCTATTGGATCAAGAATTCCAATGAACGCATCCGCTGCAACCAACGCTTGAATTGCAGTGGACTAGCAAACCCGGCGGCCCCGCTGTGGGAGCAGGCGAGGGTAGTCGCGCTGCGCGATCATCCTTTGCGGACGGAGGGCGGCTTCTGGGAGAAGGGCGACTACACGAAGCTTCGTGAGCTCGCGCTCACGTTCAATGCGCCAAAGAGCTGGCTCGAGCACCGGTTCATGCCGGGGAATAGGCTGAGCGCTACCATCGCGGGCCGCAATCTGAAGACCTGGACGCAGTACACTGGAACGGATCCAGAAGCGGTGACCGCCCCTGGCGGATCACCTGCCAGCACTGAAGTACAGGATCCATTCCAGGCGGTTCCGCCACCACGGTATGTGACGCTCCGTTTCAACCTAGGCTTTTGACGCGCGCTAGCGCTTACCAATAGGGACAAACAATGGCAAACGTGAACCATCGGGCCCGCCTCAAAGTAGCTCTGTCGGCTATGTTCGCCGCAGCGGCGTTAACGGCGTGCAGCAGAGATAAAATTCTTACCGTAACTGATCCTGACATCATCGATCCGTCCAATGTGGCTTCCGCTGAAGCCGCAGAAGCGCTCCGTCTCGGCGCGCTGACACGGCTGTCCGATGTGACAGGTGGACTTCAGGGAAGTGGATCGCTGAACGAAGGCATCTTTCATTTCAGCGGCGTCGTCGCAGACGAATGGCGGTCGACTGACACGTTCGTGCAGCGCGACGAAGCAGACTCACGTTCGATCACCGAGCCGAATACAGCGATGACCCTCGAAGCGCGCGGACTCAACCGCACGCGAGTCGCGGCGATTCAAGCGATCCCAGTGCTCCGCCAATGGAAACCCAACAACATCTCCGATGTCGGGCAGATGTACTGGGTCCGCGGATGGGCGGAGATGACGATTGCCGAGAATTTCTGCAATGGTTCTCCGATTAGCGCTCTGGATGAGAAGAACAATATCATCTATGGCGATCCAGAGACGAACGTCCAGATCTACACGCGTGCAAAGGCCAGCTTTGACACGGCGGTGCAGAACGCGCCCGCTGGCGATGCCCGCGCCGATACCGTGAAGTGGCTGTCCGGAATCGAAAAGGCGAGAGCCCAGCTCGATTTGGGCGACGTCGCAGGCGCCGGCACCACGATCACCACTGCAGCCGTGCCGGATAACTTCAGGTTCTCGATGTTCTACACCCAGGTGATTCAGGACAATCAGATCTGGGCACTGAACAACAGCGCCGGACGCTGGATGGTTGCCAATAACGAGGGTCCGTTAGGTCTCAACCCTCGCGACGCCAACGACCCACGTGTTCCGATCTGCATTGGCGGTAGCGCGGCGTGCAAAACGTTCGATCCCAATCAGACTCGCACTACGTCGTTCGACAACAATTTCGGTCCAGGGACGTTCCTGGTTCAGCTGGTGTGGCCCACGCGTGAATCGGACATCGGCATCGCCATGGGTACAGAAGCCCGGTTGATCGAAGCAGAAGTGGCGTTGAGAACGGGCGATGCCGTGACATTCATGAACAAGCTGAATCAGTTGCGGGCCAACTTCAACACGTTCAAGCAGCCATCCGATCCATGCTCTGCGACAACGCAGGTTTCCGGTTGCCCGACTGTTCCAGCCGGTGGCTCGCTGCCCCCTCTCGTCGATCCGGTGACTCAGACTGGTCGCGAGGATCTTCTTTTTCGAGAGCGCGCATTCTGGCTGTGGAGCACGGGACATCGCCTCGCCGATCTGCGCAGACTCGTGCGTCCGGTGAGCGAAGGAGGCTTTGGCCGCGCCGAGAACAGCGTTTTCCCAAATGGGCCTTACTATAAGGGCGGCTTCTACGGGACCGACAAGTTCCTGATCATTCCACTGGCGGAACAGAACAACCCGCAGTTTCACGGCTGCCTCGATCGGAATCCGTAGGACCCACACCATCCTCCTATCTCTAGGATGCAACTAATGAAGAAACTTTGTCTTCTTGCTACAGCAGCGGTCCTTGTGGCGTGTAACAACGACAAAATGACCGAGGTGCTCAACGTCTCCCAATTCTATGCCGTCAGAGTTGACCCGCAGGCGATCACTTTGGCTCAAGGCGGTACGCAGACCTTGACAGTCACGGCCTTCGATGCCAGCTGCCCCGCGGCAGGCTGCAACCCTCTAGCTCCAGGGAATCCGATCAGTGTGAATGGAGTCACCACATTCCGCTCGACGGATACGACCGTAGCCAGGGTTGATCCGAATGGAGTAGTAACCGCGCAAGCCAAAGCGGGAACGGCCAACATTATCGGCACACTTCAGAACATTCCCGGCGGGACAAGCATTCCATCCGTAACGCTCGCGGATACGACGCCGGTTACCGTTCTCGCCGCGGGTGCGACGCCGCCGGCGGTTGCGGGAATGACGCTTACGTCCTCGCGCGCCACCGCAGGCGCGGGGTCGACTGATACTCTGACAATCACTTACACCGATGCAGGCGGAGCCACCATCGCGACACAGCGCGGCGCAACCAACGCCAGCGGAATCGGACGGCCTGCGTTCTTCAGCGGCGATCCGTCGGTCGCGACCGTCGGCACTACCGGTATCGTGACAGGAGTCAAACCCGGGACCGCGACGATCTCAGCCAGCAACACGGTTGGCGGTGTAACGAAGACAGCGACGTTTCCAATTACGATTACTGACCCGGTCACCGCCACCATCTCGATCACCACTGCAACGTCGGGAACCGGAATCATCTTCTTCCCGGACTCGATCACCGTCTCGGCTACCGAGGCTGTTGTGGAGGGCCGACCCAACACCACCACTCCAGGCGCTGTAGTTACGTGGGCAGTAGTAGGAACGACGCTTTTCCCGAACACGTTTACTACGACGACCACGCCGAACAGCACCGATTGCTTCAACGTCACGTTCGCCAATCCCACGGCGGCGGGCGCCGCGCCGACAGCGCCCTCTGGTTCCACCGTGCCGGCGGGCAATTCTGGCAACATCGGAACCGGCGGGGCAGGCAGCACGAATCCGCCTTTGTGCAGTGTGCCCACGGGCAACAACGCGTTTGGCAAGGATGCTCAGGCAAGGCTCTTTACCATCCCGGGCACGTACACGTTCACCAGCACCACCAACGGAGCTAAGGGCACGCTAGTAGTGAAATAGCGTGCCGTTGCATTAGGCGGCGGAGGTCGAGTGAGAAGCACACTTCGAGTCTGGGTTCAGATCACGCTCGCAGTGTGCCTCGCCCCCGCTGCTCGCGCCCAGTCGGTGTTTCTTGGCAGTGTTTTCGCTGACGGCGATCCCTCTCCTCCGCTCGTCGGGGCTGAGATCACCATCCCCGCGCTCAATCTCGGAGTGCGCACAGATTCGCTCGGCAAATTTTTCTTCAAGGACATTCCCAAAGGCGTCTTCCGCGTAATCATCCGCAGGGTTGGCTACAACCCGATCGCCATCAACGCTCGCTTCTCGGGAACGGACTCGCTCGCCGTGGATTTCGCGCTGCTCCCGGCGCCTGTTTCTCTCGACACGGTGAACGTGGTCGGGTTGGCGAATCAATACGGAAAGTTTCTCGAGTTCGAAGATCGTCGAGCTCACGGCGGTGGCGCGTTCTTAACTCGCTCGGACATCGAAAAGCAGAGCGATCGCCAGCTCGGGGAAATAGTTTCAAGGCTCCCTGGGCTTCGCGTCAACCGCTATGGCGCCGAGAGCGCCGTCGCCAGCTCTCGTTGGGTTGGGGGACTCGGACGCGGCGGGGATGCGATGGATAGAAGGAAGGGAGCTCCTCGGGGCTGCTATTCGCAGGTGTATATCGATAACGTGCGAGTGTTCTCGTCGGATGTCGGCGAGAGTCTTTTCAACATCAACTCGATTCCACCGTCGACAATTCAGGGAATCGAGTTCTACGCCAGCCGTGAAGAAACACCCGTGCAATACGCATCCAATCGGGCAGAGTGCGGCACCATGCTGATTTGGACCCGCATCGAATAGGTCGCAGCCGGTTGGCTTGCGAATTGCGCCGCGAATTGTCATAAAACCATTTCAGACAATCGCTTATGGCAGACTCCTCTCATCCGCCGATCCTGGTGGTCGACGACAACCCCGACAACGCCCACATCATTCGTGACTACCTCGAGGCGCGGGGCTACCCGATCACAGTCGCGTACAATGGAGATGATGCGCTGAAGGCATTCGAGGAGGTAAAGCCTGCGCTGGTGCTCCTCGATGTGATGATGCCCGGCCGCGATGGCTGGCAGGTCTGCCGCGAGATCAAGCAGCATCCAACCCTCGGCCGCAACGTCAGAGTAGTAATGGTCACCGCGCTCGACGACTGGGTAAACAAGCGGCAGGCATTGCAAACAGGTGCCGATGATTTCGTCGAGAAGCCATTCGAGCTGCCAAGGCTCGCAGCCACCGTCGAGCGCAACGTTAAACTAGTCGCTCCCAACGCCGGAACCGGCGCCCCCGCCTCCCCCGCCACCCCCGGCACTCGCACCCGCTGAGCGTGGACTATCATCAACTTCTGCGCGATTCGCTCACGCGGCTGCCCACGGTAGCCGCAACAATCGACAGCATCCGAAAAGCGGTCCAGGACAGGGGCGAAGTCGTCATCCTCTACTTCAACTTCGATCGCTACTCCAAAGTCGAAGAAGTCTACGGTTGGGAAAAGCTGGATAGCGTCCTCGAGACCACCGGTGAAGCAATGCGCGAATTTCTGAGCAAGAGTCCGCTCGCTTCCTCGAAACTGATGGTCTCGTTTCCCAACGATGACGACTTTGTTTTCTTTCACGTGCCGCAGGATGACACCCCTGCTGCCACGGACGCGGAGATCACCGAGATCACGGCGGGACTCAAGGAAGCGGTCTCGTCGGAGATAGAGCGGGTGCACGGCGAAGACATCGCTGCTCTCTTCGACATCTTCGTTGGACGGTCATTAGTCATTTACAATCCGAAGCTGAGACTCGAGCGACAGATCTATCGCGGAATGCGTGAAGCCGCGAACGCGTCGAAAAGCCTCGAGCACCGGGAGCAGGCGAAAAAAGTTGCCGACTTGCGGGAGACGCTGCGCAATCGCGGGCTCTACATCGAGTATCACCCGATCGTCATCACCGACAGCCAGAAAGTATTCGGCTACGAGGCGCTGGCGCGGGGTAATCTCCGCAGCATGCGTAGCCCCGAAGTGATGTTCGAGATTGCGGCGCAATCCGATCTGATCTGGGATTTGAGCAGACTGTGTCGCGAGCGCGCGATCGAAGGAATGAGCAAGCTTCTCAAGGATGGCGAGCTGCTCTTCATGAACGTCGATCCCGCCGATTTCGCCGACCCTTCGTTCGATGTGAAGGAGCTGAACGTGAAGGATCCAACCCGCGTCGTGATCGAGATCACCGAGAGAACGGCGATCAAGGACTATCCCAAATTCCGAGGCCGCCTGAAAGAGTTCCGCGACAAGGGCTTCCGTTTCGCGGTTGACGACGCCGGAAGCGGATACGCCGGGCTCGGATCGATCGCCAATCTCGAGCCCGATTTCATCAAGCTCGATATGTCGCTCATCAACTGCATCGACCAGAACTTCATCAAGCAGAATCTGGTCGAGACGATGGTTCGCTTCGCCAACGAGCACGGCGCGATGGTCATCGCTGAAGGCGTCGAGCGCAAGGAAGAATATGAGATGGTGAAATCACTCGGCGTGCATCTGGTACAGGGATTCTTTGTCCATCGGCCGAGCACAAGCGGCGTGTCGTATCGGCCACCGATTCATCCGGCGCCGGCGGTCAGCGGCTGAGCAAATCGGTAACGAGCGCGAATGAGCGCTCGGCCGCACCCAGCCCATTCTGAACCATCTCGCGCGCCGCAGCACCCGCCGCGTCACGAGCGGCGACAGATCCGAGCCAATCGCCGAGGCGAATCGCCAGATCGGCGCTGCCAGTAACGACCGCTCCGCCGCCAGCCTGAACGAGCTTCGATGCTTCGCGACTCTTCTCGTTGCGTGGGCCAAACAGCACCGGCGCGCCGAACGCAGCCGGCTCGAGCACCGAGTGTAATCCGGCAGATTGAAATCCGCCTCCGACGTACGCCACATCTGCGAGAGAGTAGAGATCGCCGAGTATTCCGTGGCGATCGACGAGAAGGACATCGGCATTCGAGGCATCCGCTGCGTCCAGGCGCGAGAGCTTGAGCGCATGTGCGCGAGCCCAGCGCTCGATCGGGCGCAGATGCCTCGAGCTTGTTTCATGTGGCGCGATGATCAACCGCGCGTCGGGAATCTTGTCGCGGATTCTGATCCAGACGGGGAGTAAGTGCTCCTCGTCGGACGGCCACGTCGAACCGGCAACGAGAGTAGGACGCGAGGAGCGCAACTGCGAAACGAGAGGCGATGCAGTACGTTGCGCGCGCGTCCACACCTGATCGAACCGCGTATCGCCAGTAACGCTAATCCGGTCGGCTCTCACACCTTGCTCACGCAACCGCTCGGCGTCCTTGTGATCGATAGCGCCAACGCGGTCGATCGAGCGATATGCGTCGGCGAGAAATGCTCGAGCAAGAATGCCGCGCCGTCCTGAAGATTCCGGAAGAGTCGCGCTTATTACGCCGACGTGAACTCCGCCAGCCGCAGCCCGCTCGGTAAGCGCGGGCCAGATGTCGAGCTTGCTGAAAACCAGAGCGTTGGGTCGTAGCGCGGCTACGATCGCACTTGCGTGGTCGAAAGTATCGAAGGGCAGATAGTCCGCGAAATCGACCTTGAGTGATCGTGCGAACTGTTCCGCGCTCGGCGAATAAAAAGTGTAGGCGATCTGAGCATCGGGCCGTCGCGCGTGTACGAGCTCAATGACGGGAAGTGCCTGCAGTCCTTCGCCGACCGACGGCGCGTGGAACCAGACAAGAGGCCGAGCGCTATCGCGGGAAGCCGAGGCCCAGCGCTCGTAACGAGCTACGAGTCCGCGCCGAGAACTGAGTCCGCGGCGGAATTTCGATTTGCCAGCGGGGACTACTTTGACAAAGGCGTCGGTTACAAGGCCGGCGAAGGCGTAAGGAATTCGCAGCAGCGAATTCACGCTTACGGACTTGTTTTCCTGGCCTTCACGAGCGCGGAGTCTATCACTCGCTGCAGCTCCGGCAGTGGTTGCGCTCCGGTAAGAATCTTGTCTCCGATCATGAAGCTCGGTGTCGCGCTCGCCCCGGCTCTCGCGGCGCGGTCGTGATCCGCTTCGATGAGCGGCTTCATTTTTCCCGAGCTCACGCAATCGCGCCAGCGCTGCATGTCCAACCCATTAGCCTGTGCAAGCGAGTCGAAGACGACCATTGGCGTGCTCGTCGCCTCCCAGTGGGTTTGCGTCGCGAACAGCCCGTCGTGCATCGGCCAGAATTTTCCTTGCGCGCCCGCGCACATCGCTGACTCAGCTGCTGGCCAGGCGTAGACATGGCTGGCAAGCGGGAAGTTCACGTAGGCGAGGCGAACCTTGCCTGTCTTCACGTATTGTTCGAGAAAAGCGTTGTACGTCTGGTCGTGCCACTGCTTGCAGTAAGGGCACTGGAAGTCGCTGACCTCAATCACCCACAGTGGCGCGCTGGCGCTGCCCTGAATCCTGGCGAGGTCGGCGCGCGTAATGATGGAGTCGGTTTGTGCCGGCCGCGCAGTGACTGAAGCGGTGTCGGCTCGCGCGACGGTCGTACTTTCAGTGCCTTGTTTGGTAGTTCCGGCAGGTGCGCACGCAAGTGAAAGCACGACCGTAACGAGAGCGCTGACGCGGTTGACTTGGCAGGGAATCATCTGCTAAATAGACCTCCTGCCAAACCATGAAATCAAGGGAGAGTAGATACTTACCTCGGTTCTGATCGGCTTTCCTTCGACGGCGACGATTTTCGCCGTACTTAGAGCAGCTTGGCTCTTCCTCCTTCCGCAAGGCATTCGGA
>QHVA01000122.1 GCA_003223425.1 Gemmatimonadota bacterium
GGGCGACAACAAGAGCTCGATCGGTCCGACGCTCGCTAGGCTGGTGAAGTCTGAAGGAATCCGACTCTCACCCGACGCACATCCGGAGGCAGGACACTTCTACCGATCTGACCACTTCTCCTTCGCCAAAGCGGGAATTCCGTCCGTGTCGATCGGAGGCGGCACCGACTACGTCGGACGCCCCACAGCGTGGGGCCTGCAGCAGGCCGAGGACTACACGGCGCACCGCTACCATCAGCCGTCGGACGAATATCGCCCGGATTTCGATCTCCGCGGCGCGGCGCAGCTTGCGGAGATCGTCTATCGGCTCGGCGTCACGATCGGAAACGCCGAAGTCGCTCCGACCTGGAATGCTGACGCCGAGTTCAAGTCGCTGCGCGACGCATCGCGAAAGGGCTTGTGAGCTCGAGCAGGACCTCTCAGGAGTGAAGAAAGAGGAAACCGCGCAGCCCCCGCAGGCCGCGCAGCGCCTGGAGCCCACCTCCGATCAGCTGCTCGCCTTCCGCGAGGAGTTTCCAATCCTCGCGAAGACCGCGTACCTAGTCTCGAATTCTCTGGGGCCGATGCCACGCACGGTCCCCGAGAAGCTGGCCGAGTACGCGCGTGACTGGGGCGAGCTTGGCGTGATGGCGTGGAACCGCGGCTGGTGGGAGCAGCCAGTCGAAGTCGGCAATGAGATCGCGCCGCTGATCAATGCCGGCAATGGCGAGATCGTGATGATGCCAAACGTGACTATCGCGCAGACGGCGGTGCTCTCGTCAATCGATTTTCCAAAGGGGCGCGATGCTGTCGTGATGACCGAGCTCGACTTTCCATCCGTGCGCTACGCCTACGCAGAAATGGCGCAGCGTCTTGGCGCCCGCGTTGTAGTGGTGCGGTCGGACGATGGTCTCACGATTGACCCGGACAAACTTCTCGCTGCTATCGACGAGCGGACTCGCCTGGTTGCCGTCTCGCATGTCCTCTTTCGTAGCGCGTACATCATGGACGCGGATGCGATCTGCAGGCGCGCGCACGATGTCGGAGCGCTCGTCTCGCTCGATTCCTTTCACGCCGTGGGTGTCGTGCCGGTTGACGTGAAACGGAGCAAGACGGATTTTCTCACTGGTGGAGTTCTCAAGTGGCTTTGTGGTGGACCAGGCGCCTGCTTCCTTTATGTGAGTCCGGCGGTCCGCGACCAGCTCAAGCCGGCGCTCACTGGCTGGCAGGCGCACGCGCGCCCGTTCGCGTTCGAAGAAAAAATGGAATACACCGCGGGTCCATTCCGGTGGCTGAACGGAACGCCGGTGATTCCTGCCCTGTATGCGGCGGCGGAGGGACCAAAGATTCTGCGGCGCGCCGGGATCGCCGCAATCAGAGCGAAGAGCGTCCGCCTCACCTCTCGCCTGATCGAGCTCGCCGATGCCCGCGGCTACAAGGTCAACGCGCCACGTGACCCAGCGCGACGCGGCGGAACCGTGGCGCTGGATGTTCCGCACGGCTACGAGGTCACACAGCACCTTCTTTCGCGGAACATACTGGTCGACTATCGCGTCGGCGCTGGTATCAGGATTGCCCCGCATTTCTTCACCAGCGAGGAGGAGCTGGAGTTGGCTGTTTCAGAGATCGAAACCGCACTTGAGAGCGGAAGCTGGCAGCGTTTCTCGGAGAAAATTGCGGTGGTCACCTGAGCCGTGTTGACGCCCGATGTTACGACCTTGAACAATGCAGTGTCTAAAGAGTACAATAGACTTATACTCGACTCCTCGGAGGGTGCGTAGTCATGCCAACACCTTTTTTGAGTTCTGAAGAGTACGACGAGAGAGCACATCAGCTGTACAACGAAGGACAGTATGATGAGGCGCTAGACGTACTTAGAGAGGGACTCGGTCTCTATCCGAACTCGGTGGAGCTCCATATAGGGGTTGGCTACGCCCACCACGCCCGCGAGGACTACGCCTGGGCCCGTCGCAGCTTCGAGGAAGCGCTGGTTCTCGATCCCGATCACGAGGACGCGCTCGCCGGCCTTGGCGAGACCCTTCTGAAATTCGGACAACACGAAAACGCGCTCCGCAGCTTCAATCACACGTTGGAGCTGGGTTATCAGGACGATGTGGAGCTGATGCTCCAGATCGGACGCGCCCTGTTTCGCGAAGGCCTGATCGAGGAATCCAAGCAATTCTTCGAGATCGCCGCGCAGCAGACACCCGATGCAGCCGAAGCGGTTTCTTGCATTGGCTACGCCGAGCATCGGCTGGGAAACGACGAGACCGCGATCTCGACGCTTCGCCGAGCGCTGCAGATGGATCCCGATCACACCGAAGCGCGCATATACCTCGGCAACATTTTCTACGATCGCGGTGATTACGAGGCTGCGCTTTATCATCTCGATCGCTCCACTCCCGAGGACCACTGGGACGAGTTGGGAATCTGGAGACTGATCGAGCTGAAGAAGATGATCTACCGCCTGCGCGACAACGATCCGGAGCTCCGTCCGTGGGAGGACAGGCTGCGTGATCTGTCGGGCGATCTCGATGACATCGACGAAATGCTGGCCGAAATCGAGGCGAAGTACATCGACGCGACTCAGACGGAAGCGAAGGGTCAGCTCGAGCTGTTTGGCGCCCTGCTTTCCAGTTTCGCCGACGTGAAGACAGCGCCCGAATCCCACCGCATCAAGACCGACGATGGCAACACATTTGAAGGAACGTGGGAAGAAATCGTCGACAAGATGCGCGATGCAAATTGCCTCAAAGAGAGTCCAAAACCGGAGCAGGATGCAGAGAGCTTCATTCGACGTAGCGCGGATGCAGGGCTTTTGCGCATCCTGAGATGAGTCCTCAGAACTCGCAGGCCGCAATCGCCTCACTGAATGGGGTGCGGCCTGTGCTGGCTCATTTCAATACGCCACGCTCGGCGGAAGATCTGGCGGCCGACATCATCGATCTGTGGGCGGGCGCCGAAAGCGCGCTTCAAACGCTCGTTGGCAATTCATCGCTCACCGGACAACAGCTCATTCGCGCAGCGCGTCAGGCGGAGCTGATCACGCTCGATCAGGCGCATGCGCTGTTGGAGTTTCTCGCCGCGCGCGACCGCGCCAACCGCACCAGCTATAAACCGACGCAAGCCGACGGCGATGCGGCTGTCGACGGATTCAAAGCCCTCGAGTCGGCACTCACTGGCGCTACGCCCGTTCAGCGACCGACACCGACGAGTCCCGTTCAGGCAGCATACACGCCGCGCCAGCAGCGACCGGCGCAGCCAACCACTCCGCCGCCCCCACCGCCAGTTTCGCCCTATGCGCCTCCTTCCGCAGGAGGACGGTACAGACAGCCGGCCGGTTACGCCGGCGGAAGATTCTCCGGGCCCCCGACGATCGAACAACCGCCGCCGGGCTCGATACCTCCGGTCCCGAATGGTGGTGGAGCGGTCGGCGTCGGACGAACCGCGGTGCAGCACGCTCTGGCCGCGGCCGAGACGCGTGGTGGATTGCTCGGTCTCTCGATGTCGGTGTGGATGGTTATCGCGGTGGTCCTCGTGCTCATCGTCGGCGGCTATCTGATCTTCGCCCGCGGCTCCAGCAGCAGCAGCTTGACCGCCGGCATTGACGCGATGCAAAACGGCCAGCGCGAGCGGGCGCGTGGAGAATTCGCCAAGGCAGTGAAAGACGATCCCAATGCCGCGACGCCGCACGTCTTTCTCGCGAGGCTGGCGCGCGAGGAAGGTGACCTCGCCACTGCACGCGCTCAGCTCGATACCGCATTGCGACTCGAGCCCAAGAACGCGATCGCGTTGCGCGAGATGGGACTCGTCCTGTTCTCGAGCAAGCAATACGATCTCGCGCGCAGATTCTTCGTCCGCGCAGTGCAGGGCAATCCGCAGGATCGCGCCTCGCAAGGTTACCTCGGCTGCACTCTGATGCGGCTCAATCGCGTGCAGGAAGGAACGAAGTTCATCGGCAATGCGGGCACCGGCCCGTGGCAGGCGTGCCTGCAACCTCTGACAACGACGACAGCGCCACCTCCCTTGTGATCGAATTCAAAAACGTCGGGAAGATCTACAAATCACTCCTCGGCAACTCTGTAAGAGCGGTCGAGGAGTTTTCGTTGGTGGTCGGCGATGGCGAGATCCTCGGCATCGCCGGGCCGAACGGTGCCGGCAAAACGACGCTCATCGCAATGATGCTCGGTTATCTCCGTCCGACGACGGGGACGGTGGAGATCGGCGGAATATCGGCGCGTCACTACGTCGAGCGAAATGGAATCGGATACATGTCCGAGCTCATATCAATCAACCCGAAGTGGCGCGCTCAGACGGCGCTGGTCCGCTACGCAACGCTGGCAGGAATATCGGATGCGGAGGTATCACGTCGCGTGGATTACGTCGTCGAGCTTCTTGGACTGGCCGAGCACCGCGAGAAGAAAGTGAAAGCGCTATCGAAGGGAAATTTGCAGCGGCTGGGCCTGGCGCAGGCGCTGCTGCGTGATGAGCAAATTCTTGTCCTCGACGAGCCCACTCATGGACTGGATCCCGTGTGGACGCAGCGCTTTCGCGACATCGTCGACGATCTGCGGGACCCCCAGCGCACCATAATTATTGCTTCTCACAACCTCGACGAGCTGCAGCGTCTGGCAGATCGCGTCGCAATCATCGATCGAGGGCGACTCCAGCGTCTGGTGAGCACGGGTTACGAGCATGCGGCTCCGGCGATTACTCGATTCAGAGTGACTATTGTGAGTGGACATGAGCTGGTTCGCGCCGCATTTCCGCACGCCGAAGATGTGGGCCGCGGTGAGTACGACGTAACGGTACGCAGCATCCAGGAGCTGAACGCAGCGCTCGCTAATCTGATCAGCAAAGGCGCTTTGGTGGCGAGCGTCGTGCCCGAGCGCTCGGTCCTCGAGCAACAGTTCAGGGAAGCGGTCGGAGAATCGCAATGAATCGGGGAAGACTGGCGAGGTACTCCCTCTGGCAGTTCCGTGATTTTTTCATGGATCGCGGAATAGCGATTCTGATCATCGGCTTCCTATGGGGCTACGTATTGCTCGAACCTCTGCGCCGTGCAATGGGACCACAATGGCCCGGCGATCGAACTACCCCAGTGTGGGCGCTCACGCTACAGGTATCCTCGGCGATCGTGTCGCTGTCCGTGCTGATCGCGCTGAATGGCATCGTTTCCACCGACCGCAAGTCTGGCTACTACCGCTTTTTGTTCTCGAAGCCTGTGAATCCTGTTGTCTATTACGCACAGCTGTTTTTCGTTTACATGGCTGGCGTGATGGCGACCATGCTCGTGCTCTCGAGCCTTCTCCACACGATTCTTCCCAGCTTCAGTGTCGTCAACTATCTGCTCTACACCGCGCTTATCTACATCGCGATGGGTGGAATCGGGTTTTTTCTATCCGTAGCGACCCGTTACGACTGGCTCACCCTCGCCGCCGTCTGGCTGGGCGCCAGGATTCTGCGCGACGTATTTGGAGCCCAGCACACCTGGCGCAGTAAGGCGGTAGAGCTGCTGCCTCCGGTTCACAAGCTCGATCAGGTGGCAAACTCCTTGATCGGGACGGGACGCGCGGACATAAGCGATGTGGTTTGGCTCCTCGGCTACGGTGCGCTCTTTTTTGCGCTGGGGCTTTTCATTCTTCGGCGAGGGTCGCTCGCTGATTAACGGCAACTGAACGGGTGCGAGTTGTCAGTGGCACAGATGCCAGTTTTCAGTTCACTACGCCCTGACTTACCTCGGTGGCGTGATAGCTACTGCTTGTGCCGTGAATGGCGCTTGGTGAAGTCCCGACGTCGTGAACTGGCAACTGGCAACTACACTACTGACACCTCGCACCCGTTCAGTTGTCGTTTTCAGCCTGAAGCTTGTAGTAACCAGTTCCTCACACCCGTTCTTTTGAATTCGCTTTCTTCACGCACAGCGCTTTAGGAAATGGACCCGAAGAGCATTCACCGCACCGTCCTCCCGAACGGTTTGACGGTCCTGGTTCAGGAGGACCGGTCGGCGCCCGTCGTCGCCATCGTGACTTACGTGAAGGCCGGCTACTTCGATGAGACGGACGAGCAGAACGGACTGGCGCACGCACTCGAGCACATGTTCTTCAAGGGAACAGAAAAGCGCGGCGTTGGCGACATTGCCAAAGAGACGAAGGCGAGCGGCGGATACCTCAACGCACACACGATTTACGACAACACTGCGTACTACACGGTGCTGCCATCGTCGAGCTTCGCTAAAGGGCTCGAGATTCAGGCAGACGCGTACGCCAATTCAGTCATTGATGCCCGCGAGCTGGCGAAGGAGATGGAAGTCATCATCCAGGAGGCGAAGAGGAAGTCGGACAACCCTTCCGCCGTAGCAACCGAGACCCTCTACGAGCTGCTGCACGACGCGCATCGCATGAGACGCTGGCGCATTGGACGCGAGCCGGGCCTCCGCGCATTCACGCGCGACATGATGAACGGCTTTTACCGAAACTTCTACCGGCCAAGCAATACGATCGTGAGCATCTCGGGCGACATCGACGCGCGCGACGCGATGCTCGGCGTCAGTGAGCTGTATGGGGATGTGAAGCCCGGCGATCCAGTTCGGCAACCCGGACCCCCGGAGCCAGAGCGTACCGGCTTCCGCTATCGCGAGCTCTCCGGCGACATCGCGCAGAGCCAGCTCGTTTTTGGCTGGCGTACTCCCGGCACGATGGATCCCGATACCGCCGTCCTCGACGTGGCTGCGGCGGTTCTTGCCACTGGACGGGCGTCCCGATTGTACCGCGCCGTTCGCGAGAAAAAGCTTGCGTCATCGATTACCGCTTACGATTACACGCCCACCGAGCTCGGCGTATTCGTGGTCCACGCCGAGACAGAGCCCGAGAATACTGCCGAAGCGGCTCGCGTGATCTGGGATCAGCTGCACCAGTTGCGCGTTGGTTCCATGGAAGACGGTGAGCTTGTTCGGGTACGTCGTATCTTCGAGGCGCGATGGGTTCGCCGTCTCGAGACGGCGGAGGGGCGCGCGAACTATCTCGCCGAGTGGGAAGCATTGGGTGGATGGCGACTCGGTGAGGAGTACTTCAAGCAGTATATGTCGGCGTCAGCCGGCGACATCCAGCGTGTCGCGCGCAACCATCTTGCTGAAGAGAGAGCCGCGGCTTTGGTCTACCGCCCCGAGACCGCCCCAGTCGTTGCCGTCGATGCGACGGACATGAAGCGGATTCTCGGAGAGGGTGGATCGGAGCGGCTCCCAGCGATTCCCCCGCGTCCACAGTCGACGCCTCCGGAGAAACAGAGCGCCGAGCTGGAAAAGGAAGAAGCGGGAGTTTCCGTCTTTCGCACTGCCGAGAAGGTTCCAGTACTGGTGCGGCGAAAAGCCGGCGCTCCGCTGGCGAACATCGGTGTTTTCATCGTCGGTGGCGCCATTGAAGACGAAACGGAACAGGCGGGACTAACGCTCCTGACCGCCCGCACGATGCTGAAAGGAACCACGACGCGCACGGCGGCGCAGATCGCTGAAGACTCCGAGATGCTCGGCGGATCTATTTCGGCGAGCGCTGGCAGTGACAGCTTTGGCTTTTCCCTGTCGGTGCCTGTCTCCCGACTGCCGGAAGCGTTGGAGCTGCTGGGCGACGTGGTGCAGCGTCCAACAATTGCCGGCGACGCATTAGAGGTTGAGAGAGCCGTTGCTCTCTCCAACGTCGCGATGTTGCGCGACGACATGTATCGCTATCCGATGCGACTCGCGAGCTCCGCAGCTTTTGGGAGCCATCCTTATGGTACTCCACCGATGGGCACCGAGGAGTCGCTGCGGTTGATTACGGCGGAGCAGGCGAGAGAGTGGCACAAATCGCGGGTTCTCGAATCGTCAGTCGTTATCGGAATCGTCGCGGATGTCGATGCCCGGGAGGCCGCCGACCTGGTTGCGCGGGAATTTTCCGGGCTGCAGCTGAAAAGACCGCCAAAAGTGGGGAAGCCGCGCTGGCCCAAGAGCGTGAAAATAGCCGCGGAGTCGCGCGACAAAGCTCAGACGGCGATAGCGCTCGGTTTTCCGGCGCCGTCACGTTCCGACGATCTCCGCTTTGCCGCCAGTCTTATCGCGACGGTGGCGAGTGGGTTGGGTGGACGCTTCTTCGACGAGCTCCGCGATCGCCAATCGCTTGCCTACACGGTGCAGGCAGCGGTGAATGAGAAACGACTGGCGGGGATGTTTCTCTCCTACATTGCGACGTCGCCGGAAAAGGAAGGCGTGGCGCGTGCTGGTCTGCTCGCTGAATTCGCGAAATTGCGTGAGCACACGGTGTCAGCCGAGGAGTTAACTCGGGCGAAGGAGTACGTGGTTGGCTCGCACGCGATCAGTCAGGAGAGCGGAGCCGCGCTGCTGGGGGAGATGCTCGACGCGTGGATGTTCGGCGAGGGATTACAGGAAATTCTGGAGCACGACACGCGAGTACGAGCGGTTACCGCTGATCAGATGCGCGATGTCGCGCGAGGGTATTTCGATCCGGAGAAACGGGTGGAGGGAATAGTGCGAGGAGTAGGGAGGATCGTATGAGACTGCGGACTGCGGACTGCGGACTAAATGCACTTCGGACTGCTGACTAACTGCGGATTGGGAGACTAACTTCGAACTGCG
The DNA here is from genome assembly GCA_003223425.1 of Gemmatimonadota bacterium. Classification (GTDB taxonomy): domain Bacteria; phylum Gemmatimonadota; class Gemmatimonadetes; order Gemmatimonadales; family Gemmatimonadaceae; genus UBA4720. The sequence continues at coordinate 8,606 of QHVA01000122.1, forward strand.
GACTAACTGCGAACTGCGAACCTACTACGGCCTCTGTAGTCAGTCCTCAATCCGTAGTTAGTGTCCCAATCCGTAGTTAGTGTCCCAATCCGCAGTTAGTCAGCAGTCCGCAATGCAGTTGGTCCGTAGTCCGCAGTTACTGCGCGCTCGCCCTCAATCCTTTCTCCGCCCTGACAATCTCATAAGTGGCAGGTCTGAGCCGCCCATCAGCCGCGCGCAATCCCCTCACGGAGTTGTAATCCCCTCCCTCGTACACGACGAGTCCCTTTATCGGCACCTCGGCGGTTGCCCACGCGAGTGCTTCCTTGATCGTGAGCAGCTGGTTCTCCTCACCATGCGCCAGCGGATAACCACCGGCGAAGACCCAATGGTCCTTTGGCTTCGGAAACTGGCGCATCCACCTCTGAGCGACGCGCATGTGAGTGTCCAGCGATCTAGCCCCATCGAAACCAGCGAACAACGAAAAAATTACGGCATCGATGGGCGTGCCCGGTCGCGCAGCCCACGCGTATAGCGTGCTGTCGCGAGTACCGTAACTGCTGATCGGAACCGCGACCTTTATGCGCGGATAGATGTAGTGCGCAACACGCGCGGCCCGCGCGAAGTAATCGATCCAGTAGCGCGGCGATTCCTCGCGGAGAATTCGCGTCCCTTCCTCCAGCGGATCGACAGCTGGAATCAGGTAGTCCGGCTTCAACCGTCGTGCGATCATATCGACGTCCTTGAGACGTGCAGTCGTATACGTTTCGCGTGACTGCTTGAACTCCGCCTCGCCTTTCTTCGGATAGCCGAGCGCGACGATCAGAACGGTGCTGTCAGCACGGGCCTGCTCGATCGAACGCGCGAGAGAGTCGAGTGCGATTCCGCGGGCTGCTTCCGGATCGACCACCACGCTGATCGCGTCGACATCGAGTGTGTCCGCCAGCGCGAGGTCGTTCCTGATCGCTAGCGGCGGCGGCCCGCTCCTCAGATCGGGAAAGATCTTTAGCCCGATGCGGAAATCTCCTTCGGGATGCTCCTGAAGCTGGTCCTTGTCGTGTGATTGGTAGCTCCTGATTCCCGCGTACGCGCCGGGCAGCTCGACCACCACCAGTGCGGTCATCGCAATCGCTGCTCCCGCGAGTGCGACACGCGCCATTCGCGTGAAACTCCATCGCGCTGGCAGGGAAGGCGCGAACAGCGGAACCTGGATGTATATCGGGTTCCAAAGCGCAGGCGTTCCGAAAAACGTTCCCAGCATGCTGGCTTGCGCGGCGTTGAGCGCCAGACCGAATTCGGCGGGGGAATGACCGCCCGTGATGGTGAACTTCGTCACCGCAACCGTCGCGATGATGATGTTGTAGACGAGGAGCGGAAATCCGAGGAGCGGGGTTACTAGTCGCCTGCCAAGTGCGTAGACGGTCTGCAGCACAAACAGCAGGGCGGTAAACGGCCACAGCCACGAGACGAGCAAGATCGCTCGGGCGTACAGCAGCGATTGCGAAGTGTAAGCAACCACGAGTGCCGGAAGAATCAGCAATCCGGCGATCCCCGTAAGGGCCTGAAAGCCGCGCGGAATGCGTCGCAGCTGTGCGATTCGACCCGCCATCAGGATGTCCCACGCGATCATCGCGACCGAGAGCGCGAGGTAAATCGCCCCGAGCAGCCTGTGCGAGGTCATCGAGCGAAGCTAGACACCGCTGGACTTGGTCGCAAGCAGTTGCACTCGCTCACTTGCGCTGGCAAGCACCTGTATCGATCCATACTTTTCGCTCGCATGGCTCGCCGCGCTCTGTTCAACCTTCCCAATACGATGTCGCTCTCGCGCGTGGTGTTGGCGCTGGCGTTCGTGCTGGTGTCGGAGCCCTGGGATCGCATCGCGCTGATTGCAGTCGCCGGCTTCACGGATTTCATGGACGGTTGGTTGGCGCGTCACGAAAAATCTGAGAGCACTACCGGTGCAATGCTCGATCCGCTCGCTGACCGAATTTTCGTTCTCGTCGCGATATCGACCTACCTGGTTGAGGGTGAGCTCACTACCGCCCAGTATTTCATCTTCCTCACACGCGATTTGGCTACGGCTGCAGGGTTTGTAATCGCCAAAATTATTCCAACGCTCAGGCCCGCCGTGTTCAGGGCGAGATTGCTGGGCAAGATTGTCACCGTAGCGCAAATGATCACGCTGGTCGCGATCATAGTCTTACCGGAGCTGACAGACTTTCTCATCGTGACGATCGGAGTCGTGTCCGCCGCATCTATCATCGACTACACGATCGCAGTATGGCGCGGACGCGCGCGTTCGAGCGCGGCCTGATGCGTGGCGCGCAAGTCATCGTTCGCGTATCGCTGACTCTCCTTCTGCTCCTGCCGTCGGTCGACAACGCGCAGCTACCGCAACAACCCTTGCAAACGGAAGCCAGGCTTGACGCAATCATCGCGCATACCGCTGGCGCTGAAGCGGGTCTCGGCTTGACTGTTCCGGCGGGGAT
>QHVA01000215.1 GCA_003223425.1 Gemmatimonadota bacterium
GCACTCCCTCAGGTGCAGCAACCAAACAGAGAAATCGTATGCGGTTTGCGCCGGCTCTCTTCAGAGAGGAAACTGCGGCGACTGCGCTTCCTCCCGTGGCGAGCATTGGATCGAGTAGAAAGAAGTCTCGCTCTGCGGTATCACCGGGCACTTTGAAGTAGTAGTCCACCGGCTGCAGCGTACCGTGGTCTCGATAGAGTCCAATGTGCCCTACCCGTGCCGATGGCACGAGGCGAAGAATTCCCTCGACCATTCCGAGACCGGCTCGCAGAATCGGCACGAGCGTCAGCTTCTTGCCGGTGATGTGCCATCCCGTCGTCTTCTCGAGCGGAGTGTTTACCTCTTTTGGCTCGAGACTGAGCTCACTCGTTGCCTCGTAGGCCATGAGCATCGCGATCTCATCGACCAGCTCCTTGAAGTGCTTCGTTTCTGTTTGCTGATCTCTGAGGATCGTCAGCTTGTGCTGAACAAGCGGATGCCGGATAATAGTCAGAGAGGGGAATTCCTTGACGCGCTCGATCATTCTAGCCCCAGGATTCCGGCCATCGTAACGCTCACCGGCTCATAATCTCTAATCCCTGATGAAAGAATACCAGGCTGTGGTGGTCAAGCTGACGCGGCACACGCGCGAAGACGAAGACACACTCACTGACCTCCTGAACGAGAGAAGTAGAGGAGGGTGGGAGCCGGCTCTGATGTCACAGGACGGGCAGCGATTAACGATTCTGTTTCAGCGCGATGCGGTAGCAGAAGGATAGCGGTTTGGAGATAACGTTTGTCGGCGCTGCACGTGAAGTCACTGGCTCCTGTCATCTTCTTCACGTGAATGGCCGCACCGTCGCTCTCGATTGCGGGATGTTTCAGGGGAGGCGGCACGAAGCGGCCGCCAAGAACCGCCAGCTTCCTCTCCCCATCACGGATCTGGACGCTGTTGTTCTCTCTCATGCTCACATTGACCACTCGGGACGGCTTCCGTACCTGATAGCGGAAGGTTACTCCAAAACGATCTGGGCAACGTCTGCAACGCGTGATCTCTCCGCTGTAATGCTTGCCGACTCGGCTAACATCCAGGAAAAGGATGCGGAGTTTCTGGCAAAGCGTCGGAAGGAGTTCGTCGAGCCGTTGTACGGAATGCGGCACGCGGTGCGGACGATGGACCTAATGGTCGGCGTTCCCTACAACAGGTTCTTCGATGTAGTCCCAGGTGTACGCGCCTGCTACATCGATGCCGGTCACATTCTTGGATCCGCTTCGGTCCTACTCGATTGTACAGAGAATGGAAGGACGAAGCGGCTCGTTTTCTCTGGCGACATTGGGAGAAGCGGCTTGGCAATAGTTCGCGACCCAACCCCGCCTGAAGGTGCTGACGCCCTCATCATGGAGTCGACGTACGGTAACCGCGACCATGAATCGGTCGACGGAGCGCGAGCACAATTGGCTCAGGTAGTTCGCGAAACTGCTGCTCGGGGTGGTCGCGTTCTCATTCCTGCTTTCGCGCTTGGTCGAACCCAGGAAATGATTTACGTGCTACACGGGCTTGCAAGAGAAGGCGCAATTCCAGCAATTCCCATCTACGTGGATAGTCCTCTGGCAATTGATGCAACAACCGTGTTCGAGATGCATCCAGAGAGCTTCGATCGGTCTGAGGAAATGGTGCAGAAGGTAAACGAGCTCTTTCAGTTCGAGCTCCTGCACTACACACGTGATGTTGAGGAATCAAAAGCTCTGTCCCGTGCTCATGGACCGATGATCATAATTGCTGCGTCGGGGATGATGGAGAATGGGCGGATTCTTCATCACCTGGCGCAAGGGGCGAGCGATCCGCGAAACACGATTCTCGTCGTCGGCTTTCAGGCCGAGCACACGCTTGGCCGGCGCGTTGTCGAGAGACAGCCGGTTCTCCAGATCTTTGGGGAAGATGTTGCTCTGCATGCGCGCGTCGAGGTCATCGACGGATACAGTGCACATGCCGACCGGACTGAGATGACGACCTGGCTTGGGCGCGTTAAAGAAAAGTCACCGCGGCTCGGCCCGATATGGCTCGTGCACGGCGAAGCTCCGGTTCAGGACGAATTCAAGGCGGCGCTGATCGCCAGGGGATATTCTGTCGAATGCCCGGAGCCTCACACGAGGCACGTTTTCTAGCGTAGGTTCTACGGATGAAGCGTGCCGCGAGAGCAAGACGCGCCGCGAAAATCCTGCGGCGAATTCTGACGATTTTGGTTGTAACGGTATTCACCCTGTGGGCGATTTCGGCAGCCGCGGTCCTCATCTGGAGCTCTCGGGATGAGGCAAGGCCTGCGCAGGCAATAGTAGTGCTGGGGGCAGCGCAGTATGCGGGTAAGCCCTCGCCCGTTCTTCGCGCCAGGCTCGATCATGCGCTCGATCTGTGGAACCGTCACCTGGCGTCGCTGCTAATACTTACTGGTGGAACCGGACCTGGTGACACTACCAGTGAGGCGGCAGTGGGAAGAAACTATGCGAGGAAGCATGGCGTTCCGGACAGCGCAATCCTGGTGGAGAATGAGGGGCGAACGACCAGCGAGTCCATGAGAGCAGTAGCGGGAATGCTCGAAGTGCGTGGACTACAAAGCGCTCTCCTGGTGAGTGATCCTTTCCATATGCTGCGGCTGCGGATTCTGGCGAGGCGCTTTGGCTTTACGCCGTACACATCACCGACCCAGACGAGCCCCATTTCGCCGAACAGGGAAGCCCGGTGGAAGTATATGTTTAGTGAATCACTCAAAGCACCACTCGCCTTCTTTTTCGAGAGGAAGATGTGAAAAAGAGAAGCTTTTTAGTGGCTTTCTGCTACTTAATCGTGGGTGCTTTGTCAGCGCCCGTAAGCGCACAATCAGTCCCACGTATCCAGTTCGAGAAGTACAAGCTGCCCAACGGCCTCGAGGTCATTCTGCACGAGGACCACTCCACGCCGATTGTCGCGGTCGACACCTGGTACCACGTCGGCTCGGGCGATGAGCAGGTCGGGCGGACTGGATTTGCCCACCTTTTCGAGCACATCATGTTCATGGGCTCCCAGCACGTTCCGG
>QHVA01000218.1 GCA_003223425.1 Gemmatimonadota bacterium
GGCTCGGGGAAGGTCAAGCGCATGAAAGCGTTCAAGAGCCACATTCTCACCAAGAAGTCACCGAAGAGAAAGCGTCGTCTCCGTCGGGGCACCACGATCCACACTCCGGGTGAAGTGAAGAACATCAAGCGCCTGCTCCAGGCTTAGAGGAATAGACAAATGCCACGCGTTAGATCGAACGTCGCGCGCCTGAAGCGCAAGAAACAGGTAATGAAGGCAGGCCGCGGAGCCTTCGGTGCTCGCAGTAAGCTATGGAAGGCAACTAAGGAAAACGTCGAGCGCGGCTGGAAGTACGCTTATCGCGATCGCAAGAACAAGAAGCGCGACTTCCGACGGCTGTGGATCATCCGAATCAATGCCGGCGCCCACCAGCACGGGATGTCGTACTCGGTGTTCATGCATGGACTCAAAAAGGCGGGCATCGAGGTGGATCGCAAAGTTCTTTCAGAATTAGCTGTCAACGATGCAGCTGCGTTTACCGCTCTCGCCGAAAAGGCGAGGTCCGCTCTAGACGCCGCGTAAAGTCTCGCAAGGATTTCAAAAGGACTCTGCCGGCGCTATTGTCAAATCAGCGCGGTGGAGTCTTTTGCGTTTCCGCCCCCCCCGGCCACCCATCTACTGAACCGTGACGCTTTCGGAATTCCAGCAACTCGTCACCACACTCGCCGCTGAAGGCGAGAAGCTGATTGATGCCGCGACGACCTCTGCTCTGCTCGAGGAAGCCCGCACATCCTTGCTAGGAAGAAAATCCGGACGATTGCCGGAGCTCTTCAAGCAGCTTCCATCGCTCGCGCCCGGTGAGCTGCGCGAAGGCGGCTCGCTGATCAATGCCGTCAAGGCAAAGCTCGAGACGCACCTCGAAGAGCGGCGCCAGCAGCTGGAGGCGGCAAGCTCCTCGAAAAGAAAAATCGATCTCACCATGCCCGGTCGCCGGCAGTGGCTTGGATCGAAGCATCCAGTCACGCTCGTGATTGAGGAAATCGAAGACATCTTTCGCGAGCTTGGATTCACGATTGCGCTGGGGCCGGAAGCAGAGACAGAGTGGTACAACTTCACCGCGCTCAATTTCCCGCCTGACCACCCCGCGCTGGATCTGCACGACACGTTGTACCTGGGCGAAAACGCGCTCCTGAGAACTCACACCTCGCCCGTGCAGATCCGGACGATGCAGAACTTCAAGCCGCCAATCAGGATTCTCAGCCCTGGCAACGCATACCGTCGCGATTTCTTCGATGCATCGCACGCCCCCATGTTTGCCCAAATCGAAGGACTAGCCATTGACGAGGGCGTTAGCTTCGTCGACCTCAAGGCCACACTGACGCATTTCGCCAACAGATTCTTCGGCAAAACCAAAACGCGCTTCCGGCCGAGCTATTTCCCGTTTACGGAACCGTCGGCGGAGATGGACGTGGAGTGCCAACTGTGCCATGGGGTTGGCTGCCCAGGGTGCAAGGGAACCGGTTGGATGGAGATACTCGGCTCAGGAATGGTGCATCCGTCGGTGCTTAGCACCGCCGGACTCGACGGCGATCGCTACACCGGATGGGCGTTCGGCATGGGACCGGCTAGAATCGCCATGCTGCGTTACGACATTCCCGACATAAGGATTCTCTACGATTCGGACGTGAGATTCCTGTACCAGATATCTCGATGAGAGATCTCTTCCGCGTGAGCCGCCCGTCATGAACGCCTCCTACGAATGGCTGCGAGCGTTTGTGCCGTTCAGCCTCAGTCCGACTGAGCTGCGCGATCTTCTCACATCGCGATGCGCTACCGTCGACGATCTCGTCTCGCTGCGCGAAGATTTGCGCGACGTTGTGATCGCACGCGTGGTCGAGGCGTCACGTCATCCAAACTCGGATCACCTTTGGCTGACGAAGGTCGACGCTGGCGGCGGAAGCGTTGTTGACGTCGTATGCGGGGCGGCAAACGTCAGTGTCAACGCCCTCTATCCGTTCGCGCCGGTTGGTGCCGTGCTACCTGGCGGGGTGCAAATCGAGAAGCGCAAGATTCGGGGAGAGACATCGGAAGGGATGCTCTGCTCCGCGCGCGAGCTCGGTCTCGGACAGGATGAGGAAGGAATCATGGCGCTGTCGATCAATGTCACACCGGGAACCAGATTCCTCGATGCAATGCCGATCGGTGATACGCGACTCGTGATTGACGTGCTTCCGAATCGCCCCGACCTGCTCTCGCACGAAGGTCTGGCTCGTGAGATCGCTGCCGCAACGGGCGGTACTGTGACGCGCCCCGAGATCACCGAGGAAAAACCGTTCGTCATTCGTGCTCACACTGTAAAGGCGACTTCCGGAAAAGTTGGGGAT
>QHVA01000217.1 GCA_003223425.1 Gemmatimonadota bacterium
CGCAGGACGTGCGTGCGCAGAATCGAACCATCGCTGATTTCTTTTTCCACCTCGGTGTCTGTAGCGCTGCGAGTACGCTGAGCAATGCCCCACTTCGCGGCCGAGTAGTCTTGCGCCTGCACTGCGCCGAGTAGTTGGACTATTTCACTCGCCTTCTCGATCTTCTGTTTGGTCAGATGCTGGCTGGCGAGCCTTTGACCGCAGATGTCTAGTGGAATCATCTAAGAACTATGCAGTTTGAGGCGGCGCTGAGCTGCGAGCTGTCGTTATCAGAGCGACGGCACAAATCACGATCGCCGCTGCGACGCCGGTGCGGACCGACAACCGCTCGCCGGCGATTGCCCATCCGAGAACGACTGCGACGATGGGATTCACGTACGCATACGTCCCTAGTCGTGCCGGCGAGACTTTGTCGAGCAGCCAGATGTACGAGGTGAATCCAATCAGCGAGCCGAACGTGATGAGATAGACGAGTCCGGCGGCGGACGCGCCGGAGATGCGACGTATGTTGAAGTGAGAGAGCTCACCGCTCAGCGCTCCGACGATCAACAACAGTACGCCGCCGCCGAGCATCTCCATGCCGGTGGTGAGCAACCCGGATTCAGGAAGCTCCGCATCGCGCGACCAGAACGATCCAATTGCCCACGACAAGGATCCGAGAATCAATACAAGTGCGCCAAGCGGGCGCACGTCTCCGCGCCCGCCGAGATTCGACGGTCCGACGAGTACGATAATTCCGATGAAGCCGAGTATCAGCCCAAAGAGCACTGCGCCATGCGGTCGAAGTCGCGGAGGTCGCACCCACTCAATGATCACGAGCCAAAAGGGAAGAATCGAAACTAGAAGTGCGGTAAGGCCGGACGGAACGAACTGCTCCGCCCACACCACCGCTCCATTTCCTCCCAGCAGCAGAAAACCGCCGGCGATGACCGCGTTACGCCAGTGGAGCCGCGTCGGCCTCGGCGCTCCACGAAATCGCGCCCACACATAGAGCAGGGCGCCAGAGACGACGAAACGAAGTCCGCCCATGATGAATGGCGGAATCGTCTGGACGGCGTACCTGATCGCAAGGTAGGTCGATCCCCACACCAGATAGATCGATGCAAACGCAGCGATTATCTGCGCGCGCGAGGCGTGCCTGCGTCCGTCGTTCAGATGGATGGAGATCGGGGGGGGCGAGGTAAGAAGGTCGGCGACAAATCTAGTCGAACGATGCGTCCCGACGCTCACGCTTTTTGTGCGAGTGGCGCTTCTTTGCCTCGAGCCGGGCTTCCTTCGCGGCTCGGGTTGGCTTGGTCGCTTTGCGCTTTCTGGGAACTACGAGCGCCCGTCTCACCAGTTCAGCGAGTCGCTCTTCCGCCAGATCTCGATTGCGGCTCTGACTTCGCATGTCACTCGCGACTACGCGGATACTGCCCTCAGTCGTCAGCCGGGGCCCGAGCTTTTCCTGGAGACGCGCGCGCTGCTCCTCGCTGAGTGCGCGCGATGCGAGAACGTTCCAGAAAATCTCTACCCGCGAGGATGTCTTGTTCACATGCTGGCCCCCCGCGCCCGAAGATCTCGAGACCCGCACATCCAGCTCGTTGCGCGGAATTGACAGCGACTCGTTGACCGCGAGGAGATTCTGAGGCGCGGTCGGCGACGGATCGCTCACGAAGCTACCGCCAGCGGAATAGCTTGAGCGCCGCGACGAAGGTCAGGAATCCCCATACCACAATGACGATGATCTGCGGCGTGACCCCGGTGAACGTTGCTCCCTCGAGCATATTTGCGCGCAGGGCGTCGTTCAGCGCCGTGAGCGGAAGGACCTTGATAAAGGGCTGGACGGCGCGCGGAAAATTCGCGGCCGAGAAAAACACTCCCGAGAAAATCCACATGGGAAGCATGATGAAATTCATTATTCCAGACACGGCCTCCGTCGTGCGCGCACGGGAGGCACTGAGCAAACCCAGTCCGCCGAATGACAGCGCGCCCAGGATACAGATCAGGAACAGCGTTCCGAGCGGGCCACGCAATGGAACTCCGAAAGCGAAGTGACCGAAGCCGAGCAGCGTTATGATCTCGAGAATCAGAAACACGAGACGCGAGCAGAGAAAAGAGAGCAGGTACTGCACACGCGACATGGGCGTTGCCATCAGCCGCTTGAGGAGCTTCTTGCTGCGCGCGGTGACGATCGCGAATCCCAGTCCCCAGATGCTCGAGCCCATGAGATTCATGCCGAGCAATCCGGGAATCAGAAAATCGATGTAGCGCGATCCCTTTTCAGTTATGTACGTATCCGTTGCGCGCACGGGATCGACTCGACCGGCGCCCTGCTGTACCGCGCGGTCCGCGAGCACGCGAGCGTTGGCGGCTTCGCTTCTGCCGCGATCATACACGTAGCGCACGCTGTCTCTGGTCGCGGTGGGAACAACGAGCAGCGCGATTTTCCCGGTGCGAAGAGCACGAGCGCCTGAACTATCGTCGTAGGATTCCACGACCAGACTCGAATCTCTCTTGAGCGATTCGATCACCGCTGCGACGCCTGGCCCACTGCTGATGACGCCAATCGGCACCTTGTCCGGACCGCGCTGGCGGAATGCTATTCCAAGGCCCGCCGCCAGCAGAATCGGAAAGATGAAAGTCCAGAACACGGCCTCGGGCTCGCGAATGAACTCACGGAACCGAACCAGCGTGAGCTGAACCATCGAGTTGTTTTTCCAGCCGCGCCGTTTGAACGGCCGCCACTGAGCCCGCTGCTCTTCTGTCAGCGGAAACGGAACACGGCCGCGCACCCTTGCGGGAGTGCCGTCGTTCCCCAGACGACGCGGCTCACTCATCGCGCAGCGTCCTGCCGGTCAGCGACACGAACACGTCCTCGAGCGTCGCGGTCGTGTTCCTCGGCTCCGGCGGTGGGAGATGCGATACGTCGAGCGATTCGGTGAGCTCGCGGGGCGAACCCAGTGCGATCACGTGACCAT
>QHVA01000070.1 GCA_003223425.1 Gemmatimonadota bacterium
GAATGGCGATTCTCCAGTTTGTGCTCGCCATCATACTCTGGTTTTTTCTGCTGGGGTGGGCGATTCACCTCTGGTCGATTGTGGACGCCGCGCTCTGGAATCCTCCGCCGGCTTCCGAGTGAGCACGGACCCACGACCTCACCCGGAACGCCAGGGCCAGTGACACGACGCCGTAGGCGAACGCGTAGGCGGCGAGCCACCACACCAGTAACAGCGCTCCCGCACCCGGGTAAATCGCCACCAGCACACCGAGGAGAATCGAGAGCACACCGGCGATAATCAGCAGCCACTCGCCTTCGATGATCTTTCGCAGGTGAATTGCAGCCGCAATCTCGAACGCCCCCGTCACCAGCGCCCAGCCGGCGATCAGATAGGTGAGAGCCAGTGCCCCGATTCCCGGCCAGAAAACGGCGATCGCGCCTGCAATTACGCCGATGATGCCCTGAAACAACATCGCACCCCAGCGCTCGCCTCTGCGTACACCTTTGACGGCAGCAACGATGGCGAACACGCCATCAGCGATCGCGTAGATGCCGAACAGGATGACGATTGCTGCGAGGGTCGGTCCTGGCATCATGATAGCCACGACTGCAAAGACAATCGCTACGACGGCGCGAAGCGCGAGAGCCCACCAGTTGCCGGTCCACACATCTACCAGTGCGGGTGCGGTCATGGGTCTGTCTCCTTTTTGGCGACCCGGCCCTCGTTCAGGAGGTAGTGCGAAGTCCGAGGCGGTTGACGCGGATTACTTCACGCGTAGCATCGTCGTGCACGATCTCAATAGTTTTGATGAAGCCGTCGGGCTCTTCCACCGTCCAGACTTCTTTCGGCTCGACCACGCGGTGGTCCCCTCCCTCAACCTCGAACTCGATGGCTCTCTCCTTCGGATCGTAGGTGATACCCCGAAGCTGAGCGCCCTCCATCGCGAACTGGTCGCCCCAATCCGGCGCCAGGATCTCGACGTCAACCGCGTTGGTTGATTCGCGGAGCAGGAAGTTCTTGGTGAATGTCTCGAAGCGTTTCTCGAGCTGATCGGCGGGAATTTTCATCGTATCCATTTTGTTATCCTGATCATTGTGACGCGACCGGCGCATGCGTCGCCGCGTCGGTGAGAGCCTGCACGAGTTCCGCGGTGTCCGACCAGTTACCGTCGAAGCGCACGCCATTGATGAAAAAGGTTGGAGTGCCGTTCACTCCACTGCGGACACCGCCGCGGAAGTCATCGCGAATTCTCTTGACGTGAGTGCCAGCCGCCAGCTCGCGCGCTACGCGCTGTGGATCGATCCCGATCTGGGCCGCATAGGTGAGAAGATCCGCGTCCTCCAGCGCATCCTGGTTGTGAAAGAGAAGGTCGTGCATCTCCCAGAAATGCGCTTGGGCGCTCGCCGCCTCGGCTGCTTCTGCCGCTCGCTCGGCGTGCGGATGCGCCTCCGAGAGGGGAAAGTGTCGAAAAATAAATCTGAGATTATCGCCCATGTGGCGCCGGACACCCTGAACTACCGGATGGGCGCGACGGCAGTGCGGACATTCGAAGTCGCCGTACTCGACGAGCGTCACCGGTGCGTCGACAGGACCTACCGAGTGGTCACGGTCACTAACAGGTATCACCAGTCTTGCTGATTCCACGAGCACTCGAGGTCAGAGGACTTTTTGTGCTGCATTGTTTGCGCCGAAGTGAATTGCGCTCTTCGGCGCCTGATGTAACTAACTCCGAACATCGGAGGCAATATCCGTCGCACGGTTGTTGCGGGCGGATTTCGATGCAGCGAGAGGAAGCCAAGCCATCTGGCGCGTTCCCCGCGCTACAAACGAAGATACCCGAGACCACGGAGACCATATGACCCCCGACGACAGCCGCCAAGCAGCGGTTGATGCGATTCTGCCAGCCGGCGTGCAAGCACCCCCTTTCACGCTGCGCTCGACTCCCAATCAGTCCTTCTCACTTTCCGATTTTCGCGGCCGACCGGTAGTGCTCGCGTTTTATCCGGCGGACTGGAGTCCCGTCTGCGGAGATCAGATGGCGCTCTACAACGAAATGCGTGAGGAATTCGCGACCTACGGCGCGCAGCTGTTCGGCATTTCCGTCGATGGAGTCTGGTGTCACAAGGCCTTTGCCGATGCGCGGCGAATTCAGTTTCCTCTTCTTTCCGATTTCGAGCCAAAGGGCGAAGTATCGCGAAGCTATGGCGCCTACGACCGGCGCGACGGCATGTCCGCACGAGCGCTCTTCGTCATCGATGGTAACGGGGTCATCCGCTGGAGCTATCTGTCGCCGACCGAGGTGAATCCGGGAGCCGACGGCATTTTCGCGGCACTCGACGAGCTGGTCTCAGGCGACGAGACGAGCAGACGCGCCGAGAGGGAGGTTCCGGTCAGCGCTGGGCTGTCGAGCGAATCTGCTGACTTGGGCGGAGATTCCATGGCGCGGGGCAGACCCGCAGGCACCTCTGGCGAGGAGACATCAGGAGAAGCATCGGCTCGCTGATCGCGCCGGAGTGGCATTCGATATTGCGTGGTGGGTGCGATGATCAAAACGCTCGGGCTGACCCACCTCGCCCTGACAGTGAGCGACTTGAATCGATCGTTCCAGTTCTACCACGATGTGTTCGGCATGCTTGCCGTCTATCGGGAGCCGCATTTCCTCCAGGCGCAAACGCCAGGCGCGCGCGACGTCCTCGTCCTCGAGGAAGGTACTGACGGCGTTGGACAGTCGGGCGGCATCAAGCACTTCGGTTTCCGGCTCGCCGACCCGCGCGACATCGACAAGGCCGCGCTCGCCATCGAGCGCGCGGGTGGCAAGGTCAAGCATCGCGGCGAATTCGTCCCGGGAGAGCCGTACGTGTTCTTTACGGATCCCGACGGGTACGAGGTCGAGGTGTGGTACGAATTACCGACTGATACCGTCCGATAAGAGCAACTGCAACTACGCTGCTGGCCGCTCCCCGCTGAACGCTGTTCGCTATACGCTGCAAACGTCAGGACGCCATTGATGGCGTGACAGCACCGGCAGTTGACTGTGCTTTGATCAGCGCGAGTAACGTCCCGGCGTCCGAGCGTCGTAGCGACAAGCGTTAAGCGGGCAGCAGGTAGCAGCGCAGTTTGCGGCTGCCAGGAGCATTCGTGTGCCGAGCCTCTTGTTGGAGGTTAATTTCTTTGGTGATGGCCCCGCTCAGGATCAGACCGGCAACGTCAGCAGATGCCACCGCGCTCAGCCGTCTGCTAGGACAGTTGGGGTACCCCACCAATGCTGCCGAAATTCCGGACCGCATCGAAAAGCTTTACGCCCGGCCAGGCACGACTGTACTCGTCGCCGAAGGCGGCCAAGGCGATGTCGTGGGCGTCGTAACCGTTCATCTCTTTCAGACAATGCACGCGAGCGAGCCTGTCGCGTGGCTGACGACGCTCGTCGTCGATGAGAAAGCCCGCGGTCAGGGGATTGGCTCAACGCTCGTAACGCGCGCCGAGGCCTGGGCAATCCAGCACGGCGCGCCGCGCATCTCGCTGACGTCGGCGCTGCACCGCACGCACGCGCACGACTTTTACAAGACGCGCAACTACGAGCACACCGGCGTCAGACTCACCAAGATTTTTGCTGATCAAGGCTGACACTGCATGCCGCCAAAGCCACGTCCGACAAAATTTCACGTCATGGAGTTCGCGCACCACGACGAGGCGGCGGCGTTCGTCGCTGCGCTGTCGAGATTCCTGGAGTCGCCAGCGGGCGGCGGGCCCAGCCGGCGATCGTCGATCGAAGTTTGGGCGCGCTCCGCCGTAGCCAGCGAAGGCGTCCGGCTCTTTCTGAGCGACAACGCACTGAAGGCGGCGCGAACAGCGTTTGCGCCCGTGCCGATAGTTCGAACGGTCAAGCGGGGATCGTTGCCCGACGAAAGCTTTCTGATCATCGAAGGCGGGGTTACTCCGGCGTGGGGACTCGCCGAAGCCTCGACGCGACTTGCTCGGCAGTAATCGAATGCGCTGTTCATTTTGGCGTGCGGTACGCAAGGCAACGTTCACCGACAAATAGAGTTCAAAATTGAAAGCCATCCCACTCAGCATTCCCCTCATTGTCGCAGCAGCAGCCGGGACGATTGATGCTCAAGTAACGCGCGAGTCTCCACTGACATCTGCGCGAGCGTCGCAATTCGCCGACTCGATTCTTCGTCTGATGACTCTGGAGGAAAAAATCGGACAGCTCAATCAGCTGCCAGGCATTGGCACCCGGAATGGTCCGCGCGCGCCCGAAGGAGGTGAGACGCTGATTCGATCCGGCCGAATCGGATCGTTTCTCGGAATCTTCGGGGCGGACTACACGCGAGAGTTGCAGCGAATCGCAACGCGTGAATCGAGGCTCAAGATCCCGTTGCTCTTCGGGCTCGACGTGATTCATGGATTCCGCACTATCTATCCTGTCCCGATCGCCGAGGCAGCGAGCTTCGATTCGGCGCGAGTGGAATCTTCTGCTCGACAGGCCGCGGTCGAAGCGACTGCTCACGGAATTACCTGGACGTTCGCGCCGATGGTCGATATCGCGCGCGATCCCCGGTGGGGTCGGATCGTCGAAGGCGCGGGAGAAGATCCTTATCTGGGAAGCGTAATGGCGGCCGCCCGGGTGCGCGGCTTCCAGGGCGGCGATAACGCCATGGACCTCGGCGCGACCGACGCAATGTTAGCGACGGTCAAGCACTTCGCCGCCTACGGCGGCGCTGAGGGAGGACGCGACTACAACTCGGTGGAGCTGTCAGAGCGCACACTGTGGGAAACCTACCTGCCACCATATGAAGCTGCGATCAAAGCCGGCGCAGCGACCGTGATGGCCTCGTTCAACGATATTGGCGGCATACCGGCGCACTCCAGCGAATGGCTGTTGGATGATGTTCTTCGCCAGCGCTGGCGTTTCAAGGGTGCCGTTGTCAGCGACTGGGCAGGCATCAACGAGCTCATCGCGCACGGCGTCGCAGCGTCCAGGGGAGCAGCCGGGATCCTCGGATTGCGTGCGGGCATCGACATCGACATGTCGGACGCTGTGTATGCCGACAGTCTCGCGTCTTTGGTTCGCGCGGGACGAGTACCCGTCGCATTGGTCGATTCCGCCGTGCGCAGAGTGTTGCGTATCAAGTACGCGCTCGGTTTGTTCGGCGATCCCTTCCGCTTCAGCGACGCCGCGCGCGAGCGGCTCTATACGCTCGCACCAGCGCACCTCGCTGCGGCGCGGGATGCAGCACGCGAAGGAATCGTTTTGCTCAAAAACACAAACAAGACGCTTCCGCTCCGGAAAAATCTCCGCACCATTGCCGTCATCGGCCCACTCGCAGATGACCGACGTTCCGCGCTCGGCGGGTGGGCGGCCGACGGAAGGCCCGAAGAGGCAGTCAGTGTCCTGGCAGGAATTCGTGCTGCCGTTGGTCCCTCGACGCGCGTGATCAGCATCCGCGGCGCGCCGGTAGACACAGCCGACAGCAGCGGATTTGCTCTCGCACGGAGAGCCGCGTCCGAGGCTGATGCAGTCGTGCTGGTGCTCGGCGAGCGCGAGGACATGAGCGCCGAAGCGGCGAGTCGCGCTTCTATCGAGCTGCCTGGGTCTCAGAAAGATCTCGCTCTCACAGTGATTCGTGCTGCGCATGTCTCTCCTGGCGGAGAGAACAAGCCTGTGGTCGCGGTGCTTATGAACGGTCGACCTCTCGCGGTTCCCGAGCTCGCACGCGAAGCGCCCGCACTGATCGAGAGCTGGTTCCTCGGCAGCCAGCATGGGACGGCCGTGGCCGACGCGTTGTTCGGTGACTACAACCCCGGTGGCAAACTCCCAGTGACGTTTCCGCGCGCAACCGGCCAGATTCCGATCTACTACAACCACCGCAACACCGGGCGCCCGCCGGATTCTGCACAGAAATACACGTCCAAGTATCTGGACCTGCCGTGGACGCCATTATTTCCATTTGGGTACGGGCTGAGCTACACCACTTTTGCCTACTCCAACCTCAGGCTATCCGCAGCAAAGATTCCCGCTGGTGGTTCAGTGACTGTGTCGGTCGACGTGCGGAACAGCGGAGATCGCGTCGGCGATGAAGTCGTTCAGCTCTATGTCCGCGACGACGTCGCGAGTGTCGCCGAGCCGCTAAAGGCGCTAAAGGGTCTTCGGCGAGTCGCCCTGCAACCGGGAGAATCGAGAACTGTCATGTTCAAGCTCGGTCCCGACGCGCTCGCGCTCTACGATCGTCAGATGCGACACGTGGTGGAGCCGGGAACTTTCACGGCTTTTGTCGGCACCAGCTCGGACGATGTTCTCAGGACCCAGTTCGAGGTCACCGGCGACACGCTGGTACTTGCGCCGCCGACGCCGCGATTCCGCTAAGTAATTGTCTCAGTAAAGGTCAGCGTACCAATCGACGAGACTGTAGCGGTGATGGTGGCGGTTCCAGGGTTCGGGCCGGCGGTGTAGGCGACTGACGCGACACCATTCGCATCCGTGGTGGTTAATGCAGCAGTCAGGCTTCCGCCTCCTGATGTGATCGCCCAGGCTACGCTGATGTTCGCCATCACCAAGCCGTACTGATCGATCACGATCACCACCAGAGGCGCGGGCAGCGGCGTTCCCGCGGCGGTTGTCTGCGCATCTCCGCTGACGATTCCCAATACGTGCGGCCTGGGCGCGTCCGTAGTGAATCTGCAACCGGCAAATGCAAGCACGCCGACGACAAATGCCAAAGTTCCGAGGCGCTGACGACCGGTGCGAGCTCGAATCAGCATCCGTTCGCTTTCCTGGCGTTCTCGTTTTCGCTTAAAAGATCCAGCATGCGGACCTCTGCCACTGCTTACGTAATCGTGATGTCGAAGGTGATCGGGGGAATGCCGTGCACCTGGGCGCGGACGACCGCCGGCCCCGCAACCGGCCCGGTTGTGTAATTGACCGACGCCGTTCCAGTATCGTCGGTCAGCGTTGCGTTCGAGCTGAGCGAGCCACCACCAGACACGATGGTCCAGTTGACAGTGATGTTCTTGAGTCGCTCTCCGAACTGCGAGATAACGATCACGGCGAGCGGCGTCGGCAGCATCGTATTCACGGGAGCACTCTGCTGATCGCCGCTGGACTTGACCAGCGCGCTGGGCGAAGAGACGTCGGTGTTCAGGGTGCAGCTGCTCGCCGCCGCACCGGCGATGACCAAAGCCAGCATCTGAAGCCTCAAGGCGTGCTGTACTGCACAATGCATTGATCTTCCTCAGGAGGGGACGCGCACCGACAAATTACTGTGCGCCAATCGTTCAAGCCAAGGCTGAACGAGGCCTCCGGCGGACTCGGCTGGCGCACAAGTGTCTGCCGCGACACCATTATTTCATGCCGCGTGATCCCCTGCCCCGGTGCCGCAAGCTCGCCCTTTCCCTTCCAGAAGCCCATGAAGTGCAGGCCTGGGGCGAGCCGACGTTTCGGGTGAAAAACAAAATCTTTGCGATGTACGCGCACGCCAACACTCACCATGGCAGTGGACGAAATGCCGTCTGGTGCAAAGCTGCTCCGGTGAATCAACGGCTGATGGTAGACGCAGCGCCGGAGCGATTTTTCGTGCCTCCTTACGTCGGACCCAGTGGCTGGATCGGCGTCTGGCTCGATGGCGACATCGACTGGGCCGAGCTGCAGGATCTCCTTCGCGATGCGTGGAGAATGACCGCGCCGAAGAAGCTGGTCGCTGCGCTGAAACGAGACTAGCTTAGGCCGTCACGTCACCCAGCGTCCGATGCCGACTCAGCCCGAAGAGGGAATCCGACTCCGCTCCAACCGCGAGATTGCGATCCATGTGCCCGATCTCGCCCGCGCCGAGGAGTTTTATGGCAAGCGACTCGGATTCAGAATGGTAAGAAGGACGTTGGACCAGCTCGAGTTCGACACCGGAGAGCTGCGTCTCTACGTCAACCGTGACACCTCAAGCCTTATCTCGTTCATTCCCTCGTTCGACGTCGACGACTACCACGAGGCCCGCCGGTTTCTGGAAGCGGTTGGTTGCACGCTCAGGTTCGCGGGCGAACAGGCGGTCCCGTATTTCGAGGATCCGTTCGGCTTCGTCTTCGACATCATCGAGCGTCCCGCGAAAATCGTCGCTTAGAGGATGGTCACTCAGTCGTAGCCTCATGACCAATAGCCCTCCCGATTCCCCCAAGCCGTCCTACCATCGTCCTGCGCGGAACTCGAAGTTCCTAATGGCGCTCATCGTTGTGGGCGTCATCGTCGTCGCGCTGCAATACACGGAGCACGCCCTTTTCTCGAGCGAGAAGACCAGCATGCTGTGGGGGATGCTCACCGGGCTGATAATTGGCGGATTCATTTTTGGGTGGCTCAAATACCCGTGGAGCGAGTAGCCGTCCAGTTTCTAGGCGAGTTCCTCGACCGCCCGTGCGGTGACCCGGTGTGACACCAGCGGCAGCGGCTTTACCGCCGCATCACCGATCACGATCGCCTTCTCGAGAACTGATCGACCCACCGCCAGATCACTTTCACTGCGAGCGTGAATGGTCGCGAGCGTCTGTCCTTTCGTAACATGAATCCCCGGCTTCGCCATGACCACGAATCCGACCGAAGGATCGATCGTTTCCTCCATGTTCCTCCGCCCACCCCCAAGCGCGATGATACCGTAGCCAATCTCACGCGGCTCGACTGCTTGCACGATTCCATCGCGTTTCGCAGTGAAGCTCTCCTGATGGCGCGCCTGAGGCAGTCGTGATGGATCGCGAACCACTCTCCTGTCGCCACCCTGAGCCGCCACGATCTCCTCGAGCTTGAGAAGCGCTTTTCCCGATGCGATCGCGTCGCGCATCAAAGTGTGCGCTCCCTCAGCGGTCGAGGCAGCCGTGCCTAATACGAGCATCCCGGTCCCGAGCGCCAGTGTCACTTCGATCAGATCGGGCGGTCCACCGCCCTTCAGGACGTCGATCGCCTCCACGACCTCGAGCGCATTGCCGCAGGCGTGGCCGAGCGGACGATCCATCGCCGTGAGGTACGCGACTACTGGGCAGCCGTGCGCGGAGCCGAGCTCGATCATCGCCTTCGCCACCTCCAGCTCGTCCTCGAGTTTCGGCAGAAATGATCCCGATCCGCGCTTGATGTCGAGCACCAGTCCGGTGAGGCCCTCCGCGAGTTTCTTGCTCATGATGCTCGCCGCGATGAGAGGAATAACTTCCACAGTCGCCGTGGCGTCGCGCAGCGCGTAGATCTTTCTGTCCGCCGGGACGATCTCGTCCGTCTGGCTCAGCAGCGCGCAGCCGATTCGCGCGATCTGTTTCTCTGCTTCAGCAAGCGTAAGCGATGTTCGGAATCCCGGAATCGACTCGAGCTTGTCGAGCGTACCTCCAGTGTGTCCGAGCCCGCGGCCGGACATCATCGGCACCGCCACCCCAAGCGATGCGATGAGCGGAGCGAGAATGAGCGACGTCTTGTCTCCGACTCCGCCGGTTGAGTGCTTGTCGATTCGCGCCATCGGAAGACGCGACACATCGAGCCGTTTTCCGCTCTCCAGCATCGCTTCCATCAGTGCGTGCATCTCGCTGCGATCGAGCCCGCGGAAGTAAATCGCCATCAATAGCGCCGACACCTGGTAATCGGGTATTCGACCCTCGGCGTACTCCATCACGAGCTCGCGAATCTCCTGCGGCTCGAGTCGACCACCATCTCGTTTGCGCTCGATCAAACGGGGTACGATCATTTAGGCTCAGCCGGGGTATTCTCTCAGGGTCACCATCACCTCGTAATCGGAGTTGAAGTATGCGCGCCCTTCGGTACTTGTCTGCAGGATTGCTGCTCGCCGCTCCCATCGCGGGCGCCCAGACGGCAGCCAATCACATCACGCTTGGCGACAAAGAATACGTCGCCATGCACGCTCCCGCTGCTCTGCAGCACTACGAAGAGGCGATCAAGGAAGATCCCAAGAATTACGAGGCGCTCTGGAAAGCCTCGCGATCCGCTGTCGATCTGGGATCTTTCGAGCGCGATGACGACAAGCGCGCCAATTATTTCAAGAACGCCGAGCTATATGCGCGACGCGCTGTTGAGGCAAATCCTGGGGACGCCGAAGGCCACTTCAATCTCGCCCGCGCTCTTGGCAAAAATGCGTTGTCCCAGGGTCCGCGAGCGCGAATCAAATACGCGACCGATGTTCGCGCGCACGCACTGGAGTGTCTGAAGATCAATCCCAAGCATGCCGGCTGTCTGCACGTCATGGGCATGTGGAACGCGGAAGTCATGCGACTGAACGGGTTCACTCGCATGCTCGCCAAGAATCTCCTCGGCGGGAAAGTCTTCAACTCAGCTAGCTGGCCAGAGGCAAGGCGCTACATGGAAGAATCCGTTGCGAATGAGCCGGACCGGATCGTCCACCACCTCGATCTCGCTGGTGTTTACAGAGACATTGGCGAGAAAGCGAAAGCGCGCGAAGAGTGGCAGGCGGTCATGAAGCTGCCAAACCGCGACTACAACGACCGGTATTACAAGGGCGAGGCCGACGCGGGCCTCAGGGCTGGCTAGGTTTCCGACGCGGCGAGCGTAGCTTCTTCCCCGGTCTCGGCTGCGGCGCGCTCGAACTCCTCTGCCAGCTCCTCCCAAACATCATCGCTACCGCGAACGCCGTGCACCCGACGTCCAATACGGTGCCGCGTCACCTCTCCGCTCGCCGGCGCGAGAAATAGCGCGACGACGGCCCCCAGAATCGCGCCGACAGCAACCCCCGCTGTAAACAGGCCGATATTATTCCAGTCGGGAACCCTCTCGTGCGGAAGACCATCCGGTCTGGGCTGAGGAATCGATCCGGGAGGAGGAGCCTTGGGAATCGATGCCGCTGGTCTGGGCGGGCTGGGTGAGTTGAACATAGAGCCTAGCTCAGGGGATGGTAAGAAATTTGCCCTAAATCCCCACCCAGCAATAGCCGTGCGAGGATACTGAATGAGCAGTTCAGGTAAAATGGTATTGTTAGTGGAGGACAACGAGGATAACCGGATAGTCTATTCCACCATTTTGAAGCACTTCGGCTACGAGGTCACTGAAGCCCTGAATGGAGAGGAAGGAATCGCAAAGGCCCGGTCAGAAAAGCCTGACTTGATCCTGATGGATATATCCATCCCTATCATCGACGGCTGGGAGGCAACCCAGGTCCTGAAGCACGATCCCTCGACGAAAGGGATTCCTATCATCGCGCTGACCGCGCACGCCCTCGCCTCCGATCGCGAGAAGGCGATGGAGGTCGGCTGCGACGGATACCTCGCGAAGCCCTGTGAGCCGAGAGCCGTAGTCGCGGAGGTGCAGAGATTCCTCGGCAAAAACAATGGAGCGTAACGAGAAGTACAGGATCCTGGTCGTAGACGATCACGAGGACAACATCGAGCTCCTCCGCGCCCGACTCGAGGCGCGCGGCTACGAAGTGTATGGAGCCAACGACGGACAGGCGGCGCTGGAGCAGGTGGAGCACGTCTGCCCCGATCTCATCCTCCTCGACGTGATGATGCCGAAGATGGACGGCATGGAAGTCGTCCGAAGATTGAAGACCAACAAAAATCTTCCCTTCATCCCCGTGATCATGCAGACGGCGCTCGACTCGACCGAGAACAAGGTCGAAGGTCTGGACGCCGGCGCCGACGACTACATCACCAAGCCGATCAATTTCGCAGAGCTCGAGGCACGTGTTAACTCGTTGCTCCGCATCAAGGCTCTCCAGTCCGATCTGGCGGCACGAGAAAAAGAGCTGTCCGACCTGAACGACAAACTGCGGCAGATCTCCCTCACCGACGGGCTCACCCAGGTGGAGAACAGACGCTCGCTCGAGGAGCGTTTGAACGAGATGTGGTTGCACTCGGTTCGATTGCATGAACCGATCGCGCTGGTTATGTGCGACATAGACTGGTTCAAGAGCGTGAACGACAATCATGGACACCAGGCGGGAGACTCGGTGCTCAAAGAGTTCGCGCAGCTCCTCAAGGCGGAGGCGAGGGAGATCGACCGCGTTGGTCGCTACGGGGGAGAGGAATTCCTGCTCATTCTTCCCGGCACGGTGCTCGATGCCGCGGTAACATTCGCCGAGCGGCTGCGGGAGAAGGTGGAGCACCATACTTTTACATACGCCGGCGGAAAACTTTGCCGCACGATGAGCTGCGGCGTCGCGGGTTCGCCCCACCCTCGCGTGAAGGACCAGGAAGCACTATTGAAGGCGTCGGACGACGCTCT
>QHVA01000071.1 GCA_003223425.1 Gemmatimonadota bacterium
AGCTGACTAAAGTTGACAGCCATCAGGCTCAGAACGTCGGGACGTCACCGGTGGCGTTACGCCACGGGCAGTTGCTTGTGCTCTGATCGGCGCCAATGACGTCCCGACGTAGTGAGGCT
Organism: Gemmatimonadota bacterium; assembly: GCA_003223425.1. GTDB lineage: Bacteria > Gemmatimonadota > Gemmatimonadetes > Gemmatimonadales > Gemmatimonadaceae > UBA4720. The sequence continues at coordinate 120 of QHVA01000071.1, forward strand.
GACAGCCGTCAGCTGCAAAGCTCCAGCTGACGTCTTGTTCAGTTGCATTTCCGTCCTGCCGAAGGGAGCTTTCCTCGCCACGATGGAAATCCAGCTACTGGCGGTGCCTTACGATTCAGGTAATCGCGGCGTGCGCATGGGCGCCGGCCCCGAGGCGCTTCTGAACGCGGGACTCGAGCGCGCGCTGCGAGAGAAAGGCCACCGCGTTCATACGAAGATCGCCGAGCTCCCGGCGAATTCGTGGCACGCGGAGATCCAAACAAGCTTCGAGCTGATGCGGATGCTCTCGAGCGCAGTGGGCGACGCAGTTGATTCCGGCCGCTTTCCGATCGTACTTGCGGGCAACTGCAACACGGCAGTCGGGACCATTGCCGGTCTCGGTGCGCAATCCACCGGCGTTGCCTGGTTCGACGCCCACGCTGATTTCAATACTCCCGAAACTACTGCCAGCGGTTTTCTGGACGGGACCGCAGTGGCCATCATCACCGGGCGTTGTTGGACTCAGCTGGCGGCGACAGTGCCGGGATTCGAACCGGTTTCCGACGATCGCGTGTGTCTGATTGGAGCTCGGGACATCGACTCGCTCGAAGGCGGACTGCTCGACGACTCGGACGTCGATGTCATCGAGCCCAGGAAGCTGCGCACAGATCTCTCCTCGACTCTAGCTTCGATCAAACAGCGCGTTCAGGAGATCTATGTTCATCTGGATCTGGACGTGCTCGACGCCGAAGTCGCAACCGCGAACAAATACGCGGTGGCTGGCGGCCTGTCGATCGAGGATGTCGAGTACGCACTCTCGCGCATCGGCACCGAGCTCGCAATCGCAGGACTCACGCTTTCCGCCTATGATCCTAGCGCCGATACAGATGGTGCCGCAGCAACAGTAGCCATCCGTTTGATTTGCGCCGCTGCACGTTTTGCCAGTCGCGCGTAAATTCTCACGGGCTCACCCGCGACCCATCACCGACGGAGGCTTTGCAATGCAGCCCTTCCCCGCGGTCAACTACCTCGCGATTCTCGTCGCAGCAATCGTCATCTTCATTCTCGGCGGACTCTGGTATTCCAAGATCCTGTTCGCGAAGAGATGGATCGCGCTACAGGGCAGGACCGAGGAGCAAATGAAGGCACAGGCGGCGAGCGCGAACATGCCCCTCATGTACTTGAGCGCCTTCGTTACCGCGTTTCTCACGGCGTGGGTGATGGCGTATCTGATCGCGCACATGGGCGCCGTCACGGAAATCAACGCCGGCCACGGTGCAATGTTTGGCGTCATCTGCTGGCTCGGCTTCGCGGCGCCGACGAGTTACGCCACCGCGCTATTCTCTGGCAAGCCGAGGCAGCTGTGGCTCATCGACACGACCTACAACCTGGTGTCGTTTGTGCTCGCGGGAATCATTCTCGCAGTGTGGAGATAGCGTGATCCTCGTTCAGCCAACCAGGAGGGGAGAGATCATGTCCACATCACAGCGATACTGGCGGACCGCAGTCGCCGCAGCGGCAATGGTTCTGGGGGCGGCTTCGATCGGCGGAGCGCAAAAGGCCGACGCTTCCAAGGGTAAGGCCAAGGGGAAAACGACGCCCAGCGCTTCGCATTTCAAAGTGACCGCTCCCGATTTCGTATCGAAGGGACGCATCACGCTCGCACACGTCTACAACGGAATGGGATGCGGCGGCCAGAACAGCTCGCCCGCGCTCCAGTGGTCGAACCCGCCGGCGGGGACGAAGTCCTTCGCCGTCACGATGTATGATCCGGACGCACCAACGGGCAGCGGCTGGTGGCACTGGGTCATGTACAACATTCCGGCATCGACAACGAGTCTCGCTGACGGCGCTGGAAATGGACGAAACGCACCGAGCGGAAGCGCGGAAGGAATGACGGACTTCGGAACGAAGGGATACGGTGGACCATGTCCGCCGGTGGGCGACAAACCGCACCACTATCACATCACAGTGTTCGCGCTGAAGGTCGACAAGCTCGATGTTCCGGGGAACGCTACTTCGGCCTACATCGGCTTCAACCTGAACGCGAATAAGTTGGCGACGGCGCGCGTTACAGGCCTTTACGCACGGTAGTTGAATCTGCGGCCGGCTTGAGGAGATCCTTGGCGTTGACGTAGAAATTCTCGTCGACGCGAAAATCCTCAGGCCGGTCGAGCTTGAGTGCCATCGTTTTCCAACCCGTTGTCGGCCTGATCCAGCCGTAGCGGTTCGTCGCCGTAGTGACCTTTATAGGCATCGCGAATCCTCGCACCACGTTGTTCCACCGATACGAGAGTTTTTGTCCATGAAGCTTGTACTCGAGCGCCGGGATCATAGTGGTACGCAGATACTCGTCGAACACCTTGCCGAGATTCATTCCCGATTGACGGCTGATGTAGTCCTCGACCTGCTTTCCGGTCACGGTCTGGTGCCAGAAGGTTCTGTTCAACCCGCGCAGGATTCCACGCCAGCGGGCGTCGTCGTCAACGAGCTGGCGGATCGTGTGCAGCATGTTGCCGCCCTTGTCGTACATGTCGCCTGAGCCTTCGTCATTCACGCCATATGCCCCGACGATTGGCCTATCATTTCTCACTAGTTTCCGCTGGCCGACTGTGTACTCGGCGCCCGCCTTCTTGCCCTGCTGGCATTCGGTGTAGAGACCTTCAGCGTAGGTCGCGAAGCTCTCGTGGATCCACATGTCCGCCTGATCCTTCATCGTGATGTTGTTGCCGAACCACTCGTGCGCGCTTTCGTGGATGATGATGAAGTCCCACAAGAGTCCGCGCCCTGACTGCGATCGGTCGCGCCCCAAGTAGCCGTTCTTGTAGTGATTGCCGTAGGCGACTGCGCTCTGGTGCTCCATGCCGAGGTGCGGCGTCTCGACGAGCTTGTAGCCGTCCTCGTACCACGGATACGGACCGAACCAGCTCTCGAAGCATTGGAGCATCGGCTTCACCTGCTGGAACTGCTTCCTCGCAGTGTCCACGTGATAGTCAAGCGGATAAAAATCGAGCGTGAGCCTCCCCTTCTCTCCCTGGTACTCGTCGCTGAAGTGCGCGTAGTGCGCGGCATTGACCGCGATGTCGTAGTTGTTGATCGGATTCGCGACGAACCATTCGTAAGTGGTGGTTCCGTCAGCGTTCGGCGTAGCGGTGCGCAGCCGCCCGTTCGAGACATCGATCGATGAGTCCGGCATTGTGATGGCGACACGCTGACTGTCGGGCTCGTCGGATAGGATGTCCTTGTTCGGCCACCATACACTGGCGCCGAGTCCCTCGTTGGCGGTCGCGATCCAATTGCGCGCAAGACTGTCGCGCGCCCAAACAAATCCGCCATCCCAGGGCGGACGGACAGCAACGGTCGGCTTGCCGTGGTAATAGACCGAGATCGTCTTCGTCACTCCGCGTTGCTGGGGCGAGACGAGAGTAACGAAGAAAGCATTTCCGTCGCGTCGCGCGCTCAGCTCGAGTCCATCTTGAACGATGCTGTCGACAACGAGGGGCAGCTGTAGATCGATCTGCATCTCGCGAGCAGGCGGGGACCTGAGCACACGGTAGCTGATAGCGTTGTGGCCTGTAATGCTGCTGTCAGTGGGATTCACTTTTACGTGCAGATCGTAGAACGAGACATCCCACCAGGAGCGCTGCGGGGTGTTCGAGCCTCTGATAGTGTCGGAGTGGCTGAATACTTTTGGCGCGACTTGCCCCGCGAGAGTCACCGGCGCTGTTGCAAGGCAACTGCAAAGGAAGACTACCGGCCAGGGGCGGTGGGCTTGGCGGCTCGGGGCTCGGGGCTGTCTCTCCGCGTATTCGAATTTTGGCCCGCAGCCCCCAGCCGTCCCGCCCAAAGCCCCTAGCGGGTAGTCTTCAGTTGCAGTTCGCATCACCGAGTGTTCGGTCGCAGCCGCCCGATCTCGTATTCTCGCGGCGGCTCGGCGCCGAGAAGGTATTTCACGAAATAATCCCACCGGCGCCGGACCATGTAGGCCTCATTGCCAAACCCATGGGTGCGGTTCGGAAGCAGAATAAGATCGAAGTCCTTGTTCGCCTTGATCAGCTCGTTGACAACGAGCAGCGTGTTGTACGGAGGTACGTTATCGTCCATGGTGCCGTGCGCGAGCAGCAGCTTCCCTTTGAGATTTTTCGCGAGTAGCTGATTCGCCTCCGGCGCGTAGCTGTCGCTGGCGTCCGGCGTGCGAGCGAGCAATCCCTGATATCTCTCGCCCCAGTCGTCCTCGTACTCGCGCTGGTCGTGGTTTCCCGCTTCAGAGATGCCCACCTTGAAGAAGTCTGGATAACGGAACATTGCATCGGCCGCGGCGAACCCGCCGCCAGAGTGGCCATAGATCCCGGCGCGGTTAATGTCGATCCACGGATAGTGCTGAGCGAGCTCCTTCATGCCCGCGACCTGATCCGGCAGAGTGTTGTCGCCCATCTTGCCGTAATACGCATCGTGGAATGATTTCGATCGCCACGGCGTACCCATTCCGTCGATCTCCACGACTACGAATCCCAGCTCGGCGAGCGCCTGCGCGTCACCGCGCGCCGGTGAGAAGCCTCGGCCTCCCACGCTCCCGGTCTGAGGTCCGGGGTAGATGTGGTTGACGATCGGATATTTTTTCCCCCGGTCGAGATTCGTTGGGAGGTAGAGAAGTCCGTACAAATCGGTCTTACCGTCGCGCGCCTTTACAGTGATCGGCATTGGCGGCTTCCAGCCCGTCGCGCGGAGACGCGAGACATCAGCGGTCTCGAGCGTGACGATTGTCTTTCCATCGAGATCGCGAAGTACTGTTACAGGCGGCGTGTCAGGCTTCGAGTAGGTATCGACGAAGTACTGGCCGGATGGCGCGAGGGCGATTTCGTGATCGGCGTCTTCCGGAGTCAGCAGCGTGAGTCCCGTTCCGTCTATCCGAATCTTGTAGAACTGACGGAAGTAAGGATCACGCCCGCGCTCCTTTCCGTTTCCGACAAACCAGATCGTTCTGCTTGTCTCGTCGACGCGACGGAGCTGCGCGACGTTCCCTTCGCCGCTGGTGATCTTGCTCTTGAGCTGGCCGGTGGTGAGATCGTACAGATAGAGCTGGCCCCAGTCGTCGCGCTCCGAGAACCAGATCACTTCGTTCGTTGCCGGCAGAACGCGCCAGTTGACGGTGCCGTTGCCGGATTCGTATTGGGTCGCGACATCTTCGCGAAAGACGTCACGCACGGTTCCAGTCCCGGCATCGGCGACGCGAAACACCTCGTGCTTGTGATCACGCGAGGTCGAGACGAAAGCAACGTGCGAAGCATCGGGATACCATTCGACGTCGGCCCATTCCGTACCGCGACAGATTACGTGATCGCAGAGCGTGGAGCGATGTGCGTCGGGTGGCATCTGGAATCGTATCACGCGCGGGGTATCGACGTTGATCACTACGCGCTGGATCGTCGCGATGATGCTGTCGCCCGGCAGCGGATACTTCCACGCCTGTAGCTGCGGGTGACCCACCTTGATGTTGACGAGATACATCTCGCCGACGGCGCGCTCGTCCTGCTGGAAGGTTGCGATTTTCCGTGAATCGGCCGACCAGACCACAACCGGCCCGTCGCTTTTTATCCAACCGGCGTTGTCGGTCGCGTACCCGAAGTCCCTTTGTCCATCGGTGGTGAGCTGCGTCTCGCGACCCGTCGACACCTCGCGCACCCAGAGATTGTAGTTTCGGATGAACGCCGCCCGCTTCCCATCCGGCGATAGAGATTCGGCGCGCGCTCCGGGACCGCGTTGCGCCTGCCGCTGCAAACGCGATACCTCGCGTGGATCGAGCGCGCCGCCGCAGCGGTCGGTCTCCGGACTGCACTGGATTCTCGTAGCGCGAGCGGGATCGACCAGAATGAACTGGCTCTGACCGCCCACCGTAGTTCGATATCCGAAGCGGTCGCCCGAGAGCCAGGTCGGTTGCACGCCCATTCCACTCACGAGCGGCAACACATTGTCTCTCAGAAATTTTTCGGCGCGTGCGTAATCTGCCGCTGTGACGACCGGCGTCTGTTGGCTATAAGCCAGACTCGATGCCAGCGCGATACCGAGTATTCCGACAAAAGTGCGGGTGCGCATCGGTTACCTCCCGGTGGTTGGCCTGGCGGCCGGCTGGCTGCGCGGCCACACGTTGTCGCTCGCATCGCGGTCCGGAAATCTTCCGTTTGGATCCAGCGTGACTCTGGTGATTGCGCGTCCGCCGAAATCCAGATTCGCGATGAATGTTCGATTTCCCGTGAACCAGACATCGACGGGATAGGTGACGAGCGCTGTGTTCGCATCCAACATCCTGCTGTTCGTCATCGGCCTGATCGTAGCACCGCTTGGTGCGAATTCTACTTTCAGGATCACGGGTGACGGCATCTGACCATTCTGACGGATCGTCACCGCTGTGCGCCTCCCCGATGTCTTCACATCCTGAATCGATTCGTCGACAGATTCTGTTGTGAACAGCCAGTAGTTCCAGAACCAGCCGAGGTCCTGGTGAAGAGCGTTGCTCATGAAGTTTGCGTAGTCCCAGGGCGACGGATGCTTGAATCGCCACGCCTTGGCGTAGTCACTCATCGCGCGCCACACGGCACTGTCGCCGACAACGCCGCCGAGGGCCGAGAGCATTAGAGGTGCTTTTCCGTACGCCTGAAAACCATAGAATGGACCGGCGTAGTTTCCGTCCCACATCAGTGGTGGCTCAAGCTCATTCCCACTGATACGCCCGTACGAGATACCCAGGCTATCGAGCTTGTACTGCCTATTCTCGCGATCGGCATCGGACAGAATGTTCATGTACTGATTGAATCCCTCGTCCATCCAGCCGTACCATGTCTCATTGACGCCGACCATCATCGGCCACCACTGGTGCCCGGTCTCATGGTCGGCCGCAAATACCGCCGACATGATGAACATCGGGTACTCCATTCCCAGCTCTGGGCCGTCAACCACCGTGAGCTGCGGGAACGCGTACGGCATCCAGAGCTTCGAGTAGAACTCGAGCGCGTGACCAACTATGCGTGGTCCATCAGCATAGGCCTGGGCGTGACCGGGGAGATACAGAATGTTGAACGGTACTGGCCCTCTTCCCGGAATCGTGGCGCGCGACGCGTCCCAGACAAACTGGTTCGAGGTTGCCCAGGCAAAATCTCCAACGGTGTCGGCGGCAAAATGCCAGACAAGCCGGCCATTCGTACCGATCGCCGTGGACTTCCCCGGGCCACGCTCGGCCGCCGTGACAATCCTGCGCGTGGAATCCGATTCGAGGACGTGCGATAAACGGTCGCGCACAGTCGGCGTTAGAACTTCCGCGGGATTCTGGAGCACCCCCGTCGCGCCGACGATCCAGCCAGCCGGCACATCGATGTTGACGTCGAAATGACCAAAGTTGTTGTAGAACTCTGCGTTTCCGAGATACGGATCGGTGTCCCATCCTCCGTCCCGCAGGTCGTCGAACACCGTGACTCGCGGATACCATTGCGCCACCTGATAGAGCGTGTCTGCCCAGCGACCCATGCGGAATCCGCGCTGACCTTCGATGCGCGGCACCTCGAAACTCCAATCCGCTTCGACGGTGGCGCTCGAGTGTGCAGCGATCGGCGAGGGTACGGGGATGCGGACGACGGTCTGTCTGAGGATTCGGGAGAGAGGAGCCGTTCGGCGTGGCGTACCCGGAATCGGAGTGCCCAGCGTATCCGTTACCGGCAAGCTCTGTCCGTTCACGACGAGCCTGGTGATTTTCATTCCGGTCGTGACGACGTCCATCAAGTCGGTACGAGCCGCGTCGGGCCTGAAGATGTTCTGATCGAGCCTCAGTACTACCGACCTCATCGTCGAATCGCTGTTGTTGCGAAACGTGATGACCTCGTGCCCCGAGACGATTGACGATGCCGTGTCAAGGCGAGCACTGATCCGGTAGTCGGTCCACAGCTGCCAATAATTCCGTCCCGGCCGGCCGGTGGAGTCTCTCGTGCCTGCCGCAAATGCCCGCCTGATACCGTTCGTCATCGGGATGTCGCGGCGAATAGCGCGCTCGGGGCCTTTGGGTAGCGCGCTCGATTGGGGCTTTGTTGTGTTCGGCGAAGGAGCAGTCGCAGTTGTTTGAGCGCTGGCCAGCGGGGAAAAAATTGCGAGAAGCGATGGGACAGCGAGAACGGTCAACGCTCGTGCGTTCATTCTGGCTCCGAAGAGAGAGAAGGCCGCTTCGTCAGCGGCCGAGCGATCCGGCGAAACATTCAGCCCAGAGAAAAGTAGTCCATGAACGGTCTAGAGCGTATCATTCGACTGTTGCATGCTCGGGGTCGCGCGTCACGAACGACGCCATTGTCCGAGCTGGAGGATGGGTGGACTTCGATCTCGATGAAGCGATTCCGATTCTGGAGCGGACACCGGCAACTCTCTCCACGTTGCTCGACGAGCTGCCGGAGGATTGGACGACGGTTAATGAGGGTCCGGATACCTGGAGTCCGAGGGAGGTCGTCGGGCACCTCATACACGGCGAGCGAACCGACTGGATCCCGCGCGCGAGAATAATCCTGCAGCAGGGGAAGTATCGGAAATTCGATCCTTTCGACCGTTTCGCGGAGCTGAAATCAGAGAGGCCGCTCAAGGATCTGCTGGAAGAGTTTGACCACCTTCGCTCGGGAAATGTCGCGACGCTCCGCGGCTGGAACTTGAAGGAGAAGGATATGGAGCTGACGGGTGAGCACCCCGAATTCGGTTCAGTGACGATGCGTCAGCTACTCGCGACGTGGGTGGTACACGATCTATCACACATCGCCCAGATCACTCGGACGATGGCGCGCGCGTACACTCGAGCCGTCGGTCCCTGGACCGCGTACTTCCGGGTTCTGCAGCGGGACGTTCGGCAGTAAAACGCCAAACCTTCATTCGAAATCGACATGGCTCCCGATTATCCGTACGCGACACACCTCGACATCAAGTATCCATCACTCGAGGTCATTGACGTTCGCGCGCTCGTCGATACTGTGCGGGACCAGTGGTACAATCAGACGCTGTGCAAGGTGAACGACTCCGTGGTGCGGCTCGGCGTGATCCAGGGAGAGTATCACTGGCACAAGCACGACGATCTCGACGAGTTCTTTTATGTCGTCGAAGGAAAATTCCTGATCGACCTGGAGGGCCGCACGGTGGAGCTCGTCGAGCGCCAGGGATTCGTCGTGCCGAAGGGCGTTCTGCACCGCACGCGCGCCGCACAGCGCGCCGTCATACTGATGGTAGAGGGCGAAGGGATAGTTCCGACGGGCGACTAGTCATTGCTACAACTGAAGACTACCGGCCTGGGGCTTTGGGCGGGGCGGCTCTGGGCTATGGGCTAAACTCGATTCGTATTTGGTAACAGCCCGCAGCCCCAAGCCGTAAAGCCCACTGCACCCAGCCGGTAGTCTTCAGTTGTAGTTCAGTTTTATCGCGCCCCGAACTGGAAGTCGTGCTCGAGAACCATGTTCGCGGGGAGGTTAACTCTTTCCTGCAGGGTATTCTTTCCCGCGATTCCGACTTTAGCGGTGATCTGCGCACCGCGAGTGAATCCGCACAGCAGGTATGATCCATCGCTGTTGCTATCGGTCTCCGTCGTGCGCTGTTGGTTCGTCGATATCAGTCGGCCGTTCTGCTCGACCCAGAGCATTTGCCAGGTCGCCCAGACGTGGGCCCTTGGCAACGCCTTTCCCGTGGCGTCTCTGACGTATCCCGCCATCATTCCTTGCGCTTCGCTACCCGTCTCATTTTGACCGCAAAGATTTTTGCGCAACGTTCCGTACGATGGAACGATCACCGACGCTTGACCGCGTGACCCGGCGGGCAACGAGATCGATTGGACGCGCTCAGCAACATGGAATAGCCGGAGCCGAGGATGCTCAAATACGATCGTATCGTTGAGAGCACCGTCGATGGCGAGCTCATAAGCTCCGGCGCCATTGGTTACAGTCTTGAACCGCCCACCGCCCGTCGAAACCCGAACACCGCTCAGCGCTCTGCCACTCGAGCTGTCATAGACGATTCCCACAAGCACTGATTGACTTGCTGGCTGCGGTGCATCGCCCGCTTGAGCAGTTCCTGCCCCCGACGCTGAAGCAAATGCCGGCCCGACGCGAGCGGTGCCCGTCGGTCGCGCCTCACCGCCAACTTCCTGGTATCCGACAAGACTGTCTCGCGAGGATGCCGGCGACCTGACGTCAGTGGACGCTACTCGCGCAACCCGCGGCATCCTGATGTACCAACGCGGCACGATCCATTGCCCACCTGGCAGCTGCTGGAACTCGAGGCGTCCGGTCGTCCTCGCGATGCGCAAAGGAATCGGAAGGTTTACGTAATCGAAGTTGAGAGAGCGGAGCGAACCGCCTTTGGGATCCAGCCACAAAACTCCGCTTAGTTCCGGCTGTGCGCTGACTCTCGAAGGTCTGAATTCCAGGCCGACCAAACCCGCTTCGGCGCCGTAACCGTGAATCGCGTTGAAGCAGTGTGATTTCACGAACTGGTCAGAGATAATCGTCGCGGCATCGGGTGCGCGGTAGACGTCGCTGTTCGAAGCTTCGCCGCGACGCGTGGAGTCGATCTGATCCCACGAGATGCCAGTCACGGGTCGACGGGATAGTCGTGCGCGCTGCTCGGCGCGCTCGGAAACTATCGACAGGTTACGATCTAGCACGCGCTCGTACAGATCGACATCGAGTGGGACGAGGCCCTGGCTCTCAGTCAGCGCCGTGGCGGCCAGCGCCTTCTTCAACTCCACCCAGATGTCGCCGGCCGCAGTGCCGGGTCCGGTGAGCGGCTGACAAGCCATGTCGCTCCGCAACACGACCGGCGGCGGTGTTCTGGTTGGCGCCATTCCCACGCGAACGTAGATCGGCCGATCTACAAGATGCAGCTGGACCGACATCCATGTGTCGAAGCCGACCTTTTCGGCGCGTATGCGATAGGGTCCGCGCGAAGGAGCGCGCAAATACGTGCGTCCGCCCTGATCGCTGAAATCCCCGCCGAGCGGGATAGCTCCGGAAGAATCGAGCAGTGCGACGTTGGCACCGACGATCGGCTTTCCGGTCGATGCCTCAACGACTTCGACGCGAAATTCCTGTGCGCCGGCATTAACGCCGGCTGGCAGAATCGCCGCTGCCAGAGTGATTGGAAGTAGGAGGGACCTCAGTTGCATGAATCCAGCGCCTAAAGACAGTGATAAGATGACCGGCCAGGGCCGGACATGGTCTATTTAAAGGACGCTCGATCCTTAATAGGGTTTTGGATTGGGGGGGCTCCCTGCAGTTAACCGGCTCAAATTCGCGGCGGAGCCTGAGCCCGGCTCTTCAAATGACTGCGTCCTCGCCCAGCGTCTCACTAGGCCGCGCCATTTTTCCCTTCGTGTCCTTGGCCGCTGCCGCTTGCTGGCGTTTCCTTTCCGCCACGAGGGCTTTCACCCATTCATCCACGCGCTCGGCCTGTGCTTCGTCGAGATACTCCTCCTCGTGCTGAATCGGTGAGACTGACGTCGCTCCGCTCTCATGTGCTATCTCCTGCAGCAAGCTTTCCCAGGATCTCGCCTGTACACCCTCGCCGACGGTCCGCATTACCAGCCAGTCAGCCAGATTCGCCGGACGATCATAGACCTGAATCTGAAAGCGAATCACATCGGAGATCTGGTCTGAGAGAAATCGAATCGCTCCGCTAAGAGGATGACCCGCAAGGGTGACGAGCGTCGCCTGATTCGCAGTGAGCTCTTCGACGCGCACCTGCACGTTTCCACGGACCGGCAGCGCCATGGTGATCGTCGTCCCTTTATCCAACACGGTGGGAGCGCCCGGCTCGGCGTGAAGATCCATGAGCCACGGCGTCAGCTCACCGAAACGCAAACGGAATCGCGCGAAGAGTTCTTCGGCGGTAAGTGTGCTTCCGCCGAGATTGATCCAGAATCGCTTCCTTTTCAGGGCGCCGACGCCCTTGTCCGGTGTTTGCTCGGGGAGCGCATCAGCGAGCTTCCTCAGTCCACTCTCGAGAGAGGTAGGCTTGATCTTGAAGACGCCGATCAGGGCGTTGGTGCCGGGAGTTCTGATGAGGCTGCCCTCGGTCAGCATGGTCAGCTGGCTTTCCGTTACCGGGAGTTTGACTCCGAGGATGTTGGCCATGGTGATGCCGGCGCTGGCGAGAAATGGCGGAATGGGGACGCGAACGGGGGAGCGGCCCGTGATCTCGCACAGCTTGCCGAGCATCTCGTTGAGAGTAGTCTGGTCCTCGTCGGCGAGCTCGAGGACCCGGCCATGGAGATCGGTGCGGCGTACGGACTCGCACAGCGCAGCGGCCAGATCCTCGACCCAGATTGGTTGGAATTTGTCATCGCCGGTTCCGATGACGGGAACCACTGGAAGTGTTCTCACCATTGTGAGGAGCAGAGAGACTACTTCGTCGCCCGGGCCGTAGACGTTGCCAGGACGGAGAATCACCCAGCCACCGGCGAAGCCACGCACGATCTCTTCGGCGCGGCGTTTGGAGCGGTGATAAGGTGACGTTCCGGCTTCCGCCCCCAGAGAAGATACGTAAATGAACCGGCCGATTTTGCACCGCTCGGCCTCGCGCACAATGTTTCGAGTGCCGTCGACGTTGACCGTCTCATATGTAAGCGCCGGCGGTGATTCGTCCATGATTCCCGCGACGTGAAGGACGAGATCGCATCCTTCAGCGCACCCGCGCAGGTCGCTTTGATCGGAGATGCTTGCCGGCCAGCACTCGACACCTGAAGGCCACTGAGACGCGTCTTCACCGGCGCTTCGGCTCAGGACGCGCACACTGTGTCCCTGCCTCACCAGCTCTGGGACTAGTGCCTGACCGATAACACCGGTACCACCGGTCACCAACACTTTCATCGCGCCGATCATCCTCTCGCTCAGGATCGCGATTGGGGCAGATTGGGTGCCAGCGACTGGGACGACAGGAATTCAACAAAATGAGTGACCGGCCGAGCTTCGGCCTCGTCAATTCGGGGGACATGAATGTCCCCGAATCGAGGGGAGGGGGAAGTTGTTGTCTAAGGTCGTCTCGTCACTCGCGCTTCTCGCGCTCGCGGCATGTGCTTTAAGCAGGCCACCCTACATAGTAGGCGCGGCCGGGCCCTGGAAGCAGGGTTACGGCCTTCAAAATCTGCAGGGCGTCGAGCTCGCCGTCGAAGAGATCAATAAAGCCGGCGGCATCAACGGACACCCGCTCAGGGTCATTAGTCGCGACGACGAGGGCGACGGAACCAAGGCTGCGAAGATCGCTCAGGACTTCGTGGCTACCCCTTCCATCTCGGCCGTCATTGGGCACGTCAATTCTTCGGGAATGCTCTCCGCCGCCCCGGTTTACGATGGACAGCTGGCCGCAGTCGCGACGAGCGCCACTTCCCCGGACCTCACCGGTATTTCGAGCTGGGTGTTCCGTATCATCTCCAGCGATTCGCTCAATGGAATAGCGCTGGCGAACTTCGCATCCAAGTTTGGTCTGCGCGCCCCGGCGAGCGTAGCGGTTCTTTACGAAAACAACACCTATGGCAGGGGCTTGGCTGATTCCTTTCGCCGCTCCTTTCACGGCGACATTCTGAGTCTCGATCCCATCAACGCGGATCTGCCGACCGCGGAGCCGTACATATCATATCTCAAGACTCGAAAACCCCGCATCGTTTTCGTTGCCGGTCGTGTCGCGTCGGGTCTCAAGATTCTGCAGGAAGCGAAGCGGCAGGGATTCAATCCGATCTTCGTCGGTGGCGATGGCTGGCAGGGAATTCTGGCGGATACCGCGACTTCCGAAGGCGCCTACATTGGGATGTCCTTTACGCCGGAAGATCCTTCGCCGGCCGCGCGCGCTTTCGTTGCCTCGTTCAAGAAGAAATACAATACGGTTCCTGATGCGCACGCCGCGCTCGCGTATGACGCTACGAAGCTCGTCGCTCAGGCGCTCAAGGAGAAAGGTCCAGATCGGAGAGCAATTCGCGACTATCTACATTCTTTGAATCGCGAAACGGCTTATCCCGGCCTGACTGGTCCTGCGTACTTCGAGGACAACGGTGATCCGGTCGGGATGCGCTTCCGCGTGCTCCGCGCACACGACGGTCAGCTTACGGTGGCGGAGGCCAGATGAAGCTCCCGTTCACCTTCCGCACGATTCGTCAGGTGTTGGCGGTCGGTTTCTCCTTCCTGATTGTCCTATTGCTCGGAGCGGGCGCGGTCGGCTGGCTTTCAATGAACGGAATGGCGGATCGAGTATCCGCCACGTTGGCCGATGCGCAGCAGGAGGCGAAGGAGGCGTCTGACTTCTCCAACGTCGTGACTCAGGAAATCCAGGCCGCAAACACGTACCTCAGTGATCAGGACGTCAAGTCCGACGCAGAGTTCCGCCGACTTGGCTGGGAAGCACACCGCCTGCATCGCAACTTCAATACGCGTCGAGACGTGCTCGCCGAGCAGATCGTTCGCACCGTTGCGATCGACACGACGCTGGCACGGGTGGAAGCATCCTTCGCGCTGTCCCACAGATTGACCGATTTGGGCAGGCTCGATGAGGCGCACGCCGAAGCACAGACAGCGCGAAAGATGGTGCCGGGCCTGCTGGAGCAGCTCACCGGCCTCGAGCACTCGCGGGCGCAGCAGCTGGCCGCGATGTCTGCCGACCTGCGCGGTCAGGCGACGGCCCGTTCGCGCATCCTCGTGTCAGTGATCATGGTCGCCACGCTGCTCGCGATGATGATCGTCATCAGAACCGGTCGCGCAGTCGGACGCCCATTGCGGCTGCTGGTCAGACACGCCGTTCAACTGAGCCACGGAGATCTGCAACAGCGTACCGAAGGCGAGATGCCGGGCGAGTTTCGCACTCTTGCCGACGCAATGAACCACGCGACGATTGCGCTGTCACGAATCGCATCCGGGGCGGCGAAAACCGCCGACGAAGTCGCGCAGTCTGCGAGCGACCTGGCATCGGCCTCGAAGCAGATATCCGCTTCGGCTGATGAGGTTGCTGGCGCGGTGGAAGAGGTATCTCACGGCGCCGAATCGCAGGTGGCGCAGCTGCGGCAGGTAAATGAAGCGCTGGACGGAATTCGCACCCGCGGTGACAACCTTGTTGGTGGCGCGCAGGAAGTGCACGGGCTGGCGAGCGCCATCGAAGCGGAAGCCGAAGCCAAGCGTATCGAGATCGACCGCGCGCTCAAGATTCTGTTCGATGTGCGGACGATCGTAGAGCAGGCGGCGGCCCAGGTTCGTGAGCTCAACACGAGCACGAGCGAGATCAACAAGTTCGTTGTCTCGGTTAGCCGCATTGCCGAGCAGACCAATCTTCTCTCGCTCAACGCCGCGATCGAAGCGGCGCGCGCGGGTGAGGCCGGCCGCGGTTTCGCGGTTGTGGCAGGCGAAGTGAGAAAGCTCGCCGATCAAACGCAAGCGGCCGCGGATGATGTAGTGAAAATGACCGACGGCGTAACTACGCGCGTGCTCGCCACCTCGAAAGCGATGGAGCAGGGCGTGACGCAGGTGGGCGAGATCGAAAGAGTGAGCCGCGAGCTCGATAGCGCGCTGTCGACAATTCTTGCCGCCGCTGAGAGAACGAGGGCGGCCGCGGCGACAGTGACGACCGCCGCCACCGAGAATGCGCGCGCGGTCGATTCAGCCGCCGCGAATCTTGGACTGGTTGCACGCACCGCCGAGAGTCACGCGACGGCGGCAATGCAGGTGAGCGCGTCGACGGAGGAACAGAGCGCGGCGTGCGAGCAAATGAGCATGGCATCAACGCAGCTTTTCCATGGAAGCCACGCGTTGAGGGATCTCGTCGGCGAGCTCAAAACCGACACGCCGGTCACGCCGCTCGCGACCGAATCGCCGGCCGCACACTCCCCGCATCCCCGATTGACACCGCCGCAACCGCGGCCGCCCGTAGCAAAAAAGGTCGCGTAAGCGACCTTTTTTCGTTTTAGCAGGCACTCTTGCATTGGAGTGCATCGCGCGGTCGGTCGGCGAGACCACTACTGCACACAAACCCCGCGCGGGTCGGGCTTTGGTTTGTCTACCACCAGGCGGTGATCGAGATTGCCGACACTCAGCGCGACGTCGTGTACCAGCTGCGCGACTTTGCGCATATGCTCGTAGTCGATGTACTGCGGTTCGTCGGTCAGCTGATGGTAGTCCATGTGCAGACCCGTCGTGAAAAACGCGATTGGAATTCCGTAGCGCGCATAGTTGTAGTGATCACTCCGACAATAAATGCGTTCGGGATGACCATTTGCGTCGAAGGTGTAGTCGAAGCTGAGTGGCGTTGGCTCGCTCCTGTTCACCGCTTCCACGATGTCGCCGAGCTCTGTCGACAACCGGCGCGAACCAACGAGCTGCAGATAAGTCGGTCCACCACCCACGAAATCGAACGCGCCGCCACGACCTATCATGTCCATGTTCAGCTGCGCAACAATGGAATCCCGCGGGACCGTAGGATTGTCCGCGAAGTAGCGGGATCCAAGCAATCCTGCTTCCTCGCCAGTGTGCCAGACGAAGATCAGTGAGCGACGCGGCTTTACACCCGACCTGGCAAATGCCTCCGCAATCTCGAGGGCGCCGACTGAGCCCGAGCCATCGTCATCGGCTCCGTTGTAGATCGAATCGCGGCGCGCCGGCCTGATGCGACGCAGACTATCCACATTGACGTGGATGGACGCCCGCTCCGCCGCGGTCAATCCACCGCCCGGAGTACCGGGGGTCGCATGCGTTCGTGCTTCCACGATCCTGTTCGCCATGATGTTGTACGTCCGCAGAGAATCGTGATCGAGTGCACCGGCGAACCGGATCCCGAGGTGATCGTTGTGCGCGCCAATCGCGACGTATTCGCCGCGCAGCGCGGGATCCACCCCGGGGATGATGCCGATGACGTTTCGTGCCGGAGCGGGCGAGCGAGTAAATGCGATGGACGAGAAGCGGAGCCAGCGACCGGGCGCTCCGGCCCGCATTGTAAGGGGATCACCACCAACCAGCCTTGCAGCGAGCGACGGAGACACCACCAGATTCAGTCGCGCCGGCGTCGTATCGGTGGACATTGTCACCGCATAGGGTCGTACGGCACGGGGATCGTTAGCGGTGATAATTGTTCTCGCGGCCGCGTACCGCGCCAGGATCGGACCCGGGTTGCGCTGGAGCGGAGTGCGAATCGTGAGAAGAACCGCCCTCCCGGCCGCCTGATCTGCAGGTAACAGCGTAGTGGTGTCGGATAGATCGCCGCCATACACCACTTGAACGCTATCGACCTGAATCGCCCGCCCCGACCCAGGAAAGTTGGTGATGTAATCGGTCCCCACCACAAGCGGAGCGCCGTCGAGAAGTACCTGGGATGCAGGCGCCAGCGATACGCGATACGCCGGCACGTCCTGGAAGTAGCTGCCGCCGGCGCTTCCTGGCTGCACGCCGACTCTTGCCAGTTCATTCGCGATGTACTGTGCCGCCTTGAGGTTTCCTTCTGTGCCGAATTGACGCCCCATCATCGAATCATCGGCGAAGGCGTAGAGTCGAGCCCTCAAGTCCTGAGCGGTAATGCCGGGATTCGTTGCAGTACCTTGACCAAGCTGCGTCGCCGAGGCGCAACCCATCAGAAGCGCGCCGGCCAGTGGGGCAAGATTTCTCGCAATACTCACGATGGCTCCTGTCTATTTCGATTGAACGTGGGGCGCGTTAATGACAGCGCCAATCAAGATACGGGTGCGGGGCCCATGTCGCTGAAGTGGGAAGGCCACCGTATGAAGGGGCGTCGTTTAACTTTCAGAGGTGAGGCAGACCTCGTGACTCCAGAATCCCGAACCATCGAACCTGCGCTCGAGCCGACGGCCATCGTGCTGCTCAGTGGCGGGCTCGATTCGACTACCGCTCTCGCGATCGCGCAGAGCGAGGGGTTCGCCGTGCACGCTCTTACTTTCCGCTACGGCCAGCGCCACTCGCTGGAGATCGAGGCCGCAAAACGAATCGCACGTAGTGCCGGAGTGCGTCAGCACCACGTAATCGATATCGATCTCACTCAATTCGGCGGATCGGCGCTGACGGCGGATATTCCAGTACCCAAGGATCGTGATCTCGCCCCATACTCTGCCGCCGCCAAGGAAATTCCCGTCACCTACGTGCCGGCGCGCAACACAATATTTCTTTCCTACGCCGTCGCGCTCGCAGAAGTCAGCGGTTCGTCGAACATCTTCATTGGCGTGAACGCACTCGACTACAGCGGCTACCCGGATTGCAGGCCCGAGTACATCAAGGCTTTCGAGAAAATGGCGAGTCTCGCCACACGCGCCGGCGTCGAGGGGAAGACGCGACTCGTGATCCGCACACCTCTCATATCTCTTTCCAAGGCTGCCATCATCAAGCTTGGCACCTCGCTCGGCGTGGACTACTCGCAGACGACCAGTTGCTACGACCCCGGTCCAACTGGCGAAGCGTGCGGACGATGCGACGCGTGCCAGTTGCGCCAGAAGGGATTCAGCGAAGCCGGGCTGGCGGATCCTATCACATACGCAACCTCCCGCGAGCGCCCACTTGCTGGCAAGTCAGCGCCATGATCCGCCGCCCCGCGGGAAGCCAAGCGATGGTCCGATGACCTACACCGTCAAGGAGATCTTCTACACGCTTCAGGGTGAAGGCGCGCAAACGGGACGGGCGGCGGTGTTCTGCCGCTTTTCCGGCTGCAACCTCTGGTCGGGGCGAGAAGAAGATAGGTCGCGAGCGGTTTGCCAGTTCTGCGACACCGATTTTGTCGGGACGGGACCGGAGGGTGGCAGATTCACGAGCGCCAAAGAGCTTGCGGACGTAATAGACGGATGTTGGACGGGCGGCGTCTCCCGTACAGACTCTGAGGCGGGGGAGGCTGCCGGAACTCTCGTCGATTCCACACCACAGCGCGGTCGGAAATACGTCGTCTGTACCGGCGGCGAGCCGTTACTCCAGGTCAATGAATCGCTGATTTCCGCCCTCCACCAGCGCGGTTTTGAGGTCGCCGTCGAAACCAACGGCACCAGGCCTGCCCCCGGGTCGCTGGACTGGATCTGCGTGAGTCCCAAAGCCGGTGCCCCGTTGGTACAAACCACCGGGAACGAGCTGAAGCTTGTCTACCCTCAGGAAAATGCGCCGCCGGAAAATTTCGAGCAGCTCGACTTCCGCCACTTTTTTCTGCAGCCAATGGATGGTCCGCACACAGAACGAAACACTGCACTGGCAATCGAGTATTGCCTGCGGCATCCACGCTGGCGCTTGAGTATCCAGACCCACAAACTCGTCGGGCTGCGCTAAGTCCGCAGCGCCGGGCCCAGAGCACTTTTGCGCTGGCTTCGCGGCGTACGCTCCTTGAGCTCGCTGTCGAAGACGTCGAGATACTTGATGCCCGAGCCAGTGTTGAAGAGAACTACTCGCTCGCCGAGTTTGATCTTCCCACGCTCAATGAGCTTGCGCAAGGCCGGCAAGCACGCACCGCCTTCCGGTGCAGCGAAAATTCCTTCTCTGCGCGCGAGCTCCCGCGCACCAGCGACCAGCTCCTCGTCAGTGACTGCAACGGCGGTCCCCTCGGATTCACGGATCGCATCGAGAATCAGAAAGTCACCAATCGCCTTCGGGACACGCAATCCGGAGGCAACTGTCGCGGCATTGGGAAATTCCTCAGCGAACCGTTCGCCTTTCTCGAACGCGCGGACGATCGGCGCGCATCCCTCAGCTTGCACTGATACCATCCGCGGTCGCTTCTCGCCAATCCATCCCAGTTCCTGCATCTCGTCGAACGCTTTCCACATACCAACGAGCCCTGTGCCTCCTCCGGTCGGATAAATGATCACGTCCGGCAGGGTCCACGCCGATTGCTCCGCGATCTCGTAGCCAAGAGTCTTCTTTCCCTCGACTCGGTACGGCTCCTTGAGTGTCGAGACGTCGAACCACCCTTCCGCTTCCTTGCGCCTGGCCACTTCCGCGCCACAATCGGTGATCAACCCGTCGATAAGCGTCACGTGTGCGCCCGTTACCTCGCACTCAATCACGTTCGCGCGCGGCGTGTCACGCGGCATGAAGAGAAACGCCTCGAGTCCTCCGTGCGCGCAGTAGGCGGCAAGGGCAGCGGCGGCATTGCCGGCCGAGGGAGCTGCGAGTTTCTTCAATCCCAGCTCCTTTGCCATCGACACTGCCACTGCCATTCCGCGCGCCTTGAAGCTTTGAGTGGGATTGAGCGATTCGTCCTTCACGTACAGCTCGCTCATGCCGAGCGCGGCGCCGAGGTGTTTGGCATGGTGAAGGGGAGTCCAGCCTTCCCCGAGCGTCACGATGTTGTCTTCGCGGCGGACGGGCAGCATCTCGCGGTAGCGCCAGAGATCAGCTCGCCGCGCGTAAAGCGCCTGCCGCGTGAGAAACTTGGCGATGCGCTTGAGATCGTAGCGAACCAGTAGCGGCTTCCCGCACTCGGTGCAGACGTTGTGGACACGTCGCGCCTCGTATTCGCGATGGCAGAAGGAGCACTCGAGCTTCTTGACGTGCATGGTTGACTTCGCGGCCCCGCAGAAGAATCGGATTGACGGGCGAGGTGACGACGCGCGCCTTAACTTTTTGAGTGGGATTGAGCGATTCGTCCTTCACGTACAGCTCGCTCATGCCGAGCGCGGCGCCGAGGTGTTTGGCATGGTGAAGGGGAGTCCAGCCTTCCCCGAGCGTCACGATGTTGTCCTCGCGGCGGACGGGCAGCATCTCGCGGTAGCGCCAGAGATCAGCTCGCCGCGCGTAAAGCGCCTGCCGCGTGAGAAACTTGGCGATGCGCTTGAGATCGTAGCGAACCAGTAGCGGCTTCCCGCACTCGGTGCAGACGTTGTGGACACGTCGCGCCTCGTATTCGCGATGGCAGAAGGAGCACTCGAGCTTCTTGACGTGCATGGTTGACTTCGCGGCCCCGCAGAAGAATCGGATTGACGGGCGAGGTGACGACGCGCGCCTTAACTTTACGAAACTAAATGACGTTCAAACAGCTTGCCGTCCCGCGAATCTTCTATGCTCTGCGCCTCGTTGGCGCTCTGCTCGTCGCGACGGTGCTGCCGATTCTCATCGATAGACGCGCCCGCCGGTAGATGTACATTGGCCACGTTGGTGTCGCGCTCGCAGCGAGACGCCTGCGGACGCGCATCGGTCTCCTTGTCCTGCTCGTCGCCACCTACACGCCGGATTGGGTGGATACCGGGCTTTGCCTCGCGGGCGGATACGATCCGCGCGAGATCTTATCCCACTCGATTCCTGCGGTGTTGGTCTTCGCGCTGGTCGGATTCACCGCGTACGCGTTCGCGACGCGCGACTGGACGAGTGCCCTAATTATCTCCCTGGTAATGCTCTCGCATCTGCTGCTCGACTGGGTCACCGGTTACAAACCCACCTGGCCGGGCGGCCCGATGATCGGCCTTCAACTGTACGATAACCCGGCAGCGGATTTTTTGGCCGAGGGGATCGTGATCTTCGTCGGTACCCTGCTCTACGAACGCACGCTTCCCCCGCGGCAGCGTCCGTGGGTTGACGTGTCGATCATGCTCGGCGCATTGCTGGCACTTCAGCTGACGGTCGACGTTGCGCACATGATGATGAAGACGCTCCCCAAGTGCTGACGCAGGACCTCCGCGCCGTCGCGCGGCAGGCGATGATCGACGAAGGCTTTAGTCCGGATCTCGATCCAGCTGTAATCGCGGAGCTCCGGAAGGTTGGAAAGCATCCTGACGCGGGTGAGCCACTCAGAGATTTGCGCGGTCTGCTCTGGTCCTCGGTGGACAACGACGACACGCGCGATCTCGACCAGATCGAGCTCGCGGCCGAGACCGGTGGCGGGGATTGGCGCTTGTGCATCGGAGTCGCTGATGTGGATTCCGAGGTGCCGAAGGGTTCGGCTGTCGACGCGCACGCGGCTGCACAAACGACGACCGTTTACACCGGCGCGGTGATCTTTCCGATGATCCCCACTGAATTGTCGGCGGGGGCTACTTCACTATTCGAGTCTGCCGAGCGGAAATCCGTCGTCGTTGAGATGATAGTCGGCGCCGACGGCGCAGTGAAATCGGCGGAGATCTACCGGGCGCGGGTAACGAACAAAGCGCAGCTGACTTATTCAGCGGTTGCGGCATGGCTGGATGACGGGGATATAGCAGGCGCGTCTCGCCAGACCAGCGTGTCAGTCGATCACAAGGGAGCAATACTGGAGAGATTTGCAACGATGCCCGAGCTCGAAGCGCAGATCCGGCTTCAGTCGAAGATCGCCGCCGCACTCCGTAAGACGCGGCTGGAGAAGGGCGCGCTGGAGATCGAGACGCTCGAAGCGCGGGCGGTATCACGCGATGGCAAGGTCACCGGTATCGAGAAGATACAGAAAAATGTCGCGACTGACATGATCGAAGATTTCATGATCGCGGCCAATGCGTCGGTGGCAAAGTTCCTGGAGTCGCACAGCGTCTCCTCGCTGAGGCGAATCGTCAGGAGCCCGGAACGATGGGAGAGGATCGTCGAGCTCGCCAAGCAATACGGGAAGATGCTTCCCTCCGAGCCCGATCCTGTCGCACTCCACAACTTCATGGTCGAGCGCAGAGCCGCCGACCCCGACCACTTCCCGGACTTATCCCTGGCGATAGTGAAGCTGCTCGGACCGGGCGAGTACATTCTCGACCAACCCGGCGTCGAGGAGCCAGGGCACTTCGGTCTCGCGGTTCAGGACTACACCCACTCGACGGCACCCAACCGTCGCTACGCGGATCTGGTGACTCAGCGCATCGTGAAAGCGGTGCTTGCCAGGAGCCTTCCGCCCTACACCGACGACGAGCTCTCGACGATTGCGCGCAACTGCACCGTAAAGGAAGACGCCGCTCGGAAGGTCGAGCGTAATGTGCGAAAGATCGCCGCGGCGATGCTGTTCAGCGATCGAATTGGCGAGCGCTTCAAGGCGATCGTCACCGGGAACAAGCCGAGTGGGACCTACGTACGGGTCGAGGATCCGCCAGTCGAAGGGAGACTCATGCGCGGCGAGCAAAGTGTCGATGTCGGCGACGAGATCGAGGTCGAGCTGCTCTCGACAAACCCGAAGCGAGGCTTCATAGATTTCGGAAGAGTGGGAGATACGCCGACACCCAATCCTCCGGGAATACATGAACCAAGTGCAACAGAACAGGTGCGAGGTGTCAGAACCGCAGGTGCCAGACATGGGTGAAGGACCCACTGACTTTACCAGGTCACGAAGAGGCAACAACGACTCTTGCCGACAGCCCTTATGAGTGACGACAAAGCGCTTCCATCACGTGAAGACACGCTCGCGCTAATGCGCGAGTACACGGCCAGCGAGTCGTTGCGGAAGCACATGTTGGCGGTGGAAGGTGCGATGCGCGCCTACGCGCAGAAGTTCGGCGAGGATGAAGAGCGCTGGGGAATCACCGGCCTGATTCACGACTTCGATTACGAGCGCTTCCCGAACGACGCCCACTCTCCGACGGAAGAACATCCATCCGAAGGGGTGAGAGTGCTGCGCTCAAAGGGTTATCCTGAAGACATTCTTCAGGCGATACTCGGACACGCGCAATACACCAACGCTCCACGCGAGTCGAAAATGGCGAAGACGTTGTTCGCTGTCGACGAGCTGACCGGGCTGATCACGGCGACGGCGCTGGTGCGCCCGACCAAGAGCGTCCATGAGGTGGACGCGAAATCCGTTCGCAAGAAGATGAAGGACAAGGCGTTCGCTCGCGGCGTGAACCGCGAGGACGTTATCAACGGCGCGAACGAGCTCGGTGTCGATCTCGACGAGCACATTGCTTTCGTGATTGGGGCCATGCAGGCGCGCTCGGCCGATCTCGGCCTCGCCGGCTCATATTCGGCGGATCGTTTCTTTGAGATCTCGCGCGTCGGTCGGGCTGAGGGGTCCTCTACGGCGGCTAGCTCGCTTACACGCTGCGAGCCTCGCGCGTGAACGCGTACGGACCTTTGCTGAGATAAACCGCGCGAGTCTCTTGCTACGCGAGGCGCCGCCTACGAGGACACCCTCACCTCCCTACAAAGATCCGTAACTGCGCGCGCCTTCGGCGCGTGAATGCGCATGCACGCGCACTCAGCGCGTGCTTGCCATCGCCCGTGTCCACGCTCACCGCGCCGCCGAGGAGCGAGATGTCGTTCGTTCGAGAGCGAGCAGCCCTTCGCGGGACGTATTGACACTCGCACTACGCGATGGCGTGAGGACACCACGACTTCGCGATCTGTTGGGAGGGAAGGCAGAGGGGTCCTCGCAGGCCG
>QHVA01000072.1 GCA_003223425.1 Gemmatimonadota bacterium
TTCCGCGTTTTACGCAAACCAACTACAAGGCGCCGAAGAGATCGGATGAAAAGATTCGCGCCTTCTTCAAGCAGGTTGGCGAGCACTCCTCGGCGGGCAAACCATTAATTGACGTTCGGTCACCAGAGGAATACACGGGACAGCGGACGCACATGCCCGACTATCCGCAGGAAGGCACGCTTCGCGGTGGACACATCAAAGGAGCGCGCAGCATTCCCTGGGCGCGAGCAGCGAACCCGGACGGAAGCTTCAAGGACGCGAACTCATTACGCGCCATCTACGAGCAGGAGAAGGGACTCGGGAAGGGCGACGATATTGTGGCGTACTGCCGCATCGGGGAGCGCTCTTCCCATACCTGGTTCGTGCTCATCTATCTCCTTGGCTACGATCGGGTGAGGAATTACGATGGGAGCTGGACGGAGTGGGGAAATGCAGTGCGTGCTCCAATCGAGAAAGGACCCGAGAAGTGACGGCTCGTGCACCGGCGCAAGCCAGCACGAAACCCTCCCGAATCCATGTTGACTGGGTGGGTGGTCACAGATTCGATGCGGGTCGTCCGAACGGACCGACGGCCCGCATCGATGGCGAAGGCGAAACCGGACAAAGCCCGCCCGAGACGCTGCTCAGCGCACTGGCGACGTGCGTTTCTTACGACGTGGTCGACATCCTGGCGAAGCAGCGCACGCCGATCGAGTCGCTCGAGATCGACGTGGTTGGTGAGCGCGTCGACACGGTTCCCCGTCGGTACAAGCACATCACGCTCAACTTTCACATCAGCGGAAAGGGGATCGAGAAGGAACAGGCGCTGCGCGCGATCGAGCTGTCGGCTACCAAATATTGCTCCGTACGAGATTCGTTGCGGGCGGATATCGAGATTGAGTGGACGGTTGCGATAGGCGCTTGAACTGCAACTGAACAGGCGGGAGTTATTAGTGGTATAGATGACAGCTGTGTAGTTCACTACGCCCTGACTTATCTGGCGCGATTCGGGACACAAGCAGCTGCCTGTACCCCGAACGCCATTGAGGGAAGTCTGGGCGTCGTGAACTAGATCACTGGCAACTACGCTACTGACACCTCCCACCTGTTCAGTTGTAGTTTCCACATTAGGATCGCCGCTTCTTGGCCAGGGTGTGTGGCGCCCACTTTCTCTCCGAATCCTCGATCTCCTCCCTTAGCCGAAGGTAGCTATCGTAGCGTTCTGAGCCGATCGAGCCCTGCGCGACCGCCTGACGAACCGCGCAGCCCGGTTCCACCCGATGCGTGCAGTTGCCGAACTTGCACTGCGGAATGTGCGGCCGAAACTCCCGAAAGCATTCATCGAGATGCTCCGATGCGAGCCCCCACATCCCGAGCTCGCGCAAGCCGGGAGTGTCGACTACGTAACCCGAATCGGGTAGCGGATGCAGCAACGCGCCGACGGTGGTATGCCGCCCCTTGTTGACCGATTCGCTGATCTCGCCGACTCTCAAATCGAGACCCGGATACATCGAGTTCATCAGCGATGATTTGCCGACTCCGGATGGCCCGGTGAGCACCGATGTCTTACCGGCAAGCTGGTCGTGCAGCTCGTCCAGTCCGATTCGCTGCTTGACACTGGTGAAGTGGACCGGATAGCCAGCCGCCACGTAGTCACTGAACGCGCGCTCCGCTTCGCTGCTGTCGACGAGCTCGATCTTGTTGAGGACGATGCGCGACTGGAGCGAGTTGGCTTCAGCGATGACGAGAAACCGGTCCAGCATTCTCCGGTGCGGCTCCGGCTTGGCTGCGGCAAAAACGACGACGACCTGATCGACGTTGGCGGCAACGATTCGCTCTCCCTGACCCGCCCCGGGCGCGCGCCGCGCCAGCTGTGAGTGTCGCGGCAATATCTCAGCGATGGCCCAATGCGCGCCGCGCTGATCCATCTCGAGCATTACCCGGTCACCAACCGCCAGCTTTTTAGTTTCTTCACGCTCTTGTTTGAGCCTGCCGCGCAATGACGCTTCGTGCGTCTCCCCTGTCTCAGCGCGAACGTGCCAGAGTCCTCCCGTTCCCTTCAGCACGACGCCTTCCTTACGCGTCAATTGCTACCCTCTTGGCGCATGGCGTCCCACCACGGTAGCGCCTCCGCCCGCTTGGCTTTGATGAGCGCATCCAGTTTCGTCTTCACCTCGTTGAGATGCAGCGCGCCAACCATTTTGCGCGCTTCCTCCTCTGACTCCGCGCAAGCGAGGAACTCAGTCTCCAGGTGTCCGCTCGCGACGGGATCGCCCTGGCGCCAGCGCACGAACAGCAAGTAGGCAGCGAAGGGCCGGTCTTTTTCGCCGCTCGTATCGGTCACTATCTCGACGCTATAAGAAGCGCCGTCGCTTCCCTCGAAGGCGGCGGGCCGATCGTGCACGGCCATGTAGCCGCCGATCGTGTTCGCGTCGCCCTTCGAATGGTCGGGGGGAAGGAATCTGCCCATGGTCAGCGGCGGCGTTTGCCGACCATCTCCTTGAACACATTCCCGGTGAGGAACGCGACGTTGGCAGGACGCTCGGCGAGACGACGCATTAGATACGGATACCATTGAGTTCCGAATGGAACGTAGACTCTCATCCGGTATCCTTCGCGTACGAGCCGGTCCTGGAGATCACGGCGCACGCCGTAAAGCATTTGGAATTCGTAGCGGTTGGACGCGATGTCGTTTGACTTCGCGAACGCTTTCGCATCCCTGATGATCGCCTCGTCATGGGTGGCGATGCCGGGGTAGTTTCCCTTGAGCATCATCTCGTGCATGCACTTTACGTAGTTGGCGTCGACATCCTTCTTGTCCGGATACGCGACTGTCTCGGGCTCCTTGTATGCACCCTTGCAAAGGCGCACGCGCGCCTTGATGAGATTGGCGTGCTGCACGTCGGCGAACGTTCGATAGAGATAGCTTTGCAGCACGATACCGACGTTCTCGCGATAGCCCGGATAGAGGCGTTGGTCAAAAAGGTCCAGCGTCCGTTGCGTGTACTCGCTCGACTCCATGTCGATGCGCACGAAGGAGCCGTAGTCACGTGCACGCTGAAGAATCTTGTGCATGATTGCAACGCAGAGCTCCTCGGAGATGTCGAGCCCCATCGCGGTGAGCTTGACTGAAACGTTGGCGTCGACTTTTCGCTCGTGGATGCGATCGAGCATCGTGATGTACGCCTGACCCGCCGCCCGCGCTTCTGCCTCGTTGTGAACACTTTCACCCAGGAGATCAAGCGAGGCCGTGATGCTGCGTGAATTTAGCCTCGCCACGGCGCTGAGAGCAGTATCGAGGGTCTCACCGGCTACGAACCGATTGGCAAAGCTCTTCGCGAGCTTGTTGTGGCGAACGAACTTGAATATCTGCTGCTGGCTCGACAGGTAGAGCAACGCGCTACGAAGCATCAGTTCTCGGGCTTTGTGGTCGACGCGGAAGAGCGACGCGTGGCCGCACGGCCGCGCCTAAGATCGAAGATTCTCGTTACCGGGAATCGACCTCCCTTCTGAAGCTCGCGATCGAACAGATTCCAGGTAGTGAACCCATCGTCACTCTCCGGCTCGAGCAAGTAGACGATCAGTGCCCCGCGCGGTTGAGCAGTTGAAACAATGAACGATTTCGGCGGAATCGCCTGCACCCCCCGCTCCCATCTTCCCTTGAGACGAACTTCATGATGCCCCTGAAAAGTACGCGGAGCCGTAATGATGGAATCGATTACGAAGCCTTCGCCGCGCGCGGTCCAGGCGGAGTCCGATCGCTCTACACGAATGCCGTGCAGGCGAAGCAGTGCTACGACTTCAGTCGCCTGCGGTGCGACCACGTACGCTGCCGGTGGCGTCCGATCCAGCGTGGACGTGAACCTGTCGTAGACCGGCATGCGAATCGTTCTGAATGAGTCGACGGTTTTCTCGAGATCTTCCTTGATCACCTCCGCTTGCCGCGGCGTCGCGATCAGCTCGGAGCGAATCGGCACGATTTGCAGTGAATCCGGAGACCGTCCCCAGGCGAGAGGCTGACTGTCCGCACGCGCGCTCAGGGATTTGATCGCAGCTCCCTTCTCTGCAACCAGCGAAAGGATCTCGGTTACGAAGGCGTAAGTCGAGGCGATCCGCCGCGCTAGTGAGTCGTGCGAGTAGGCCTCGCTGAGTATTCCGATGCGGCCGCGAATACCATAGTAGTTGGTCCCGAACCGCGGCCGCGCATCGTAGGTCGCCCAGCCCTCACGGACGCTGGTATCGGCGACCAGTCCGGGTTGGTCGGAGAGAAAGTTCCCGTAATCGAACACCTCGAAACCATGACGCGTCCGCATTCGCTCGCGCACTATCGGAAGCAGCGAGTCCCGGGCGTAAACTCCTCCGAACACTGCCGCCGGGCTCAACGATGGTGAATAGGTAAGCGCATACCCGTGAAAGCTTCCATCAGTAGTATGGAGGTCCACGAAAACATCGGGGTCCCAGGTATTGAACATCGCCAGCGATGCGCGCGTCTCGGGCGCTTCTGCCTTCACGTAATCGCGATTGAGATCGAGGTTTTGGGCGTTGGCACGCACGCCCACCATCTCCGGCCCGTTCTGTTCAGTGCGGTTCACCGACTCCGACGCGAACCGCTCGTTGCCGTCGGCATTATAGATCGGGACCGCGATGAGAACGATGGAATCGAGCGCGTTCGGCCTGTTGGAGAAGGTGAGATCGCGCAGCAGCGCCAGCAACGCGTCCTTTCCTTCCACTTCTCCCGCGTGGATGTTGCCCTGAACGTACACAATCGGCCGCCCGAGCTGTTTCGCCGCAGCTGGAGTTGAGACGAGCGGCCTCGACGCGATGACGTAAGGAATGTCGCGACCTTCGGTCGTCTTTCCGATCGATCCAAACGCCAGCGGTGCCCGAAGAGCGCGCAGCGAGTCAAGAAATTTTCTGACGTCGGCGTAGTGGGAGGTTTCAGTGTATCGAGTCAACTCGGGCCGGGTGCGCGGATAATCCGCCGGACTCGGAGGCCCATGCACAGTCGGCGCACACGCGTTGAGACCAACCATTGCCACGACTGCCAGACACCACCAGCGCACTTCGGCCAGAACTGCTTTCGTCACGAGCGCTCGTCGGAATAGAAAACTTGTCTGCGACGAGCCATCTCGAGCAGGAGCTCCGATGGCTCGAAGCGTCCCGGAAACCGCGCGTTCAGATCCTCGAGCCGCTGAACGACGATCTGGATCCCCAATGAATCCATGTAGCGAAATGGTCCACCGCGAAAAGGTGGGAATCCGATTCCGAATACCGCGCCAACATCGCCGTCACGCGGTGTGCGAATTATCCCGTCGCTCAGACAACGCGCCGCTTCGTTGAGCATCGCCAGCACCGTCCGCTGCTGAATCTGCACGGCTGGCATGTCGGGTCGCTCAACTCCTTCCGGCGCGGAAGGCGGCGCGATGGATTTCACCATCGGGATGCTCCCCGGCGCGAGGAACAGGGCGTACACGGAGGGATCGACTTCACCCTTCTTCCCTTCCTTGTCGTAGCTGTAGAATCCCTTTTTCGATTTTCGTCCGTAGCGCCCCGCCACAACTACAGCCTGGATCGATCTGGCCGGCTGCATCCGGTCGGGAAACGCATCGGCCATGATCTTTCCCGCTTTGGTCGCCACATCGAGTCCGACTTCATCGATGAGCGTGATCGGCCCGACCGGAAATCCGAAGTCCACGAGCGCCTTGTCGACTATGTCGATAGCAACTCCCTGATCGAGCAGGATGCCGGCCTCGTTGATATAAGGCGAGAGAATGCGATTGGCGTAGAATCCCGGGCCGTCGTTCACGACGATGACGGTCTTTCCCAGCTTTTTGCCGTAGGCAACGGCTGTCGCAGTCACCTGCGGATACGTCGTCGGGGTCGTGATTACCTCCAGCAGCGGCATCTTGTGCACCGGGGAGAAGAAATGCATTCCCAGCACGCGCTCAGGGCGGCTCGACGCCTGGGCGATCAGCGCGATTGGAATCGTAGAAGTGTTACTGGCAAAAATGGCGGTCGGATTGATCGCCGCCTCCGCCTCGCGAAGAACCTGGTGCTTGACGGCAAGATCCTCGAACACTGCTTCGATCACCAGGTCGACGTTACCGAACCCGGAGTAGTCGACGGTACCGCCGACCAGCGCCATGTAATCGCTATACTGTATTTTGCTGATCTGCTTTTTGTTGAGTCGCTCTTTCAAGACGTCGCGCACGGCGGCATACCCCTTCGCCACCCGCGCGTGATCGGCGTCTTTGAGGCGCACGAGGCTTCCGTGCTGCACTGCAATGGAAGCGATGCCTGCTCCCATGAATCCGGCGCCGATGATCGCGATCTTCTCCACGGGGAGCGGATCGAATGTCGAGACAGGCAGCTCCGGATATTGTGAGGGATCAACGCCTGGATCTTTCTTCAGTTCATTCGTCGCGAAGAAGAGGAAGATGAGCTGACGCGACACGTCGGTCATCGCCATCTCGCCGAAGCGCCGAGACTCCTCGCGATATCCGTGTGCGACACCGCGTTCGTAGCCGGCGGCGACGACATCTATTGCGGCGATCAATGCCGGATAGTGCCCGCGAGACTTGGCGAGTGTTTGCTCGCGAGCTTTGCGAAGCACGAGCGCGCGTCCCGCCGGATTTCCATCAATGAGCAGCCCTTTCACACCTCCGCCGTGACGTTCACTTTTTCGTCTTCCCTCAGCGACCTCGCGGGCGCGCTGAATAGCGACGGTGCGAAGTATCGAGGGGTGGACGAGCTCATCGATCAAGCCGAGCTGAAGCGCCTTCTTCGCGCGGACCTGCTTACCGGTGAGTATCATGTCGAGCGCGCTGGTAAGCCCGATTCGTCGCGGTAGCCGCTGCGTGCCGCCGGCACCAGGAATCAGTCCGAGCTGAACTTCCGGGAGGCCGAGCATTGTCTTCGGATGATCAGTCGCGATCCGATAGCGGCAAGCGAGCGCTGTCTCCAGCCCCCCGCCAAGGCATGCGCCGTGGATCGCGGCGATAATGGGCACGCGCAACTGCTCGATCGAATCCAGGAGCATCTGACCGTCCCTGCTCAGACGCTCGGCGTCCGTCGCGGTCTTGAGCTGCAAAAATTCTTCGATGTCAGCGCCGGCGATCCAGACGTCGGGCTTGCCGCTCAGAAAAACGGCGGCGTGCACGGTAGTGTCGCGCTCCAGTCTGGTGACCAGTGCGACGAACTCGTCTTTCACCGCGCGATTCAGTTTATTGACTGATTCGTTTGGCAAATCGAACGTGAGTACCGCGATTCCGTCGGTGACCTCGACCGAGAGAGCCGGTTTCCATCTCGTTCCGACGAGGCCACCGATCGTGACTTCCGACGTCGAGCTCATTGCGCTCTCTCTACCACCATTGCGAAGCCCATACCCCCAGCCGCGCATACAGTCATTAGCCCGAACTGCCCGCCGCGTCGACGCAGCTCGTTGAGAAGCGTCGTGGTGATCCGGGCGCCCGTAGCTCCGAAGGGATGTCCGATGGCGATCGAGCCACCCATCACGTTGAGCTTCGCCCTGTCAACCTCGCCCACCGGCTGGGAAAAACCAGCGCGCTCCGCCCACCATTTCGACTCGAATCCTTTGAGGTTCGACAGCACTTGCGCAGCAAACGCCTCGTGCATCTCGACCAGATCAATGTCTTTCAACGTAAGCCCGGCGCGCTTGAGCGCGACGGGCGTAGCCAGCACCGGAGCCTGCAGAAGCTGCTCGCCTGGATCGAGCGCCGCGTAGGCGTAAGACCTGATGATACCGAGGGGCGGATAGCCAAGCGCTTTTGCCTTTTCCTCGCTCATGAGGAGAACACAGGCGCCACCATCAGTGAGAGGTGACGAATTACCCGCAGTGACGCTTCCGTACTTCCTGTCGAACACGGGCTTCAGTACCGCGAGTTGCTCGTAGCTCGTGTCCTCCCGAATCCCGTTGTCCGAAGTCAACACACTTTCAAACTTGGGCGGCACGTACACCGGCATGATCTCCGCCGTTAATCGTCCATCAGCGGTGCCAGCGGCAGCAAGGCGATGAGAGCGGAGCGCAAAGTGATCCTGTTCCTCGCGTGTGATGGTATTCAGCTTCGCCATCTTCTCGGCCGACTCTCCCATCGTCTCGCCAGTTGAAGGCTCGGCGATCGCCGGCGTGACGGGGACCAGATCTTTTGGACGCAACCGCATTAGCGTCTTGAGTCGCGCCGGCAATGATTTCGCTTTCGATGCCAAGACCAGCGTCTCAGCGAATCCCTGCGAGTGCAGAATTGGAAGGTTGGAAAGGGATTCCGATCCGCCGGCGATCACGATATCGAGCTGACCGAGGGCGATCTGGTCGGCGGCATCGGTGATTGCCTGATTCGCAGAGGCGCACGCTCTGCTCACGCTGAACGCCTGAACTCCCTTTGGCAACAGTGGTAGCAGTGAGACTTCGCGCGCGATGTTCGGCGCGAGCACCGATGGAATCACCGTGCCGAAGACGAGTGCTTGGACTTCTTTTCCGTCCAGATTCGTGCGCTGCAGTAATTCCGCGACGCACAACTTGCCGAGGTCGATGGCGGAGATCGACTTGAAAGCAGTGCCAGCTTTTGCAAATGGCGTTCGCACGCCTGCGACTATCGCAACGCGGCGCCCGTTCCCAAATGTTGCCATGCACGGAACTTAGACGGGCGCCGTTTATCTATCTAGGACGTGCTCTGCTCTCTCATGGCACGCTCTTTCGCGAGTAATTGCTCTTTGCGTGCAACACCCCAGCGGTATCCACCGAGCGAGCCGCTCTGCCTTACAACGCGGTGACAAGGGATGACAACCGCAACTCGATTGTTCGCGCATGCGCTTGCGACCGCGCGCACTGCCTTCGGAGAGCCGATCGCGTTAGCAATCTCTCCATACGAACGCGTCTCTCCGAATGGAATCTTCTGCAGCTCGCGCCACACCTTCCACTGAAATGCCGAGGCTTGCACATCTATCGGGACATCCGGTCGCGCGCGCTGACCGTCGATTGAATCGACGATTTCTTCCACCCAGACTCCAAGCGCGCTGGTGGAAGCCGCGACACGTTTGAGAGCCGCGGCGGGATACTCGCCCTCGAGTGCGGCCTCGAGGCTCTCTGCAGAATCTCCGAGCGTGACTGCACAGACACCACGATCGGTGGCGCCGACCAGCAGAGTGCCGAGCGACGTATCCGCGATGACGTAATCGATCTGCGTTCCCGCACCACCGCGACGATAGGTCGCCGGCGTCATTCCAAGTCTCGCGCTGGCATCGTCGTAAACTCGGCTGCTGGAGCCGTAGCCCGCGCCGAAAGTAGCGCGACTCACTGTTTCTCCACGCTTCAACTCGTCCTTGAGCCGCTCGCTCTTGCGCGCGCGGATGTATTGCGCCGGTGTGAGACCGACGAGCTCCTTGAATTTCCGCTGAAGATGATACGGGCTGAGACCTGCCTGTTCTCCAAGCCGCTCGAGGGTGATGCGCTCCTCGCTCAAGTCCGCGACGTGACTGTCGATGTACGCGCGCGCGCGCGCGACCGCCCGATTCTCCGATTTCGCGCGATTCGGGCGGCACCGCTGGCAGGCGCGAAATCCGGCGCGCTCCGCTGCCTCCGAGGAAGAAAAGAAGGCGACGTTATCGCGCTTTGGCCGCCGGGACGGACACGATGGCCGGCAATAAATACCGGTTGTTTTGACGCCGTAGAGAATGTGGTCGTCGGCGCTGGGATCTCTGTGGAGAACGGACTCCCAGGCAAAAGCTTCATTCATGGGAGTCTCCTCCATTTGATCTCTTGCTTTCATCAAGCTCTTGTTTGTCGCTCTTCCTTTCGATGGAAAAATCATAGCAGCCGGCGTCAGTATCCCGCACATGGATATATGCCACATCGGGCTGGGCGAGTAGCCGCTCGAGCTCGTGTTCTATCAGGCCATTGGAAACATAACTCTGTGCAACCAGCCGCCGACCACGCGCATAGGCGTTCAAGGTGAGTTTGTGCGAGAGCATATCAACCGGAAAGCCTCCATCCTCCGGATACCGTTCGCAGTAGTCCTCGTGGATGAAAACGGGACCGGGCAGGGGCATGTTTTCCCTTCCATGGAAGGAGTCGTAGGTAAACAGGATTCGCCGCTCTTGTCCGACGGAGAAGGTTCTCAGACACTGGCGGCACGGTCCATAGCCTTTGGCTACTTCCGTGTGCGCCGGGTGACCGTAGCCTGGCGACAGCAATGTCTTACGGACGACGTCGGTGATTCGGTCTCCAACGGCTACTACGCGATAGGACGGCATTGGCTCCTCACAGTCGAATAATCTGATTTCACTTGATCGTGCCGTATGATCGCCGCGGCTCCAGGTGGGCGATATCCGAATCTTGCGGTCAAATTCCTTATACTTCCCCGGCGTACAGTTCGAGCCGCTTGAGCGGGCATCCACGGAACTGAAGCGGGGAGCGGTAAGCTTCACAGCTGATTAGCTGGGAGCTTTAGCCTCGCATTCGTCATCACCAAAGAGAATGACTGAACCCTCTCCCGATAAATTCGACGTCCTCGTAATCGGGGGCGGCATCACAGGGTGCGGAGTTGCCCGTGACGCTGCGATGCGCGGCCTCAGCGTCTGCCTTGTTGAGCGCGACGATTTCGCGAGCGGAACGTCGGGTCGATCGTCGCGGCTGATTCACGGCGGAATCCGATATCTGGAGCACGGTCAGCTTCATCTTGTGTACGAGTCGATTCGCGAGCGACAGGCGCTGCTCAGAATTGCCCCACACCTGGTGAAGCCACTTGCCTTCACCTGGCCAATCTATCGTGGTGCGCGAGTGGGGAAACTGAAGCTAAGTGCCGGGCTTCTTCTCTACGAGCTCATGGCAGGAGGTCGTTCACTGAAGCACTCGACCTTGGACGCAGCGCAGACCCTCGAGCGCGAGCCGCGTCTCGAACGCGAAGGACTGACGGGCGGTGCTGTTTACTATGACGCCTGCACGGACGACGCGAGACTCGCTATCGCAAACGCCGTCGCCGCTCGACAGCTCGGCGCCAGCCTAATGAGTCATACTCGCGTCACGGAGATCATTCGACAGAGGGGGGGCGACAAAGCAGTCGGAGTGCTAACGAGATCGCAGCACTCGGGCGAGATGCGGGAGATTCACGCCCGAGTGATCGTTAATGCCACCGGCGTCTGGGCGAACGCGTTCAACGGCGACGAACGCCTGCAACGCGCGCGTGGAAGCAAGGGAGCGCACGTTGGAGTACCTAGAGAACGGGTCGGCAATCGCGACGCGGTGACGCTCATATCTAACGTTGATGGTCGTGTGATGTTCTGCCTGCCCGCCGGACCACAGGCAATCATCGGCACCACCGATACGTGGACCGACGAGTCTCCAGAAACCGTACAGGCGTCATCCGCAGATGTGGATTATCTGCTCCGCTCGGCAAACGCTTACTTCCCCGAGGCGCAGTTGACGTCCGACGATGTGATCAGTGCGTGGGCGGGAATACGGCCGCTGGCGAGCGCTGGTTCTTCCAATCCGAGCGCCGTCTCGCGCGAGCACAGCATTGCGACCGATCGATCCGGGGTCATCAATGTGACTGGCGGAAAGCTCACGACCTACCGATCGATGGCGACTGAGATCGTAGACCGGGTTCAAGACGCGCTTGGCCAGCCGAAAAAAGTTGCCGCGACTGATTCGGTCGAGCTGCCTGGTGCGGATAGGCCCGAGAAGATCGCGCGCCTTCAGAACGATGATTCGTCGCTCTCACCACCGCTGGCGGAGGGGCTCCCCTACACCGGAGCGCACCTCGTCTACGGTGTTCAGAAGGAGCTGGCACAAACTCTGAGCGACCTCCTGATTCGGCGCGTGCATCTCGCTTTCGAGACGCGCGATCATGGAAAGAGCGTCGCGCCACGGGCCGCGG
Source organism: Gemmatimonadota bacterium (assembly GCA_003223425.1). GTDB lineage: Bacteria > Gemmatimonadota > Gemmatimonadetes > Gemmatimonadales > Gemmatimonadaceae > UBA4720. Next base: position 11,871 of record QHVA01000072.1, read on the forward strand.
ACATTGTCGCCCCACTGCTCGGTTGGAACGATGTAACGAAGAGCGCACGCGTCCGGGATTTCGAGGAGGACATCGCGCGGATGTTCGCGATCGGTAGCCGCTAACGCCTCATGTCTCGGTCGCTTCGATCGTGACTGGAGGCGGCGCCTTGAGTAAGAGCTCGGTTTCCAGCGTCACCTCAGTTTCCAGATTCTTGCGATCACGATTGATCGTTGCCATCGCCCGCGGCTCGCCCCTCACGATATAAGAGACGGCGCAGTCCATCTTCATCACATCGCCCTCAATTCGCGTTTTATCCCAACGCTCGACGTGACCGGTGTACCTAATGGTCAACTTGTCGTAGTGGGCGCTCCAGAAATATGGAATGTCGCGGAAGCGCTCGCGGCGGCCAAGCATGTTGCGCGCGACTGCCTGTCCCTGACGCTCGGCTACAACCCAATGCTCGATCCGAAGACGAGTCTCCGAGTAGGCATCTGGCCACCTCGCCACGTCGCCCGCTGCGAAGACACCGCTGGCACTCGTCTCGAGGAACTCGTTTACCGCTAGACCACTGTCGAGTATGAGGCCCGCTGATTCAGCGAGCTGCACATTTGGCTGCACTCCGATTCCGGCCACCACCAGATCCGCAGTGAGTCGAGTGCCTTCGTCGAGTACGACGGTCTTGCCTTCGACAGCAGTAATTTTCCGACCCAGGTAGAAAGAAACGCCCTCCTGCTGGTGAACATTCCTGATGAGAGTTGCCAGCTCGGTACCAAGCACACTCTCGAGTGGAAGCGTTTCCTGAGCTACCACGCTCACGCTCAGGCCGCGCTTGATAAGGGACGCGGCGACCTCCAATCCGATGAAGCTGGCGCCAATGACTACAGCTTTCCTCGCCCCTCCGAGTCTTTCAATGATCGCTCGACAATCCCGAAGAGTGCGGAGGTAAAGAATCTGCTCACCGCCGGGAACCTCGAGGCGTATCGGCGCCGCACCCGTGGCGATAAGCAGACAGCCGTATTCGCGACTGTTCCCGTCACTCAGCTGGACCGTCCTCGATTTGACATCGATGGCTTTCGCCTCGACACCCGACAACATCTCAATGCGCTGTGCGTCGAAAAACTCTCTCGGGTGAAGCGGAAGCCATTCCTCCGGCGCGTTCCCCGCCAGGTAGTCCTTGGAGAGGTTGGGCCGATCATACGGCGCGTCCGGATCGGGGTCGATCACGGCGATCGGTCCTCGGTACGACTCACGTCGCAACATCTCCGCGCAGGCATTCCCAGCCGCACCCGCGCCAATGATCACGACCGATTTTGGACCCGTCGCTGGGCTCGCGTCAAACAGAACCTGTTCCGGAGCTCGTGACCCGCGAGGGCGGTGACCCTCGCCTTTTACCCGACCGGGGTCGCGCTTGCGGGTGACACGCACGACGTTGTTCTCGATTGCAACGTCATAGACCGGAAGATCGTTTAAGGCGGGTGCGCACAACGCTGCCCCGTTGTGCAGCTCGAAACAGGCATGGTGCCACGGGCAGCGGAGGGTTTCGCTGACGAGAACCCCTTGGTCGAGCGGCGCTCCGTAGTGTGTACACTTTCTGCCAACGGCAAACCAGTTTGGCTCGACGTGAACCAGCAGGACCGGCTCTCCGAAAGCGTGACCGGCGATGAGCTGACCCGGACGTATAGTGCTGATCTCGATGCCGTCGGTGAGGTCGGGCCCGGTCAGCTCATCGGAATGCTCTGTCACTCTTTTCCGTAAGAAGGCTCTACCCGTTGAGCCTTCCGCGATTACTGGACCGTGATACTCCCAGACATCGCCGCCCCGTGTACTAAGCAGTGATAGTTGTAAGTCCCGGCAGCGTTGAAGGTCCGATTGAACGTTCCCTGATCCTGCGTCGGCGAGGTGGTTCCATCGTCGAACGTCACGCTGTGCGACGTGCACATCTGTCCGGAGTAGGCATCACCCGTGCATGAATTCCATGCCCACTGCACTGTTGCCCCCATGGCTACTGTCTTCGTGGCAGGACTGAACGAGTTGTTGATTACCGAAATCCCCCCAGCTGGCGGAGGAGTATTCACACCCTGATTCGTCGGCGCCGTGGCGCCGTATCCGCCACCGCAGCCAGAGAGTGATGCGACCGCGAGGACGACAAAAACGACCTTCATGATAAAACGCCTCCTGCCTGATCTGGTTCACAGGGACGGTAGAGAGGCGCTCAGTCCGCAACAACCATTTTGCCTGCAGCGGACGGTGGACGACTGCAAATAGGCGGCGAGCGGAGCCGCCGATTACACCGCGATTACTCAGGCGGCGTCGTGTATCGTCTTGAGCTCGATGATCTTGAGGCGCCGAGTCATCGCCGGAAGTTTGAGCACTACGGTCTCGCCAACGCTTCTTCCGACCAACGTTTTGCCGATCGGAGAGGACATGCTCACGTGCCCCTCCTCGAACTCCACCGAATCGCCGAAGACGAGACTGTAACTCTCGCGCTCGCCCGTTTTTTCGTCCTGGACGACGACCTGTGAGCCGAGACCGACCTTATCGGCAGGAATCTGGGAGACGTCGATCTGCGACAGCTTGCTCAAACGCTGACGCAGCTGACCCAGCCTCGCCTGCACGAACTGCTGCCGCTCGAGCGCAGCCTTGTACTCGCTGTTCTCGCGAAGATCGCCGAGCTCGACGGCTCTCCGAATCTCCTGCGGTAGCGTGACGTTCAGCTCGCGCTGAAGACGCTCGGCTTCCTCGCC
>QHVA01000073.1 GCA_003223425.1 Gemmatimonadota bacterium
AAGTGTCGCCGCTTCTCGACTACGCAGATTTTGATGGGGCTGCACTCTTGTCGAACGACCCATTCCGTGGCGCTTCCATACCGGGCGGATCGATTCGACTCATGGACGCCCCCGGCCTCGGCGCGAGCCCCGCACCGACCATAGACCTAGCGGCGGCGTTTCAAAGTGCGTGACAAAGGACCGCGGTTCGTCGACGTCGCACTGCCGCTTCCGCTCTTCCAGACATTCAAGTACGCACTTGAAGACGATCTCGAGAATCCGGTAGTCGCTGGTTCGCGAGTAGTGGTCCCGCTGCGGAGCGGTAAGGAAATAGGCATCTGCGTCGGAGTAAGTGACGTCAGCCCGCTCAAGCGAAAGCCCAAAGCCGTACTCGAATCGCCGGACGCCGAACCGGCCATCGGTTCCTCGCTGCTCGAGCTGTGCAAGTGGATGGCTGACTACTATATCGTGCCGCTCGGCGTCGTGCTGCGAGCAGTTCTTCCCGCCGCTCTTACCGGGGCGGAAGAGCCGCGTCCCTCGCGAAAAACACGTCGCATAGTAAAGCTCGGGACCGATATACCGTCGCTGCTGGAACGGGACAAAGCATTCGCGAGGTCGAAGCAGCAGCGGACCGTGTTCGAGCTGATTGAATCCCTGGGTGGCAGGACGTCGGTCGAGAATCTGAGTGCTCAGCTGGATTTTTCCCCGTCGGTGCTCAAATCCCTCGAGAAGCGCGGACTGCTAGTGATCCAGGAAGAGGAGGTCGAGCGCGATCCTTTTTCGGCCCGGGGCGGAATTTCGGCGACGAGGCTCGAGCCCACGCCCGCGCAGCAACACGCGATCGACACCATGGCCAACGCGCAGAAGGGAGATGTTTTTCTTCTGCACGGCATCACCGGTAGCGGCAAAACGCTCGTCTATATCGAGCTCTTGCGCCGCATCGTTGACGAGCGCGGACAAACAGCGATCGTACTCGTCCCGGAAATCGCGCTCACTCCGCAGACAGTCGACCGGTTTCGCGCTGCCTTTGGCAACAACATCGCTGTTCTGCACTCGGCGCTCAGCGAGGGCGAGCGTTATGACGCGTGGCTCGCGCTAAAGCGCGGCGAAAAACGGATCGTGGTGGGCGCGCGGTCGGCAGTGTTTGCGCCGCTGGAGAATCTCGGCGCCATCATCGTCGACGAGGAGCACGAGTCGAGCTACAAGCAGGGCGAAACTCCGCGCTACCATGCGCGCGAAGTGGCGATCGTGCGAGCCAAAAACGAGGGCGCGATTACCGTGCTCGGTAGCGCGACACCCTCCTTGGAGAGCTGGGCTAACGCTTCCTCCGGCAAATACACCCTGCTCACGTTGCCGGAAAGGGTTGGCGGCGGACGGTTGCCAACCGTCGAAGTGATTGATCTGCGGAGGACGGCTGTCGACTACACGGCGATGGCTCAGGGCGGAGTGGATTACGGCAACGTGATCCGGGAGCCGCTCCACGACGCGATTGTCGAAACGATAAGCCGCGGCGAGCAAAGCATTCTTCTGCTGAACCGCCGCGGATATTCGTCGTTCATCCAGTGCATTGATTGCGGCGCTGTCGCCACGTGTCCGCATTGCAGCATCACGCTGACGCATCATCGGAATCCCGAGCGCCTTATTTGCCATTACTGTTTGCACAAGGAAGATCCGAGGCCCGACTGTCCGCGCTGCGGCGGCAGGAATCTCAAGCAGCGCGGACTCGGCACCCAGCAGGTGGAGCGGCTGCTATGCGAGAGATTTCCGGCTGCGCGCATTGCGCGGATGGATGTCGACACGACCAGCGGTAAATGGGCGCACACGAGAATCCTCGATCGCGTTTCCGCCGGAGAAATCGATATTCTGCTGGGAACGCAGATGATCGCCAAGGGACTCGATTTCCCCAACGTCACGCTCGTTGGAGTCGTGGATGCCGACGTGGGCATCAACCTGCCGGATTTCAGAGCGTCCGAACGGTGCTTTCAGCTTCTGAGTCAGGTCTCAGGCAGAGCAGGGCGCGGCGTCAAGGGTGGTCGCGTTCTCATTCAAACGCGATTGCCGAGCCACCACGCAGTGCGGTACGCGGTCGCGCACGATTACGTCTGCTTCGTGCGCGACGAGATGGTGGGCCGCCTCGATCCGCTGTATCCGCCAAATGTGCGGCTCGTGAATATCGTGTTCAGTGGTCTCGTCGAAGATTCAACGGCGAAGCTCGCAATTCACGCCGGCGAATGGCTGCGCGAGCTGATCGCGACACGCGCCGGCGACGAAGTGACGGTGGTCGGGCCAGCGCCGTGTCCAATCGAGCGGATCAAGAGTCGGTGGCGCTGGCACGTACTGCTCAAGTCCGCGCATCCGGGGGAGCTCACGCGCGTTAGTCGCTACTTCATGGAGCGCTTCGATGTCCCGACGACCGCGCAATTGAGGGTAACGCTCGATCGCGATCCCGTTGCCCTGTTATAGGATCGAGTAGTTCGTATTACGGACTGCGGACCAACGGCATTGCGGACTGCTGACTAACTACGAATTGGGGGACTAACTGCGCACTGCGAACTGTCTCGGCGCCAGCTGTTAGTGCGCAATCCGCAATTCGCAGCCGTTAGTTTCGCAGTCCGAAGTAGGTCTCCCAATCCGCAATTAACAGCAGTCCGCAATGCCGTTGGTCCGCAGTCCGCAGCCTGATGCTTATCTTTAGGATGTGACGATACTTAGGCATCCCGATTTCAATTCGCCTGAGCTGGCAAATGCGCCGGACGCTAGCTTCGTCCCGGCGCCGGCCGATGGCGTGCTGCCCGAGAACTTTTTCTCCACCACGAATCTTCCCACCTACGTGCGGATCAAGGGCTCGTGGCGCATGCCGCGCGAGCCGAGGATGGATGCGGCGTTGGTGCTCGACGCGGACGGGCTTTGGGTTCGGGAGGGCCGCAGGCTAAAGAAGGGCGACATGGTCGCCGTTGGCAGCGCCGAAGATGGGAGCGAAGGCATTTACGTTCACACCGGCTCGTTCCTCGGCGACGAGGAAGGCGAGTTCAAGTTCATGACCAGCGAGGTGTCGCGCGAAAAGCCGATCGACTACGCGCTAATGGCGCACATCCTCATCGAGGAGCGTGACCGCGGCGGATACCCTATTTGGGTCACCGGACCGGCGCTCGTCCATTCACGCGCGCGCGCCGACATGGTGTGGTTTATCGAGAACGGATTCGTGTCAGCGCTGCTGGCGGGGAACGCGGTGGCGGTTCACGACATCGAAGCGTCGATCTTCGGGACAACTCTCGGTATGACGCGCACCGGTGAGGCAACGATCGGCGGGCATGGCCTTCATATGCGCGCGATCAACAAGGTCAGAGCAGCAGGATCGATCGCTCGCGCAGTAGAGAAGGGAATAATCAAGGACGGAATCATGCACGCGTGCGTGCTGAAGGGAATTCCGTTCGTCCTGACCGGCTCGATTCGCGACGACGGCCCGCTTCCCGAGGTTATCACCGATACTCTCGCGGCACAGGATGCAATGAAGCGACACACAACGCGCGCGACCATGGCAGTTCTCATCGCAACCGCGCTCCACGCGATCGCGACGGGCAATATGCTTCCGGCGTTCACTACCGAGAAGGACGGGTCGATGCGTGAGCTCCCGACTATCTGCGTGGATTCGTCCGAGTTCGTGGTGAGCAAGCTGAAGGACCGCGGCACGCACCAGGCATTCGGAGTCGTGACGAACGCGCAGGACTTCATGCACATTTTGAGATTGTACGTGGAGCGCGAGCTCACCGACCAAAAGTCGGACCAGCGGACAAGTCAGACGTCGAAGGAACCAGTGTGATCGAGACTACCGAAAGATTTCTGCGCGACATAGCAGACCGCATCGGCCTGAACGCGGTCGATGAAGTCCGACTGTTTCCCGCACTTCGTCAATCGGGCGTCGAGACGGGCGTCGCGGTCGTGGCCGCGATTCCACTTCCTCCTGAGCCCGAGCACGCACATGCGCCGGACGAGCCACCCGAGGCGCTGAGCGAGAGTGCGGGAGATGAGTTCTTGCCGATCGAAGAGCAGGATCGGGAGATCATCGTTCATCGTCACACGGTTTTTACCGCGAGATATCGGCACACGCTCAAGGGGCCGGACCGCGGAAAATGGGAGGTCGACGTCCGCGCCGAAGCCGACGCTCCGCTCGTGACGGTCGATCAGGTGGTGCGCGGAGTAATGAAGCGCGCGGGGGAGCCCTTCGAGCCCGAGAAAATCTCGGCATCGGCGTTCAAAACCATCGTCTCCGGCGAGCCAGCTCTCTAGCCGCTCGCGCTTCGTTTGCATCTCTGTACGGGTCGAGGCGGGGTATCCTCTTCGGCGGCTAACTCGCTTACACGCTGCGAGCCTCGCGCGCAAACTACAACGACGCGCGCGAGTCTCTTGCTACGCGAGGCGCCGCCTACGAGGACACCCCGCCTCTCCTGTTCAGATTCGTAACTGCAGCGGCGCTTTGCGCCGCCGGGTGGTTCGCGTGTGACCGCGATCTCTTGTGCCGGTGATGCCGACCTTCGCTCAGCGCGCGTGTGCGCCGGTGAACGCACAGGCGAGGCGCGACCGGGATCGTTGCCACCTCGCGATCCCGTTGGGAAGGCGGAGTGGGTCCTCGTAGGAGGCACCCAGTTAGCGACAAGGAGACCCGCGACCGAGCAGAGCGAGGGAGCGCAGTTGGGGGCTCCGCCCGAGCTAACTGTTGCCGACGGAGAGGACCCACTCCGCCGTACCGGCAACGACTCAAACGGCAGCGCGTGAAGTCACGGGCGTGAGATTCGCCGCAGATGCTGGCGCGCCGGCGGCGTTGGCAGCAGCGTAGCGCGCGAGGATCGTCCGGTGGATGTCGCGCGCATCTTCGAGCGATTCGGCTCCGAGTCCGAGCCGTTCGGGCGAAATGATGAAAGGATAGACCTGGTCGCCGCCGGCAGATCCATGCGCACCGACCTGATCGTCAAACGACACAATGTCGTAACCGTCGAACGCGCCGAACAGAACGCAATCACCGGCGTTCGGCTGCCTCACCAGGGACTCGACCGCGCGCAACACGTACGGCTCGGCGCCAAAAATCTCGAGCGGATTTTCGCCGGAGACCAGCTCGACCTGACCGTCGCGCAAGAGAGCGCGCCCGCGCTTGCCCGCCAGGTTCACACCGTTGCTCGAGATCGTCGCGACGAGACCGATTCCCGGATGCGCGACGAGGCGCTCGTAAAGCCTGGCCCAGCGAGCGTCGGCCAGAACTTGCTCGAGCAGGAGTCGTCGCTCTGTCGCGGCGAAGTACACCAGCGCAAGACAGGAGCTGTAGGTGACCACTACGTCGTTCGTCCGGTCCACTCGATACTTCTCGGGGAAAATGATTTCCCGCAGACCGTAGCGGCTGCGCAGCCAGTCTCGAAATCGGCGAATGCCATTTCTTACGCCGAAGGAAGCGGGTGTCAGCTGTGCCACGGCCTCGACAACCTCCGGTCCCATATCGGCATATTCAGTGTCCTCAGCGTAACTGGCGAGTGCTCTCGGCGCCTGCCCGCCCATCACCCGCGTTTCATCCAGAATCTGTTGAACCGTCGTCCCGAGCGATTCACCGTACTGCACCCGATAGCTCAAAGCCGGCGTCATGCCATGGTCAGAGAGAATGACGAGATCATATCCCCGTCCGCCTGCAAGCTGCGCCATTCTCCAGATCTCGGCGATGCGTGCATCGGTCCGTCGAAGATCGGCAAGCGCCTGCTTGCTCGACGGGCCGAAGTGGTGAGCCAGTTCGTCGTACTGCATGAACGTGCTGTAGATGATCGGCACGCCAAGATAGACATCGAGCAGGATTGCCATCGTCTGTAGCTCGCGGACGACGACGTTGCTGAGGATCCGAATGAACGGAAAAATTCCTTCAGCGTGAGTCACTCTGCCCGCCAGCTCACCGCGCGCGCGCTCCCACTCCTCGAGCAGCCACTCGAGTGCGCCCTGCAGGACCATGCGCACCATGCGAATGGGATGCAGCAGGATGAGAAGTGCCATGCGCGTTCCGCCAAGCCGCCTGTAGACAGACATCTTCTCGCGAGTGGCTACCGTAAAGGCAACTGTCTGCGCGTCGCCGTCGAGCAGGTTGACGTAGCTCGAGCCGCCCGCGAGCGCGCCGGGTGAATGGATGCGGTCCCGAATGTACTGGACCCCGTGCGGCGCATTGCAGGTGATAACCCGCCGCGCCGACTTGTCGTAAAACCGAAACGCTGGAATCCCGGCATTCTCGCCATGAAACATCCCCGCCTGGCAGTACGGGGTGGCCGAGGGCAAGCCACAGAACCATCTCCTGAGCGCAAAGCCTTCACGGAGGAGGCGAGAGATCGTTGGGCAGAGACCGAGCTCGAGTGCCCGCCGCAAGTCCGAATAGGCAAGGGCGTCGATTTGCAGCATGATGAGGCCCCGCTGCGGCGGACGAGGACGCTTTTCGCGCGCGAAGAGGCGGTACTTCGTGCGGTAGTACCAGAGTAAGAGCGGCCCGGCGCGCGGCCGCGCTCGTCGCTCCTCTATACCAGGTGGCGCTTGATCTGACGTAGGAGCTCGCCGATTGGGACAGGCTTGAGGAGGACCTCTGCGCATCCCGCCTCGAGACAGCTGCGACGCGAGTGAGGATCGTTGTGGCCCGTCATTGCGAGCGTCGCGCGGGGCAGCGAATCACGCTCGCGAAGTGCCTTCAGGATCTCCAGTCCGTTTCCGTCTGGTAGGGAGATGTCCAGCAGCATTATATCGACGCGAGTGGAGGTTCCTCGCTCGATCGCCTCAGCGACGGTCGCGGCAGCGTCGACTTCGTAACCCGCCTCCGTAAACAGAACGCTGAACGCGTCCGTGACGAGCGGACTGTCCTCCACGATGAGGATGCGTGTCGGCGACGGCATTAGTCGCGCGAAGGATTGAGCGGAAGCGTGAAAAAGAACCTGCTTCCCTTGCCCAGCTCACTCTCTACCCAGATCCTTCCGGAGTGCAGCTCGACGAGTTTGCGCGCGATCGCCAGGCCCAGCCCGGTTCCGTGGTGCGGGCGGGAAGGCGATGCGTCGACCTGCGCGAATTCACGAAACACCAGCTCGTGGTGATCACGCGCGATGCCTCGGCCGGTGTCGCCTACCTCAATCACCAGCTCATCTCCTTCCTTGCCGCGCCGTGAGAAACCGATCCAGATGCGTCCACCATCAGGTGTGAACTTGATCGCATTGCCGATGAGATTTCCAAATATGTGCTTGATTTTGTCTCGGTCGGCGTAAAGGAGGGGGAGATCATCTCCGTTTAAACGTTCGATCGTCAGATGCTTCTTCGCCGCAAGAGCCTGGTTGAGCATTCGGACCTGGTCGACTACTTCGGTGATGTTGAATTCTGTGCGAACGAGATTGACCTGATCGCTGGCGCTGCGCACGTAGGTGAGGATCTCGTCGATCATGTCGAGCAGCTGTTGTCCGCCACTCACGATGCCGACGACGCTATCCCGCTGCTTGGGATTTAGCTCCCCCAGCATCCCGTCGCGCAGTATCTCGGCGTGCGTAATGATAGCGGCGAGAGGCGTCCTCAGGTCGTGCGAGATGTTCGAGAGGAACTGCGTCTTGAGCGCGTCACGAACCTTCAGCTCGTCGATAGCGCGCTGCGCCTCCTGGACCTGCGACTCGAGCGTTTTTGTCCGCTTTTTCAGGGCGGCTGGTTCGGTCGGGTCGGACATGCTCATATTGTACTTGCGGTGACATCTGTTGCCAACGCGTCGTTGGCCAGCGTATCGGCCTCGACTGCATCAAGTAGCTGCTGGCGCCGCAGCAGCGACCAATACCGTCCCCGCAGCGCCATCAGTTCGGCGTGTCGGCCCTGCTCGACAACCGCGCCCCGCTCCAGGACGATGATCCACGACGCGTCACGTATCGCGCTTATCCGATGCGATGCGATCAGCGCCGTCCGCCCCGACAATGCGTCGCGCAATGCCCGCAGAATCTCGGCCTCGGTATGTGTGTCCACTGCCGAAAGCGCGTCGTCCAGCAACACGATGCTTGGCTTTCGGGCAAGTGCGCGCGCCAGGGCGGCGCGCTGCTTCTGACCTCCGGACAAGTTGATTCCGCGTTCGCCGAGTATCGTGTCGTACCGGCCCGGAAAATCCTCGATCGTGCGATCGAGTTGCGCGACTCCGGCTGCCCACTCGCCGGTTTGCGTCATTCCCGCTGTGCCGTAAGAGAGGTTGGAGCCAATCGTGTCACTGAAGAGGAGACTCTCTTGGGGCACGAAGCCGATCTCCTGCCGGAGCTCCGCTGGAGAGACGTTTCTCGTCGGAACTCCATCGATGAGAATTTCGCCTTCTTGCGGATCATACATGCGCGGTATGAGGTCGATCAGCGCGCTCTTGCCGCTGCCGGTCGCGCCGACGACACCGAGTGTCGATCCAGCGGGCGCAGTGAAACTGACGTTGCGCAGAACCCAGCGCGGCTCGCCGGCCGCGTCCGACGGATAGTGGAATCCAACGTTCCGAAATTCGATCGTGCGTCCTGACTTGGTAGACGGCAGATGTTGGCGAGGGTCCTCAGCGACGAGGCTCGGGCGAACATCGAGGATCTCCGCGAGCCGACCCATCGATGCATCGCCGCGCTGGAACAGGTTTACGACCCAGCCGAGCGCGATCATTGGCCAGGTGAGCATGGTGAGATACATGCCGAAGGCGACGAATGATCCGACGGAAATTGTGCCTTTGATTGTCAAGGCTCCGCCGACTCCGAGCACGATGACCGCCCCCAGGCCGCCGAAAAATGCGAACAGCGGATTGAGTGTGCCCCACAGTCGCACGAGCGACATGTTGAGGGCGAGATACTGTTCGTTGACCTCGCCAAACCGGGCTATCTCCGCCGCCTCCTGGCGGTACGCGCGAACGATGCGCGCGCCGGTGAGATTCTCTTGCGCGCGCGTGGTGAGCGTCGAGAAGTGTTCCTGCACCGCCTCGAAGCGATCGTGGATCGCCTTTCCCATCCGAATGGTCAGCAGCGGTAGAAATATCAGAGGAAGCAGGGCGAGCAGCGTCAGCTTCAGGTCGATCCGCAACATGAAGTACAGCGCGAACAACCCGCCCGTGATGGTGTTGGCGAGGTACATCACAGCCGGACCGACTGCCATTCGTACCGCGCCCAGATCATTGGTCAGGCGCGCCATGATGTCGCCGGTACGGGTCTGTGCAAAGTACGCTGGGTCGAGCGTCTCCAGATGTGTGAAGAGATCGTTGCGCAGGTCGTACTCCATCCATCGGCTCACGCCATTCATCAGCTCCCGCATGCCGTATCTGAACGCGCCGCCGATGATGGCGGCGAGAACGATGAGACCGCTCAGTTGCCAGACGGTCCGCATCGGCGCGCCGCTGCCGATCGCATCGATCGCGCGTCGCAGCAGCCAGGGGATTACACTGGTGATTGCCGACGACGCCAGGACGATAAGAAGACCGACTGAAAACGGTATCCAGTACGGCTTGTAGTATGGTGCAGCGAGACGCAGCTTCTTCATATTTGGCATGTGGATTGCCGTCCACATTTATTCATGAGCTTGGAGACAGAAAAAACCCAGGCGCTCACACGATGGAGGAGGCTTAATGGTGCAATATATTCCCCGGTTTAGTGCGTCGCTCGTGCTGTCGATGGCGCTCATTGCCGGTGCGTGCGCGAAGACGGAGAACAACGCCGCGGCTGATTCGGCACTCAACAAGGACATTCAGCTCGCGAATCGCGACACCACCGCGCAACCGGCATTGACCGACGTTCCGGCCGGTACGGCGACCACTCCGGCGCCGACCACCGCTGCGCCGCGCACGACGACGACGCGACCGACCACGACTACGCGAACTACCACGCGTACGCCAACGACCACTACGCGCACTCCGACCACGTCAGTCACGTCCAGCGGCAACACTGTTACCCGCACGAATGCGGGGACCGCGGCGAGAGTGGGGACAATTCCGGCCGGTGCTACGCTCAACCTTGCGTCCGGCTCCAAGGTCTGCACGAACACCAACAAAGTTGGTGATCGCTTCAATGCGTCGGTTACCAACGCGGTCGTCGGCTCCAACGGTGCCGTGATTCCGGCAGGTGCGACGGCCACGGTAGAAGTCACTGAGCTCAAGCGCAGTGAGAACGCCAACGACAACGTCGTGATGGGTTTCCGCGTCGTCTCGGTAAACTTTGGCGGCCACACCTATCCTGTCAGCGCGACGACTAGCTATGCTCAGGTGAGCAAGGTTAAGAACCAACCGAAGGGTAAGGATGTGCAGAAGGTCGTCGGGGGCGCCGCCATTGGCGCAATCGCCGGCCAGATCCTCGGCAGGAGCACAAAGGCCACAGTGATTGGAGCCGCTGCGGGTGGTGCTGCTGGAGCAGCCGCTGCCGCCGCAACGGCGAATTACGAAGGCTGCGTCAACTCGGGCGGCCGAATTACCGCTACGCTCAACTCGTCGACTCAGGTCAATATCTGAGAGAGCTCTGGCGGTAGCTGAAAAAATCCGGCGTGAGGAGATCACGCCGGATTTTTTTTCACCCTAAAAGCCGGCTGCTGCGCCGCCGCGCGAACGGGGATCATCCAATCCGTCGTAGCCGCCCTTCACCCGCATGATGGATGCTGCCGACGCAATACCTCTTTGCTCGTAGACGAAGTGCCCCATCTCGCGTAGTCGGGCAATGACCGCTGACTCGAAGCCGCCAGGCTCGAGCTGGATCGAGTCGGGTAGCGACTGGTGATGCAGGCGCGGCGCGCTCATCGCGTCAGCGAGCGTCATCCGGTGATCGATCACGTTGAGGATGATCTGTGACGTCGCCGAAATGATCCGCGGGCCGCCGCGCGCTCCGGTCA
>QHVA01000074.1 GCA_003223425.1 Gemmatimonadota bacterium
TGGCATTTGTCTATTCCTCTAAGCCTGGAGCAGGCGCTTGATGTTCTTCACTTCACCCGGAGTGTGGATCGTGGTGCCCCGACGGAGACGACGCTTTCTCTTCGGTGACTTCTTGGTGAGAATGTGGCTCTTGAACGCTTTCATGCGCTTGACCTTCCCCGAGCCGGTGATCTTGAACCGCTTTCTCGCGCCCTTGTGGGACTTCATCTTCGGCATTGCTGTTCCTTCGTATGTCGATCCCGGCCGGATCCGGCCAGGCTCATAATGAAACTTCGTCGATTGTCGCGCCGACTACTTCGGAGCAAGGATCATGGTCATGAACTTTCCCTCGAACTTCGGATCGCTTTCGATCTTCGCCACATCGGCTAGGTCCTCGGCGACCCGATTCACCACCTGACGTCCGAGCTCCGGGTGGGCGATCTGTCTTCCCCGAAACATCAGCGTCACCTTCACCTTGTTTCCTTCCAGCAGAAACTCCCGCGCATGGCGGGTCTTGGTCATGAAGTCGTGCTCCTCGATACCTGGCCGGTACTTCACTTCCTTGAGATGAATCACGTGCTGCTTTTTCTTGGCCTGGCGAGCCATCTTCGCCTGCTCGAACTTGAATTTCCCGTAGTCCATGATGCGGGCCACGGGCGGCCTCGCCATTGGTGCGACTTCCACTAGATCCAGTCCCTGCTCGATCGCCGCAGCGAGTGCTGTTTCGACATCCATGATTCCCAGCTGCGCTCCATCGGCAGCGATGACTCTGATCGGACTGATGCGGATCTGTTTGTTGACGCGTACGCGCTTGGTTGTGTCCTGGATACGAGCCCCTTTACTCGAAGAAAACAAAAACGCGGACCCGTTTTCGGAGTCCGCGCGACTAAACGCTGCCGGGAACAGCAGCGTCGTGGCCAGAACTCCTGTAGCGCACCTCGAACATCGAGGGCCAGAGGGTGGGGTGATCCGCCCGGATCGCCCGCTTATCGCATTGTCGGGACGTAAGATAGGCTGGCCCGGCTCACCTTGCAAGCGGAGCCGCCAGCTTCCCCGCGCTTCTTTCGGGGCCTAGATTCGCGGGATGCCCAAGAAAGTCATCGGCGGCAAAGTCGAGAAGAGGGTATCGGTGGATGGGATTGGCGGCGTCTTCATCTACGCCAACGACGCGAAAGCGCTGTCCAACTGGTACGCGCACCACTTCGGCCTGAGACTCGAAACCTACGAAGACGGAAAGGTTTACGGCACCGAGTTCAAGTACCGTCGCCTGGGCGATTCGTCGCAGGTCGACTCGACGGTGTTCTCGATCTCTCAGGCGAAGGTGACACTGCCGTCCGAACGCAACCAAGCGGTGATCAATTACCGCGTGCGGGACCTCCAATCTTTTCTCGATCAGCTGAAGGCCGAGGGGGTTGAGATCGAGAAGACCGAGGATTTCGATTACGGGCGGTTCGCGTGGATAAAGGACCCGGAAGGAAATCGCATCGAGCTGTACCAACCTCTGAGCTGATAACTGCAAACTGAACGGCGCGAGTCTGGCAACTGACAACTACACTACTGACACCTCGCACCCGTTCAGTTGTCGTTTCCCCGTTATCCCGCACCGTCGGCCAGACGGTATGCCTTCCCGTCCTGCTCGACCCTCCCCCACGCGATGGTGGCGTCGTGCTCGAAGATGAGCAGCCACTGTTCCTCGAGCGCCTGCTTCAGAATCCCGCGCTTTGTTTCCAACGTTACGAGTGGTTCGACGTCGTATCCCATAATCCACGGTAACGGTAAATGCGCGTGGGTCGGGACGAGGTCGCCAAGGTAAAGCGCTCGCTCGCCCCCTGACTCGATCAGGACGCTTTGGTGAAACGGAGTGTGACCGGGAGTCGGAATGACCCGAATTCCTTTTACGATCTCCTTTTCGCGGGAAACAAACTCGATCTTCTCGGCCGCCTCGAGCGGCGTGTAGTTCCGCTCGAAATAGCTGGCTGCCGTTCTCTCATTGGGATGCGTGGCAAACTCGTACTCGCCGCGCTTCACGATGTAGGTGGCGTTGGGAAAGCTGATTTCCAGGGTTCCGTCAGATCGATTGCGCGTGTTTCCGCCGGCGTGATCAAAATGCAGATGCGTGTTGATGACCAGCGTAACATCTGGCGGAGTGACGCCAATCTGATTCAGGCCATCCTCGAGCAGGGTAGCGCCATCCGCGCCCTCGTTCTCCAAACCGTAGATATCCTTGAATTTTTCATTTTCCTTGTTGCCGGCGCCCGTGTCGATGAGGACGAGCCCCGACGGATGCTCAATGAGCAGGCAGCGCATGCCCAGCTGTATGCGGTTTCGCTCGTCCGCACGGATGCGCTTTTCCCAGAGTGGCTTCGGAACGACGCCGAACATCGCACCGCCATCGAGTTTCTGACCGCCGGCCTGGATCGCGTGAACAGTGAAGTCGCCGATCTTGCGGCGCTCCACCAGCGGAGTTGGCGCGGTCACGCCGTTGTGTCGCGAGTGACTGGAGTTGGTAATCCCGACGGTCTGCGCTTTTTGCGGCGCCCAGCCGGAGCACGCAGCAATGTCTGAAGCTCACCCCACGTAGCGCAGCCGCGATCGGCGAGATCCGACATCAGGCGAATCAGGCACTTGGCGGTGGCCAGCGCGTCACCCCCGGCGCGATGACGATTTCGGATCTCGATTCCATAGTAGCGCGCCACGTAATCGAGGGATCGACGGGAAAGCTGCGGCAAAACCTTGCGCGCGATCTTCACCGTGCAAAGCTTCCTCCCGCGCAGCTGTCGGCCGGTGGAGCGTGACAATTCCGTGGTCAGGAATCGCCAGTCGAAGTTTGCGTTATGCGCCACGAACACGTTGCCTTCGAGCACACGCATGACGTCGGGCGCAACTCGGTCGAATGTTGGCGCGTCCTTCACCATGTCCCAGGTGATGTTCGTCAGTTGCGTTATGAACGGAGGAATGGGCCGCAGTGGATTGACGAGCGTTTCGTAAACCTCCGCGATCTGGCCGTCGCGCACGACAACCGCGGCGATCTCGGTGATGCGATCACCGAGCCATGACCTGCCACCCGTGGTCTCGGTGTCGACCACGACGTAAGACAGGCGATGCAGCAGATCGTCCGCCGATTGCCCGATCGCGCGCGGCCAGCCACGCGCAACGGCGTAGGAGTTCGGCGTCAAGTCAGCCAGCATCCAACGCCCGTCGGCATCGCGCACGAACTGCGGCCGGCCGGCGAACATTGCGTGAGCCATGTGCTCAGCTACGATCCGCGGAGCGCCGGGAAGACTGCAGATGTTGCCAATCAGATCAACTACGTCGGCAGGCCCTCCCGAGAGATAGGTGAGAGCACGCGTCGTGAGCAGGGTCTCTTCGGGCTCGGAGTAGACGCCTCTGCTCAACTCCACGGATCGTCTCTCGTAATCGGACAGGTCATACAGTGAGGTCCGCCGCCGCCGCGCACGAGCTCTCCGCCCTCGAACGTGATTGCTGCACGCTGATCTGGTCCAACTTCATGATCGTCGGACAAAAAATCCGATGCGGAAATCATCTTGAATCCGGCTTTCTGAAGCTCTCTCAAAGTTGTCTCGTTTCGTGCATATGAAGTGACTACGCCAGGCCGCAGCGCCGTGAAGTTACAACCTGACGCCCATTGTTCACGGTCCTGGACGATTCTTCTTCCCCCGCCGCAAAGAATCGGCTCCATGGGCAAACCACAGTCCTTGAGCGCTGTGAACAGATCAGGTTGCTCCCTCATATGAGTTTCGCCTTTCTGCCAGTGAAGTATCGGCAGTCGGTACGGTCCAATGAAGTGGGGCGGATAAATTACGCACAGCTCACGATCGACGTGGGTGAAGATCATGTCGAGGTGGATTGCAGTCGCCTCCTGCGGCATCACCACGACGATGAGGTTCGTCACTTCGGTCTGTTCGAAGAGGAGCGTGGCGAGACTGTCAATGCCGGCAGGACTCGATCTCTCGCTGAAGCCGATCAACAGCACATCTTCGCGGAGCGGATGAACGTCGCCACCCTCGAGAGTGTGATTGAGTCGCCGTTCTGCCGATCCGTCGTACAGAATCCCCTTGTTCTGTAGCTTCGGGTGTGACGTGAACAGTGCCTTCATGATCAGCTCTTCTGTCCACCGCGCGTGAAACCGCATCGATCCAATCATCATGTTCTGATTGATCGCCATCGCGGAGTCGCGAGTAAAAAACAGATTGGGCAGCGGCGGGAGCGAGTAGCTGCACTCGTTGAGAGTGCGTGACAGCGGGCCGGGCTCTTCCTCCTTCCCTTCTATGAGAAGATTCACGACACCTTCCGGGGGAAGCTCGCGTAGTTCGGCGGCGAGTGGCTGAAGGGGAACGACGTCGAGAGTCTCGCGAATGATCAGCTCGCGGACTTCACTATCTTCGAGGACCTCCGTCAGCAGGGTGCGCACGTGCAGCACTTCGCAAAAGCGCTCCAGCACCTGGACGAAGCGACGATGCTCGCGCTTGGCGAGATCGGCATCGACGATGTCGTCGTACAGGAAATCCGCGCGCGTGCTCGGCGTCACAGCCAGCAGCTCGTTGCCCGGGCTATGAACGAGAACAGTTCGCAATGCGCCGATCTCGGAGGTGACGTGGACTGGCATACAGGAAAATACCAGACGAAGGGCAAATGTCGAAACTGCAACTGAACGGGTGCGAGGTGTGAGTAGCATAGATCACAGTTCCCAGGTCACGACGTCGGGACTTCACTAAGCGCCATTCGTAGCACAAGCAGTGGCTATCACGCCACGGCGGTAAGTCAGGGCGTAGTAAACTCATAACTCGCAATCTTACGTACTCACACCTCGCACCCGTTCAGTTGCAGCCCCTTTCTTGCCCCTCGCGCATAAGCCCGATTACTTTGTGAATTACTTCACAAGCATCCTTTGAAGCGGATAGCTGAATCGACCGTACGACGCCTTTCCCTCTATCTGAGCTTCCTCGAGGGGATCGAGCGACAGGGGCTCAAAACCATCTCGAGCGATGAGCTCGCGCGACTTGGTGGGACAACGTCCGCTCAGGTTCGAAAGGATCTCTCTCTCTTCGGCTCATTCGGCAAACGCGGACTTGGTTACGCAGTCCCCGAGCTTTCCAAACAGCTGCGCGAAATTCTTGGACTGGGAAAGCAGTGGCGCGTCTGCATCATCGGCGCAGGAAAAATCGGAGCTGCGCTCGCACGCTACCGGGGATTTGCCGAGCGTGGGTTCATCGTCACCGCCATTTACGACATTGATGAAGCGAAGATCGGGAAGCGGTTCGAGTCGCTGACCGTCAGACCAATTTCTGAGCTCGAGAAGGACGCGGCGAAACACGAGTACGACATTGCAGTAGTTGCAACTCCGGCCGAGAGTACGCCGGCGGTCGTGAAGCAGGCCGTGCGCGCCGGCATCAAGGCAATTCTTAATTTCGCCCCGGTTCAGATCTCGGTTCCATCTGACGTTACCGTGCGAACGGTGAACATGGCGATGGAGTTGGAGGGCTTGTCGTTCGCCCTCAGCAATCGCGCGGACTAGCACACACGGATAATGTTCGTCCATCCGAAATGGAGCGCACCGACTTCAAGGATTCTAACTGCACTAACTACTGCCATTGTCGTAGGTAGTTGTTCGAGCATTGCTAATCCCCGTGCCGGGACAAACGTAAATCGAGACTTCAGCGGCGATACAGCTAAGATCCGCAGCGCCCTTCAACAGTGGGTTGTGGCCTGGAATGCAAAGGACCTTGCCGGAATGCTATCCACGTGGGACCCGGACGCAGTAGAGAGTTTTCCAACGCGGTCGCGAGGATTCGGGGAGATCCGGACGTTTTATCAGCGCTACGTCGCCAGCGATCGACGGACCCAGCAGTCAGTCGATTTTCAAAAGACGGCAGTCTCAGGCGACCTCGCTTATTCCGAGGCGATATGGACTGCGATCGACTTCGCACGAGACAGCGCTGGGATCGAACACCAGGGTCCGCCACGATTTAGCCGCAGTCTCGAGGTTTGGCGCCGACAGTCCGACGGGGGCTGGCGGATCATCCGCAGTCTGGCATTTCCGCTTGTACAGAATCCTCAGTCAGTAGGTCCGTCGCAGCGCGTCGACACACTCGGGGCGGAGCAACAGATTCGGAATTCGCTGGCCGCATGGCTATCCGCTTATGACCGTCAGGACTATGTCGCCATGTCGAAGGTCTGGGCCCCGGACATTCTCGGCTGGTACCCCGAGCTTCCACCATTCACGATTGACGAGGTCCGTCGCGGCCTTTCCCGACAACGGGCGCAGGACCCGACACGCGCTCACATCGATCTCACGATCGATGAGGTACTCGTTCAGGGAGACATGGCAGTAGTCCGAGATATCTGGTACTACACGCGGCGATTCGGCACGGATTCTACGATCAAGCGCCGGATGTGGGGATATGAAGTGTGGCGAAAGCAGCCCGATGGCGCATGGAGAATTTCTCGCTATCTGAGTGCGCCGGAGAAGTGGGTGCGCATTCAGTAGCTTGCCCTATGGCTGTGATTCGTGAGCTTCACTTCCCAATGCACTGAACAAGTTGGCGAACTGCCCGGGAGTCACTACTTCCGGTCTTGCAGAGGGTGGGATCTCCGACGCCTCGAGAACCTCCGATGCCACTTCTGTCGACAACCCGCGAACTGTTCGCACGACCCGCAGCATCTGCTTCCGTCTCAATCCAAACGCCGCCTGGACAAAAGCGCGAAAGGACGGGAGAGAGGCTACCGGAACTAGCGGATGTTCCAACGGCGTCAGTCGCACCACGGCGGAGTCGACCTTCGGCGGAGGGTTGAAGACAGCAGCTGCAACGCTCATTACCTGCTCCACCTCCGCAACGACCGCGACGTTCACGGTCAGCGCCCCGTAATCCTCGTTCCCTGCCTTCGCCGCCATTCGCGCGGCGACCTCGCGCTGAACGAGAAAGACCGAGCGCGCGGGAATCGGTGGCTCCAACGTTTTGAATAGGATCGGCGTCGTGATGTTGTACGGGACGTTGCCGATGAGAAGAAAATCTTTTCCGGCTAGCGCGCTCAAATCAGTCTCGAGGAAATCTCCCTCGACGATCTCGACGGTCGGCCGGTCGCGGTACTTCTCGCGCAGCTGCGCGACAAGCGCGCGATCGATTTCCACAGCTATTACTCGGGCACTTCGCTCTGCCAGAATATCTGTGAGTGACCCTCGTCCTGGACCTACCTCGACGACGGTGTCGCTCGGCGTCGGCGCGAGGGCCTCGACGATCGCCGTGAGAATCTTCTGGTCTGAGAGAAAGTGCTGGCCGAATCTCTTGAGAACGGGTGGGTGTCGGCCACGCCCGCCGGGCGCGCGCGCCACTGTTAGCTCCTTAGCACCACGAGCGTAAGATCGTCGCGGAGGCTCACGGCTCGCGTATGCACCTCGAGCATCTTGAAAACTCTGTCAACGATCACTCGCGTGTCGTTGTCGCGGTTTTCTCTAATCAGCTCGAGCACGCGTTCTTCGCCAAGACGCTCGTTACGGAGGTTGCGCGCGTCACTGATTCCGTCGGTGAAGAGGACGAGCAAATCTTTCTTGCCGACCCAGCTGAGGGAAGCGGTGTTCGGAACGGAGTCGATCATGCCGAGTGGCGGATTGACTGCCGCGAGACGCGTCACCGTTCCCTCCTGACTGATGACGAATGCGTGCGGGTGTCCAGTATTGGCGTAACTAAGCTTCCCTTTCTCCGGATCGACGACGCCATAGAAAATCGAGATGAACATCTCCGTCGTCTCGAGCTCTTCGCGCAAGGACCGTAGCAGCGCGCCAAGCATCTCGCCGGGGTTCACGAAGTTCTGCGCGTGGATGGCAGAAGCGCTCATTGCCAGCGCCATGATGAGCGCCGCACGATACCCGTGTCCGGAGACGTCGCCGATCATGATGCCCGTCGCACGCTCGCGAAGCTTGAACAGCTGATAGAAGTCCCCACCTACGCTCTCGGCCGGGATCACTCGAGCCGTGGCCTCTGCCTCCGGCGACACGACGTCTGTAGATGGAAGGAGCTTCATCTGCAGGTCGTGCGCGAGATTCATCTCCTGCAGCAGGCGCTGACGGTCGAGTGACGCGCTGACGAGTCTGGCGTTCTGAATCGCAGTGCCGATCTGCGTCGCGATCGCCGTCACGAGCTTCTGATCGCCGGCAGTGAACGGCTGCCGCGATCTGCGGTCGGCGAGATTCACCACTCCCAGAGGCTGCCCGCCGGTCGGCGTCGTCCACATAATGGGGACTGACAACATCTCTCCGCGCCCATAGGGCGACTCAGTGCCGAAAGTCACTCCCTTCCCCACAACGATCAGCGGATGCTGGGTACGGAACACGCGCGCTGAAACGCTCACCGGGTCATCGGCGCTGATTGGCGGAATCTGCTCCTTCGGGACGCCGAGCGCCGCTACGGCCTGCAAGGTATTTGTCCTCGCATCGTGTACCAGAATCGAAGCGACGCGAGCGCCCACCGTCTCTGAGATCTCAGTCAGAATTGTCGCCGCCGCATCTTCGAGCGTTACGGTTCGGCCGAGAATTTCGCCGATGGTGTAGAAAAGGTTGATCTCCTCGTATCGCTCAGCGAGCTCAGTCGCCGCGTGCTCGACCTCGAGCGCGGCCTGCGTGAACTGTGACACCACCGGCATCAGCAGCTTGATGTGCCGCTCCTCTGGTGAGTACGATGGATCGCACGGTCCGACCGTGAGCCAGATCTTTTTTACGGATGGAACGCGCGTCACCAGCTGCGTTCCAAAATTCGTCGGAATGGATTGACCCGGCTCGTCGGGAAGGACGTCCGGCATTTGAACTTTCGGGCTCGATCGGGCGATGACGGTCAATGCCGATCGACCGTCACCGCTTCCCCAGACGGCAGCCTCACAGTGCGTTCCCTCGCGAAACGCAATGAGGACCGCCTCCAGCTCCTTCACGGCCGACGCAACGTCAGTCGAACGACGTTGCCTTTGTCCCGGAAGCTCTCAACGCGGTCCATCAGCTGCCGCATCAAGAAGAGTCCGCGGCCTTCCTCCCTGGTGAGATTTTCCGGAGTGGTGCAATCGACGGTGCACTCTTCGACGTCGAACCCTGGCCCTTCGTCGACGACCTCGAAGACGAGATCTGTTTCGCTGATGATTGCCCGAACGCGTACGTGCTTGCCGCCGGTCGCATCATTACCTCGAAGGATGGCGTTCGAGAGCGCCTCCGTCAGCGCGACGGGCACGTTGAGCGAGCATTTGGTGGGAGAAAGCTTGATCTCGCGGCAGCGCTGTCTCGCGAGCTCCACTACGCCTTCTATGAATTCAACGTCGCTGGGGATCTGTAGATCAAATGCGACGCGCGATTCCGCCATTAAAAACTCTCTAGCGCGCGCTCCCGTGTGTCGGAGATCTGAAACAGGGTGTCGAGCTTCGTGAGCTCGAAGAGCGTATGAAGGTCGTCATTGAGATTCGCCAGACGCAGCTCGCCGCCCTGTTCTCGAATCTTCTTCGACAACGAGACGAGCACGCCGAGGCCTGAGCTGTCGATGTATCCAGTTTGGCTGAAGTCGATCAGAAATTTTTTCTCTCCCTTCTCGAGCTCGTCCAGTACCTTCTGCTTTAACTCCTGGCGGTTTCCCACAATAAGCTGACCTTCGACATCTACCACGACTACCTCTGCCTGTTTCTTGATCGAGAAACTCATTCAGATTATCTCCAGTGTGGTTCTAACCGCTCAGGTCGCGCGAGACTAAGCGCGCCCGGCCGATTGCAATGCTGCAATTGCGGCCACGTTAATAATGTCCTCACGGTCGGCGCCGCGCGAGAGATCGGCGACGGGACGCGCGAAGCCCTGAAGTATCGGACCGAGCGCCTGCGCGCCGCCCACTCGCTGCACCAGTTTGTAAGCGATGTTCCCGGCATCCAGCGAGGGGAACACTAACACGTTGGCTCTTCCAGCTACCGGACTGGATGGTGATTTCCGGGCGGCAACCGTCGGAGCCAGCGCCGCATCTCCTTGCAATTCTCCGTCCACTGCGAGGTCAGGTGCACGTTGTCTGATTAGGGCAAGCGCTTCCCGTACGAGATCGACGCTCGGCCCCGCTGCGCTGCCGTGCGTGCTGAATGAGAGCAGTGCCACGCGTGGCTCGTCGCCCACTATGAACTTTCGGTCGTGCGCTGCCGCGAGCGCAATGTCGGCGAGATTCTCGGCGGTTGGATACGGTATTACGGCGCAGTCAGTGAAGGTGAGAACCTCGTTCACCTCCGTGCCCGCGGCGACGACCATGTAAAACGCGCTGGAAGCAACGCGGACGCCTGGAGCGACGCCAATGTTGCGAAGGGCGCTGCGCAAGACATCAGCGGTGGTGTAGACGGCGCCGGCAACGCAGGCATCTGCTTCACCCGCGGCGACAAGTCGATGGGCGAACTCGAGGGCCGATCCCTCCTCTACCACAATCGGCTCGAGACCGGCGCGGGTAACGGTCTCTTGTAGCGGCGACCCATCAACAATCAGAAGGGGCGTCGCCATTCCCGTTCGGGCGATCTCACTCGCAGCCGACAGGATCCGCTCGTCGCCGCTCTCGGGAAAAACAATCCGTCGTTGGAGGTCCGCCGCCCGCTGGCGGATTCGCTCAACGAACGTCACTGCTGATGCGCAGGTTGTTCGCGTCCCGCTTCCCGCTTCCCGCTTCCGCTCACCGCTTCCCGCGCATCGGTCCGCTCTCGAACTTCTTCGCCAGCGCCTTTGCTACAGCTGGATGAACGAGGCCTTTCAGATTTCCGTGGTGCTGCGCGACTTCACGCACGACGCTAGAGCTGATGTAGGTGGTTTCCACCGACGGAACCATGAACACCGTCTCGAAATTCTCGGACATGTGCCGATTCATGAGTGCCATCTGGAACTCGTACTCGAAGTCGCTCACTGCCCGAAGTCCACGGATGTTGAGCTTGGCGCCGATCTTCTTGGCGAAGTCGACGA
>QHVA01000075.1 GCA_003223425.1 Gemmatimonadota bacterium
TCGAACCACTGGTAGCGAAGCTCTCCGAAGTCCGTGAGCGCAACCGGATCTACTTTGTAACCACCCACTTCGTAGATCGTGTCGCCGAGTGCGTTGACCAGCCCCCGCTGTCCGAGCACGTGATCGTAGGGACCGATTATCAGATAATGCTCTGCGCGCGGATTGTATTTGTAGTGCTCCATCAAATAGTAGAGCGCGGCTCCGGGCCCGCCATAGTAGTAGCCCGCAGTCTGAAGTACCGGGATATTGATGCGCGCGAAATCGTTCTCGTGCGGAATCATGCTTTGCCAGTACGAGTCGTAGGTTGGATGTGCAATCCACTCATCGAAAATCGGGTTCGGGGTTCCGTCGATCTTATCCAGGTCGCGATACGCGCGACCGCTCACGTACCAGTCGTGGTTCAATCGATTCCAGCGCGCGAAGTTGAAGTACGTCGTGTCATCGAGCGCTTTTGAGTTCGTCGTGTAGAAAGGCCACGGATACACGAAGCTCAGAAACAGATTTCCGTCCATTGGGACATCGATTCCGGGCGCGACGGCGACCGCGGGGATGATCGTCTTCAACGCCTTCGGCATGTGCTTGGCAGCAGCCCATTGCGTGAAGCCTTCGTAGCTCCCGCCGTGCATCCCGACTCTGCCATCGCTCCACGGCTGCGCCGCGATCCAATCGATGAGTGCGGCGGCATCTGAGCCATCGTGCTCGTAGGGAACTGGCTGGTCGGGGCTGCACATCTTCCCGCGGGTGAATCCGATCACGCCCGCGTAACCATTGGACGCGGCCCGCCGGGCGTCGGCAAGATTGCTTTCAGAGTCTGCGTATATCGTAAAGTTGAGCAGCGCGGGCAGACGGCGCGCAACCGAACGCTGTCGCACCACCATTGCGCAGACGGTCGCACCATCGGGTGTTCTCACCCCAACATTTCGATCGATCACGTACCGCCGGTCGTCGTCGGCTGCCACGAGGGGCCCAGCGAGTGGCACGATCGTGCGGAAGGTTTGCTGGATCTGATACGCCTTGATCAGTTGCAGCGCGTCGACAACCGAGATCGTCTCGTTACCTTTCCGCTGCTGCAGCGCACGATCTACGGCTCGATCCAGCGCAAAGTGATTGACGCCGAGGGCCCGAATGGCTAGCGCCGAGGTCTTGTCGTCGAGGCGGGCGAAGGCGCTGCTGAATTCCTGACGAAACGTCTCCTCGAATGGCCCCTCGACGGAGCGTTGTCTCGCTGCGCCGAGAATCGCGTACAGCGCATCGGCCGCGGTCGCTGAGAGGGAAACTCTATTCCGCCTCAGTGCGCGCAGGGAGTTAAGAGTGTTGGTCGCGTCTGCGTAGCGACCCGCGACGATCTGAAGACGGAAGAGATTATCAAGGTACCGGTCGCGATTGTCGTCTCTGTAGATCGCGATAGCCTGGCCTGCCAACTCCGACATTCCGCGCGCCGTATCGGTACGAAGCGCTGAGCTATCGAACCGGAGCTCCTGGGCTGTTGCAAGCGCAGCACAGCTACAGCAAAACACCGCGATGCACAAGCATCGCGTAGCGATGACCGCTATCTGTCTGCGCACCTCGCGAGTCGGCTAGCGTTCGCGCTTGAGAACGATGTTCCCGTTGACCGTTCGCACGCGAATTACAGCGCCGCCCCGCCCGAGATTCTGCCGAACTCGGACGTAACGACGAGGCGTTCCTTCGCTGGCGTCCCAATCGCTGGTTTCAGTCGGCGTCAGCGCCCAATCGCTCTCAATGCGCGTCTTGTGACCCAGGTTGTTGGTGTACGCGCTCTCCAACTCCAGCGTGGCGTTGATGTCCCGAGGAAGGATCAGCACAACCTCCCCCTTACCAGACGTCACATCGACGGAGTGTGTATTCGCGCCTTCCAGCTCGATAGTGACATCTCCCGCTCCAGTGTGTGCTTCAACCGATCCCTGGGCCGGACCGATGTCGATGCGTCCGCCGCCGGTCTGTGCGTAGACCTCTCCCCCCGAAGGTCCGATGCGAATCGGACCTCCGCCCGTCGTCACGCGTGCTCCGTTCGGAGCACTCGCCAGTGAGAGCGGGCCACCCGCCGTTGTCATCCGGATTCCGCTCATCGCAAACCCGCTGCCTCTGCCGGAGCCATCGTTGAGATGTATAATGCCGAGGCTGTCGTTGCTGATGCTGGTGGATCGGCCACTGCTGCTGATACTGGTGCTTCCGCTACGCACGCTTACACCGCCGTTCTTTCCGATGCTAATTCCAGTTCCGATGTTCTGGCCGCCGGAGTTGGTATAGATGACCGGACCGCTGCCTGACTGGCCGCTTAGGTTTCCGTTCACTCCGATGATTCTCACGGGTCCGCCGCCGGTGCTCACGCTGCCGTTGAGATTTGAATCGGACACGTGGATCTCGCCGCCCCCGGTCCGAATGTCGACCTCGCCGTTCGAGTTGCGAATCGTGATTTCGCCACCACCAGTCTGACCTGTGAAGACGCCGTTCACGTCAGCGATCGAGATCGAGCCACCAGATGATCTGATCCGAACGTCGAAATTGCGCGGCACCTGAATGTCGAAGTGGTGACTCGTGCTGTGGCTGGTCGAGGTTTGCGTGAAGTTAGAAACCAGCGTCGCGTCGCCGTCGGATCCGCGCAACGTTACTTGGGTTTCACGCCAATTGCGCCCACCCAGCGACGCATGCACGGAGACCTCCGACCTGTCCCAACCTTTGATTGTGACTTCGCCGCCGGTTTTGAGATCGAGGTTGAGTGTACCGCCACTTTTGACCGGTGCGGAAAGCTGAAACACCGAGTCAGCAACTCGGGTCTGAAGATAGCTGCCGGAGAAGTTGTCGCTGTGCGACGACGTCCTCGCAGCAGCGATCGACGCTGATGCGGCGGCGGAATTCGTCACCAATCCGTTCGTCCTGACCGCTGCGCTCAAGCGACTCGCTGCCGAAGGCGCGACATCAGGTAGCGCCCGTTGATCGGATTTGGCGTTTACAGGTCGATCTGGTTTCGGAACGGCGCGAAAAGCCGCCAGCGGCACCAACACCAGCGCCGAAAGCGCCACTGTTGCGCGGCGCGCCCCTCGCGAAAGAGAAATGCGTTGTCGCGATTCGCTGAGAACCGCTAGCAGTCTGCCTTCGAGCTGAGATGGTCTGGCCATTGCTACCGACAGGAAGCCAGGCGCGCCGAAGGCCCGCGCCGAGCGGGCGACTTCCAGCAGATGCGCGGCGTACTCCGCGGCCGGAGTGCCAAGGGACACGACAGTGTCATCGCATGCGCGCTCGCACTCACTGCGGAGCCGACGCTCGGCCACCCACACCAGCGGGTGGAACCAGTAAAGTGCACAAGCGAAACCCGCGAGCAGTTGCGCGAGAGAGTCCCCGCGCGCGACGTGGGCAAGCTCGTGTCGCAATACGATGCGGCGATGCTGCTCTGGCCAATCGACCGCATCCTCCGGGAGGAGAACGACCGGCGAACGCCATCCCCACGTAAGTGGAGTACTGACGACAGAACTGGAAAAGAGGAGCACCGGCTTGCCGACTCCGGCGTACTTGCGCTCTTGCTCGAGAATCCTGCTCCAGTCGGAGTCGCCGAGCGGCCAAGACGTCGCGGCGATGCGATCGAGTCTCACGCGTCCGATCGCAAGCCACGCTAGGATGCCCGCGAATCCGATTGCCCAGAGCAAAGGAAAGATCGGTAGCTCCGCGAGAACATCGCTTGCATTGGACGAAGGTCGCGCAGCAGAGAGGGACTGTGGATCGGCGGATGGAACCGAGTGCCCGATCACGCGAGTGGTTAATGAGGTCGCGTTGTTGTCGCGCCAATCCACCGAAGAGGCAGATGTTAGCAGAGGAACATTCCACTTCGGGGAGATCAACATCACGACGGGCAACGCCAAACCGCTGGCGAGCGTGGCCAACAGAACGAGGTGGCGCAGCGATGGACTCGAGCTACGCAACGTGGCGCTGACTATCAGACCAAGCGCGAGAATGAGCGTCAGCTTGGCAAGGAGTGCTGGAAGGAACGACATCATGACGCACCTCCCTTGCCCCGAGCCCTTTCGATCAGCTTTTCCAGATTGTCGAGATCAGCGTCACTCCAATGATCCTCGTAGATGCCTACCATTGCCGCGACCGCGGAGCTGGCGGAGTTGTCAAAGAAAGTTCTGACCAGATGTCGCACCGCGGACTTGCTGACGCGGTCCGGATTGGCAGTGGGAAAGTAGACGTAGCGCGGGCCGTCCTGCTCGTGTCGCAGATGACCCTTGGTTTCGAGGAGCCGCAGCATTCCTCGCACGGCGGTATAGGTTGGCGGATCCGGAAGATCGGCGAGCACTTCGGCCGCATTGGCGCTTCCGCGCCGGTAAATGATCTCCATGATTTGCCGCTCCCGTCGTCCCAGCTGCTCCAGTCCGCTTTTCTTCATCGAGCGCTCCACACTTTGAGTCGAACCGCGTTTGACAAGATTGCGTCTCCTTGCCATTATGTCAATGCATTGACACAATGTCAATAGACTAACACGCAACCGGGTGGGAGCTACCTATTCTGCACTTCGGCGCCTACGTCTGCACCAGGTTGGATCGGGCCGTTCGCTTTCGGACCGGTTTGGCGGTCGCCGTTCTGTCTGGTGTGCCCGTTGGACAAATAATTGGGCAGCAAATCGATACCGCACGGGCGCTTTCAGCGCTTCGTGACGCCAAATCCGCGTGCGAGATGGACGCTGGCGTGCTCTGGCAGCACGGCCTCTGCGGGCCAATCGCGCTGGTCGATCCCCAGACTCGCCTGGTAATCGCCAACGACACCGTCGCTGGCAGACGTTTCGTGCACCTCGGCGATGCGATCCTAACCACGCTACCCGACAACCAGTACGTCGCCAACACTTCGTTCCAGTGGGGTGGACGAATATGGACAATGGTTGCACTTCCCCTCCCACGCGACCGCTTCGCCCGCGTCGATCTCGTGATGCACGAAGTCTTTCATCGCGAGCAGCAGGCGCTCGGTCTTCGCCAGCCTGATGCGCTCAACAATCAGCTCGACATGCGTCCGGGTCGAACCTGGCTGCGACTGGAGTACCGCGCTCTCGCGCGAGCGCTCGAGTCACTTCCGGACAAACGACCAGCGCGGCACCACGTCGAGTCGGCGCTGCTCTTTCGCGCTCAGCGTCGCTCGCTTTACCCCGGCAGCGACAGCCTCGAGGCGACACTCGAGATTCAGGAGGGACTGGCGGAGTACACCGGACAGCGTCTCGCCATGAAGCTCACCGGAGAGGGTACTGCTCGGGTGGCAAAATACGTTCGCGACTACGAATCTACTCCCACGTTTGTTCGCGCATTCGCATATGGCACTGGGCCGGCGATCGGTGTTCTCCTCGATGAATTTGATCCCGAATGGCGTAATGCGGTTCGGGCCAACCGCGACATCGGTGGCTTGCTTGCAGAAGCGATCCATTTTCAGCGCCCGCGCAATCTGGCCGCGGTAGCCCGCACTCGCGCGCAGGAGTACGGATGGGACGAAGTCGACAGAACGGAAGCGGCTCGCGATTCGGCCCGTGAGCCGTTGATGCGGGGTTACCACGCTCGCTTGGGCGAGGGACCCACGATCACGCTGCGACAATCGAAGGACTCGCTCTCCTGGAGCTACGATCCGACGGAGCTGATCGCTTTCGACCTGTACTCGACAGTATATCCGTCCGGCAATTTTTCCGCGCCGTGGGGAAAGCTCACCGTCGAGCGCGGTGGGGTACTTGTTCAGAATGATTTCTCGCGAATAAGAATCGGCGCGCAAATGACTCCGGGTGCGGCGGACACACGAGAGATCGCAGGAGAAGGCTGGACGCTGTCACTCAATCCAGGGTGGTCATTAGCCCCCGACTCAACGCGGCAAAGGAGTTTCGTCGTCCGGGAGGTTCATTGACCCACTCGCGCAACGGCGCGACATTGGCGGTCGGCCTGCCAAAAGAGGCGCTAATGCGAAGTCCCGTGATGTCATTTCTCGCGGCGGTCATTCTCATTCCATCCGCGACTGGTGCTCACGCGCAAACACGCGTCGAGACGGGTTTTCTAAACCGAACCGTTTCGCTGGGTGGACAAACGTACAAGTACCAGATCTTCGTTCCCGCCGCATACAATCCTGGTCAACGCTGGCCAGTGATTCTTTTTCTTCACGGCGCTGGTGAGCGCGGAAGCGACGGATACCTGCAAACACAGGTCGGTCTGGCACCCGCCATTCGGCAGAATGCTTCTCGCTTCTCAGCGATCGCTGTTTTCCCGCAGGCAACGGCGGAATCATCCTGGACCGGGACGATGGCGCGGATGGCACTCGCCGCGCTCGACCAGACGATGCGCGAATATCAGACTGATCCCGCGCGGGTTTATCTCACCGGCCTTTCAATGGGCGGAAATGGTACGTGGTACATCGCTTATAGAAACCCGCGGCGTTTTGCCGCGATCACGCCGATTTGCGGCTGGATCTCACCCGGGTTCTGGAAGACCGCTGACCCAGTTATACCCGCTGACAGCGGCGAGATTTACGCCGCTCTCGCAAGACAGCTGCGACAAACTCCCACATGGATTTTCCATGGTGAAGTGGATCCGGTGGTGCCGGTCGACGAATCACGAAAAGCTTTCGCCGCGCTACAGAGCGCGGGTGCGTCGGCTCAATACAGTGAGGTCGCCGGAACCGGACACAATTCCTGGGATCCGGCGTATGCGTCACCGAGGTTTTGGACCTGGCTCTTCGCGCAGCGTCGAACCCCATAACGCTGACGGGCCGGTGGCAGGGGTCCGCTGCCGGCTACGAGACTTCAGTGATGCCCTAAGAGCTCTCGCGCTGGGCGCGGTCTCTCTCGATCGCCTGCGTCGGTGACTGCGCTCTCGTGAGGGCGCCCTGCAAATACACCCGGGTAAGACCTTGCGCCCAATACTCCAGGTCGGTGCGTTTGGGCTGTGTGGTCTCGCGTCCCGAAGGGATTGGTGGAGCATTGTCGTCCACCGGAATGAATTCGAGCCAACCTTCCCAAAGGCCATCGTCGCGCTCTCGCCCAACAGCTTGCGCGATGTAACGCGCTCGGCCAAGGCCGATGATGGGTTCGTCGAATTTCACCAGGGTTTCAGACATCGCTCAGCCTCTCCGTTGGCGTGCCGATAACTAAGCGGGCAAGGCACGTGCCCTCGGATCAGGCTTTACCGTGAACGGCTGTGTATACGATTTTCCGTTAATGGTTAGCTTCGCGGTGAAGGTGCCGATGTAAAGCGTGTCTTGCGGACCACCTTCGTCCACAGGCGGCGCTCCGCGCGGGCGTTCTCGCAGAGGGTTCCAAACCACTCGGTGCATTCCGGCACTCCTGGCCAATGGCTCAGGCTGCGGCTGCCAAAGCGGTGACACACGCGCTAGCCCGGTTGGAGCGGCTCCTCCGCCACCGCGCCCCGTTGGCGGCCTTTGCGCATTGGGATCGCTCGAGAAAGTACGAATCGCTGCCCCACTGGCGTCGAGAATCTCCATCGTGACAGTTCCGACGGCGTTTCGCTTCAGGTAATAGTCGATGACCGCGCCATTCGGTGGATTCTCGGCCGCAGGCTCGTCTTTCTGGAGTGGAGTGCCGTTGTCGGTGCCTTCAATGAAGTTTATCGCGTCGGCTGGCTTGAAGAGATACGCATCATCCCGAGTAACGGCATCGCTTAGTTGACGTAGCGGACTAATGTCATCGATTACCCAGAACCCGCGACCGTGCGTCGCGACGATCAGATCATTGCCGTAGAACTCGAGGTCGCGCATTGAAGTGACCGGCATGTTGAGCTGGAGCGGTTGCCAGTTGTCCCCATCGTCGAAGGAGATGTGAAGCCCGCGCTCCGTGCCGGCGACAAGCAGCCCGCGCCGCAGTGGATCTTCCTTGATGACGTGCACGTACACGCCGGCCGGAAGACCTCTCGTGATCTTCTGCCAGGTCTTCCCCATGTCGCGGGTGCGATAGATGTACGGCTCGAAGTCCTGGAGCTGATGACGATCTACGCTCGCGTACGCCGAGTTTGCATCGAAGTGCGAAGCCTCGATCATCGTTACTCTGCTCCACGGCGTGATTGCGCCTGGCGTCACGTTTTGCCAGCTCTTGCCGTCATCCAGTGTTAGTTGAATCAGTCCGTCGTCCGTACCGATCCAGACCATAGGAGCCCGTAACGGAGACGGCGCGATCGTATAGATCACGCCGCGCTTTCCATTGCGATCGACGGCGGCAGCCGCAGCCACATCAAGTGTTGGCGGCACGAAGATCTCCGGACGCGTGAGATCGGGACCGATCTGAGACCACGTCTTCGCGCCGTCGGTCGTCTTGAACACGAACTGATTCGCGTAGTAGAGCGAGTGCGGATCAGCTCTGGAGAAAACAAGCGGCTGTGTCCAGTCGCCGCGCGCCGGCTCGGGAGATTTTGGACGCGATGTTCCCTCAACAGGAATGTTCGCGTCGAGATTCCACCGTTGTCCATCTCCGCCGTAAACCACGCCCGGGTTGAGTCGATCACCCGCGGTGTAACCGCTCTCTCCACCCGGGGCGATCGGCTCCCAATCGTGCATCGAGATCTGGGCGAACTTCCCGCGTGAGCGCACCGCGATCGCGCCCGAGTCCTGCTGCGCGCCGGTCACCCAATATGGGAAGCGATAATCAACCGAGAGGTGATAAATCTGGGCCGTGGGTTGATTGAGCCACGACGTCCAGGTCACCTCGCGCGGATCGTTCGTGCGAGCGTTGCGAGTGATGACCGCGCCCTGATCACCGGCTACGATCATCGTGTTCGGATCCGCAGGATTGATCCACGCCTGGTGATAATCATCGCCGCCGGGAGATCCGCGCAGCACGACCCACGTTTTTCCACCATCCCGCGTTCGGTTCACCGCGACGTTGGGAACGTAGACAGTGTCGGCATCGGTTGGATCCACAGCGATCTTCTCGAAGTACCAACCTCGTCCCCACAACGCCGGGTCGGCGGAGATTCTGGTCCACGTAGCGCCGGCATCGTCAGAACGAAAGAATCCGCCCTGTCCCGGAGGCGGGCTCGACGGACGCGCGCCCGCCGGCGCGGGCTGCGGGACAGGAGCATTCAGCGGCGGCTCGAACTGCGGAGGCGCTTCGGGCAGCAGGCAGTCTACGATCGCATAAACGCGATTGGGATTGGTCGGCGCAATCGCGATTCCAGTTCTTCCAATTCCTTGCTTCGGCAATCCGTTGGTAAGCTGAGTCCAGGTACTTCCGCCGTCAGTCGATTTGAAGATTCCGCCGCCAGCACCGTTCGTCGGAGCGTAGGTGAACCATGGCGGACGTCTCGTATTCCAGAGGCCAGTGTAAACGATCTGCGAGTTTGAGGGATCGATCACTACTTCGACCGCGCCGACGTTCTCGTCGCCGAGTACTTTCTGCCACGTCCGACCGCCGTCGCGCGAACGGAAGATGCCTCGTTCGTTGTTCGCCGCGTAAAGCTTCCCAATCGCCGCGACGAACACGTTGTTCGGATTTTTCGGATCGATGGCGATCTTGCCGATGTGATGCGTCTCCTCGAGCCCGAGATGCGTCCACGTCTTTCCCGCGTCGACCGATTTGTACACGCCGTTCCCGTAACCCACCGAATCACGAAGCGTCGACTCTCCGCTGCCAACGTAAACGATGTTGGGGTCAGACGTCGCGACGGAAATCGCGCCAATCGATGCAGTAGATTGCCCGTCGAAGATCGGGAACCACACTCGTCCGCCGTCGATCGTTTTCCAGACGCCGCCGTTGACGGCGCCGAAATAGAATTCG
The DNA here is from genome assembly GCA_003223425.1 of Gemmatimonadota bacterium. Taxonomy (GTDB): domain Bacteria; phylum Gemmatimonadota; class Gemmatimonadetes; order Gemmatimonadales; family Gemmatimonadaceae; genus UBA4720. The sequence goes on from QHVA01000075.1 coordinate 9,761, forward strand.
TTCGGTCGGCCAGGCACTCCCGTTGCCGCGGCAACGCGTCCGCCACGAAATGGGCCGATCATGCGCCAGCGGAGACCTGAGTAAAGATCAGGCGAAACCGGAGCGGAGAGTACACCGTGACCAAGTGCTTCCGGAGAAGCCGGCTCCAACGCGATCGGCCGCAGCACTTCGCGCAGGGACGGTGGAAAGATCGAGAGCGCGACACTGAATTTGCCGGCACGACTCAGAAAATCGCGTCGAGTGAAGGTGGGATTCTGCTCCGCTTCTTCCGCCACCGAAATTCTCCGTGTTGGTGAACGTGGAAAATTAGCGAGGGGAAGCCAGTAACAGCTATCATTCAAGCGCAGACGCGAGCTGAGGGTGAGGGGGAGGGGAACGGGGAGGGGAGCGCAGCGTGTCAATCGATGTCTCGACGGAACTAGTGATCGATCGCCCCATCGAGCGAGTCGCGGACTACTCCGCAAATCCGGATAACGCTCCGAAGTGGTACGAAAGCATCAAGGCAGTCGAGTGGAAAACTGCGAAGCCGCTCAAAGCCGGCTCGCGTGTTGTATTCACGGCCAATTTTCTCGGCCGCACGCTCGTCTACACCTACGAAGTCGTCGAATTCGTTCCTCGTGAATTGCTCGTTATGCGCAGTGTTAAGGGTCCGCTTCCGATGGAGACGACCTACGTCTGGCGCGCCACTTCCGATGGCAAGACGCACATGACGCTTCGCAATCGTGGCTTCCCGACCGGATTCTCGCGCGCCGCTGGACCGCTCATGGCGATCGCGATGCGTCGAGCGAATCGGAAAGACTTGCGCAAGCTGAAGCAGCTGCTCGAGGTAAAGCCGTAGGTCAAACGCGACGTCTCTGGCTCAGAGTTTATTGGCGCTTTCGCTGGCTATTTACTGTCCGCTCTTTCCTACGCCCTCCCACTGAGCCCGGGTGATCAGCACGATCGGCTGAAGATTCTTGGCGCCGAGCTGGGTGTTGAGCGCGGCGAGATCCTTTGCCGACCACGCATCGAACGATGCCACGATGTCCGCCACCTCGCGTCCGATCGCATCGGTGCGGTCGATCTGCATCTGCGACGGCTTGCCATCGTAGAAAATGACCGCACCATACAAGTCTGTCAGGTTCTCGCGCAGGCGTTCCTCGCCGGTAATCATTCCGCCCTCCTTTGTCGCAACGATCTTCTTGCGCATCGTGTCGGCTGAAGACGACGCGTCGCGAAGTCGCTGTGCCAACGCATCACCTGCCGGCAGCTTCGAAGCGCGATCCTCGAGCGCCGATCGCACCGCGTTCATGCGCTCGACTGCGAACGACATGTCGCCCAGCATCGCCACCAACTTGTTGGCGAGAGCGAACTGCGCCTGCCGATCGGCCATTGTGTGCGTCTCGCGTGGATCGGAGACCAGCGCGAGTGGCATCGTATAGACCTGATTGTCCTTGGTCATCTTGACGGTATAGGTGCCCGGCAAGACGCGTGGACCATATGCAGCGCTGAACGCCGCGCTCGCGGCGGGAGGAACTCTGGGCGGCGGCAAACGCATCGCCCATGTCACTCTGCTCAGGCCGCGTCGCTTGGTGCTCGGAACCGTGCCGACAGCTTTGCCGCCCGGATCGAGCACCTCGATCTTCATGTCGCCGAAGATGTGACGCTTCTTCAGGTAGTAAGTGATCACCGCCGCGTCCGACGAATTGTTGCCAACGAACGCAGCATCGCCGTTCACCCACCCGCCCTGCGCCGGAATCTTTTGCACTGTCGGTCGCGCACGCATGAACACGACATCCTGCACGAGGGTCGACGGCGTCAGTGCGCGGAGCGGTGTGATATCGTCGATGATCCAGATGCCGCGACCGTGCGTTGCGATCACCAGATCATTATCGCGCGGCTGGATTGCCAAATCCCGCACGGCGACCGAGGGAAAGTCTCCGCCCTTGTAGCGCGACCACTGGGTGCCACCATCGAGTGAGATCCAGAGGCCGAACTCGGTGCCGAGGAAGAGGAGATCCGGATTCACGAGATCCTGCCTGATGACGTGCGCGTAGCCGCGGACCGGACTGCCCTGGCGTACGAGCGATGTCCACGTCTTGCCGTAGTCTGTCGACTTGTAGGCATACGGACGCATGTCACCGAAGGTGTGCAGATCGAAGGTCGCGTACACGGTGCCCGGGTCGAAGTGTCCGGCATCCACGTAGGAAACCCATGCCGACTTAGGCAGCCCAGCGATGTTTCCGACTACGTTCGTCCACGTTTTTCCGCCGTCGCGCGTGACCTGGAGATTACCGTCATCGGTCCCCGTCCAGATCACATTCGGATCCTTTGGTGATTCGGCAATCGCATAGATCGTGGTGTGCATCTCGGCCGCGGAATTGTCGACCGTCACGCCGCCTGATTGTTCCTGCAGCTGCTTCGACGGATCATTGGTACTGAGATCTGGAGAGATGCGATCCCAGGTCTGGCCGAAATCTCGGGTGCGAAAGAGATACTGGGAGCCAATGTAGACCGTTCCATTCTGCGTCGGACTGACGTGAATGGGCGTGTTCCAGTTGAAGCGGAGCTTTTTCTCCTGGTAGCGCGGAAGGGGCTTGATCGGACGGCCCTCGTGCGTCTTTCGGTGGACACGCGCGACTTCCCCGCCCTGGTATTCGGCGTACACGTAGTTCTGATCGGTCGGATCGACGAACATCCAGAACCCGTCGCCGCCGTACATGTTCTCCCAGCGACTGTTGGTAATGCCGCCCGGATATTCGGAGTCGCCGATCCAGGAGCTGTTGTCCTGCAGGCCGCCGTAGACGTGATACGGCCGGTCGTTGTCCAGGCTGACGTGGTAGAACTGTGAGATCGGAAGATTTTCGCCCTTCCACCACTTGTTGCCGCCGTCGTACGAGTACCAGACACCACCGTCGTCGCCAGTAATCACGCGATCGGTGCTCGTTGGATCGATCCAGAGATCGTGAAAATCACCGTGCGCGCCGTTGCTGATTCCGCTGAAACTTTGCCCGCCGTCCGAGCTGACGACGAGTGGACCATCCGGCTTGAAGACGCGGTTTTCGTCTTTCGGATCGACAATGAGGTTGGCGAAATAGAATGGGCGCCAGATCATCGCCTGACTGCGGTCGCGCATCTCCCAGGTGCGTCCGCCGTCGCTCGAGCGGTAAAGTGCGTTCTTCGGTGGCACTGCTTCGATGAAAGCGTAGACGACATTCGGATTCGACGGCGCGACCGTCACTGCGATGCGTCCCCACGGCTTTGCCGGCAGACCTTTAGCGGTCGATGCGTTGAGATCGGTCCACGTCGCGCCTCCGTCCGTGCTCTTGAACAATCCACTCGCACTCGGCGCCGTCTCACCATCGCCGCCTGAGCGGAACGTCCAGCCTTTGCGACGAAAATCCCACATTCCGGCGTAAACCGTCTTTGGATTCTTCGAATCCATCGACATCATCGAGCAGCCAGTCGAGGGATTCGATCCCTTGAGAATCTTGATCCAGGTCTGACCGCCGTTGGTGGTCTTGTAGACTCCGCGATCTTCGCTGTCGCTCCACAACTTCCCCGGCACACAGGCGTAAACCGTATTGGGAGCAGTTGGGTCAATCAGGATCTTCGCGATACGCTCCGACTCCCTGAGACCCACGTTCTTCCAGTTATCGCCGCCGTCGGTCGATTTGTAGATGCCGTCGCCGATGGAGACGCTGTTGCGCGTCCACGATTCGCCAGTGCCAACCCAGATGACTTTTGGATTCGTCGGATCGATGGCAATCGCGCCAATAGATTGCACCGGTTGCTTGTCGAAGATCGGCTTGTAGGTGGTACCGCCGTTCTCCGACTTCCAGACGCCGCCACTTGCGGCACCGATGTAAACCGTCAGACGATTGCCTTCATGAACGGCCGTCAGCGCGGCGATGCGCCCGCTCATTGCGGCGGAGCCAATGTTGCGCGCGCCGAGTCCGGAGATCGTCTCCGAATCGACCTTTGGTGCGGTGGCGGATTGTGTGGCCTGTGACTGCACGACGTTCACCGCCCCGAACAAAGCGATCACGCACCAGGCGGATTTGCAGATTCCCATCATCAGAGTGACCCTCCGCCGGTGGGTGGCTTCGGCCTACTGTAACGCGTGCTGTCGATTGGCACGTTGAACTCGATCTTGTCGAACGTGATTTTCTGCGACCCTGAGCTTCCCTTCTGCCTGGTTTCGAGCGAGAACGGCAGGAACCAGCCGCCTACCTGCTTGTAATCTCCCAGTGTGGTTTCGGATTCCTGCGGCGTGCCGCGAATGATTCGCTTCGTTTCATACTTAATCGGTACGTAGGAATCGGTGTCCATATAGTAGTAGCGCGTGTCGCCGCTCTTGAGCGTCACTTTGAGCTTGTAGACGTCGGTTCCCTCGATCTGGTCCATGCCGACGAGCTCGACCTTGTTGCCCTTCTGCTGGTAGTTGATGAGCGGCTCGTCGAAGTCCGATGGACCTCATCTCTTCTTCGTTTAGCGACTCGGGATCTTTCTTCCCCCCAAAAGGGTCGATTTTCCAGCCGTTCGCGCCATCGTACGCGTTGACGCCGGTCATTCCCTGAATCGAGAACTCTTCGCGGACCTTGTTGGGTCGACTGCTTTCCTCGATGACGACGGCCTCGAATCCGTCGTCGCCGGTAAACTTTCCAACTCGTCGGAGCGTCCTGATCGACTGAATCTTTTCGGCGCCACCGACGGTCTTGATGAATCGGGCGATGATCTCGTCGGCGGTTGGAGTGCGCGTGGACTGGGCGCCGAGCGGAGCGGAGAAGACTAGAGCGCTGGCGAAAGCGAGAAAGGAGTTACGCATGATTCCCTCGGGGAGGGTTAGCGACAGGGGCAGGGGCCGTTCATCAAAACGTTATTCCGGCTGATAAAGATTCTGCGCCCCGGTGGAATTGTTTGTCAATGATTTG
>QHVA01000214.1 GCA_003223425.1 Gemmatimonadota bacterium
GACGGGAGAGCGGAGACCGGGAAGGAACTGGTGCGGCGCGTCGCCGGGCATTTCTTCTCCGTGCTCAGCGCCACCCGCGGGGCGCTCACCTTGGGGTGTCTCGGGACCGCCGTTCTGCGCTACCTCTGTGACGTGAGATGCGCCCGTATCGTGTCCTGGCCGACCTGCTCTCAAGTCGGCCAGCGCGATTGCCTGTCCGATGCCGCGACCATGTTGGCGCGCTGATCCTTCAGTGGTCACAAGGAGCACGTGACCGCCGGCTTTAGTCACGTTCGCCTTGGTCGATACGAACGCGACACCTCCAGCGCGATCTTCGATCGCGGGAAGAATCTCCAGGGGATTGAGTCCGGCCTTCGCGTATCGGCCGGCGTGCGGATGTCCGCGGCCGGTGGCGATCGCGACGGTGTCGCGCTGTGTACCCGGGTAGCGAAGGACGGGAAGCGTGAGACTTCCTGTCGCTGTTTTCACGGTGACCAGGTCGCCGTTTGCCAGTCCCATCCTCTCCGCAGTCAACGGATTCATCTCGGCGACGGTTTGCCAGCAGATTTTGGTGACAGGATCGGGGATCTCCTGGAGCCACGGCTTGTTCGCTCCCCTACCGTCACCGATCAACGGGTGCGGGTAGACAACGAGGTACATGTTGCCGCTGGATTGATCGATCGGCGTTCCGACGCGCACCGGTGGGACGGGGCGCGGCGCCGTTGATTCTCCCAACGATCCAGCGGCGAAGCCGCGCGGAAGCGCGGCACTGAGTCCCGCAGCGCCTCCCGGAAACCGACTCATCAACCAGCTCCGGTAATCGGCTATCGGATAACGCGCCGCAGAGCCAGGGTCTCGCTTCGCGACATCAATCAGCACATCAGAAGTCGCCCGCGTGTCGAACACCGGATCCATCGTCGGTTGTTGCAGCGAAATCGTTCCGCGAACTGGTTCCGCGTCTCCCCATTGCTCAAGCGAGTGATGATCGGGAAGAATCAGATCCGCGAGCTCCGACGTTTCGTCAGGATAGCTCGAGAAGCTCACCTTGAACGGCACCCTCACCATCGCCGCGGCAAAGCCCACCGACTTTGGAAGAGTGAATGCCGGGTTGGCGCCGCGTACCATCAGCAGCGACACTCCGCCGGAATTCATGCGCTCGCCGAGCGCGCGAAGTTCGGCGGGAGTCGCCATCCGATCGAATCCCAGGTATCCTTCGCCCGGCTTGATGGTGACGCCGACATTGCCGCGCGATTGGTTGAGCGCGTTTGCGGCGAGAACGAGCTCGAGGCCGTCCACTCCTCCGCCGCCGGCGAGCACCATGCTCGGCGCAGTCGCGGCGAATTCACGCGCTAGCGCATCGAGCACAGCGGAGTTGACGCCGGTCGTTTGTGATGCTGCCTCGATTGGAAGCTGACCCGACAGCATGCGCACGATCGCCATCTCAGTGCCTGGCCGACAGTCAATCCACCGGTCCGCATTGAGCCCGGTGAGCGAGCGGCGTGGTCCCACGTAAATCAGTCTCGGCGCTTTCTCGTGGTCAGAGCGTGCATCGGCAAAATCGAGCTGCTGCGGGACCATTGCGCCCCAGCTATCGAGAAAATCGGCTCCGATCGAGACAACGAGTCTCGCGGCGCTGAAATCGAGTTTCGGCCACGCGACACCATAGCTCTGTCGGTTCGCCGCGATGGCGGCGTGATCGGCTCCCGCATCGTAGCTCAAATGGCCGGACATGCCGAAGCCGGCGAGCCACGCATCGAGAAATCCGGGAAAACTCCCCGACTCGTGTTGATTGATGAACACCGCGCCAGCGGCGCCGCCGCGACTGCGAGTCTCTCCAAGTTTCTGAGCGAAGATCTGTAGCGCTTCTTCCCAGGTCACCGGCTGGAGCTGTCCGTTGCGCCGCGCCATCGGGCCACGATAACGATCGGGATTGTAAAGCCCCTGCAGCGACGCCTGCCCGCGCGCGCAAAGCGCACCGCGGTTTACCGGGTGCTCAGGATTGCCCTCCAGCTTGATAGTGCGCCCGTCACGAGTCTCGGCCATGACACCACACGCAGCCGAACATTCACGGCACGTCGTGGCGTAGTAAGTCGATACGCCGGGAACCGTTTGATCTGGAGACACCAGATAGGGAATCAGCTTCTCGACTTTCTCGGACGCGCATCCGAGCATGGTCGTCGCCGCAGTGCTGACGCCGAGCACTTTCAGAAATTCACGGCGCTTGACGCCACCAGAGACGGCGACTCGGGCGGCTCCGGCCGATTCGGTGTCGGGACTCATTCGACTAATAGTGACACGACGCGCAGTCATAACGCGCGCGGAACGGCGGGTTCGACTGGCCGATGTGACAGTTGATGCACCAGCCCATGTTTAGCGACGAAGCCTGGTACACCTGCTTCATGTTCTGAATCTGGCCGTGACATGTTTGACAAGTGACGCCAGCATTCACATGTCGCATGTGCGGGAAATGGACGTATTCAGGAAGCTTGTGGATGCGGATCCATGGAACGGGCTGTTTCTTGTTCCAGAAGCCGGCAAGCTTTTGGATTTCCGCCTTGTTGCCCTCCGATGATCCCGCTATGACCGTGTGACAGCCCATGCACGTGCCGACAGCGGGAAGACCCGGATCAAACGATTTGTTGGCGGAGAAATGGCAATAGAGGCAGTTCATCTTCAACGTATCGACGTGAATCGTGTGTCGAAACGCGACCGGCTGAATCGGGCTGTTGCCTTCTGATGAAGAAGCGCCGCTGTACGCAGAGAGCATGGTCGCCAGCGCCGCGATGCAAACGAATCCCGGCGCTGCCAGCCATCTGCTTCGCAAGTTCATCCGCGAGTGTTCGTGTAAAGGCGAGTTAATCCGTCGGCTTTGTGAAGAATTTCACAAGCGATCGACAGGCGGAAAAATGTCCGGACTGGTA
>QHVA01000076.1 GCA_003223425.1 Gemmatimonadota bacterium
TGGAGAGGATACCCACGCCCGACTGACCGGCGACGATCCGGACCATATACTGGACTCTTAGCCGCGAATCGAGCAGCCGGCTAGAAGAAATCCTCGAGCCAGGTTTTGAGCTTCTTCGTAAAACGATCGACGCCGACGCCAGCGAGTGCTCGGTGTCTGCCGCTCGGCGCGAAGCCCGCCGCCGAGCGATGCGCACCGTACAGCGCGAGCCCAACAACGGTCGCAAAGCGCGGCGCCTGCACCGAATCGCTGAGACCTCCGATGTTCTCTTCCGGGAGACCGATTCTCACTCCGGTTCCAAAGACATCGGCCGCCAGCTCGCCGACGCCCTGCATCGCCGCCGCACCACCAGTGATCACTACCCCGCCGTTGAGACGCTGCGCGAAACCGGCGCGCTGGATCTCGCTCAGGACGAGATTGAAGATCTCGTCCATCCGCTGGTGGATGATGTGCGCCAGCACCTGACGCTGAATGTGCCGCTCGCCCTGCGCCACTGTGCTCGGCAGCTGGAGGACGTCCTCGGGATCAACGAGCGGCTCGTACGCGCACCCATATCTCTCCTTCAATCGCTCCGCGTCGGCTTGCGTAACGCCGATCCCCTGCACGATGTCGCTCGTGACGTTGTTCCCGCCATAGTTGACGGTTCCAAGGTGACGAATCTTCCCCTCGTGGAAGACCGCAATGTCAGTCGTACCCGCACCCATCTCGACGAGAGCAACGCCCAATTCTTTCTCGTCTTCAGTGAGAACGCTGAGCGCGCTCGCCAGCGGCTCGAGGACGAGCTCGCGAACATGATATCCGGCCCTCTCCACCGATTTGCGAAGATTCATCGCCGGCGAGGCACCTATCGTCACGAGGTACATCTCGGTCTCGAGTCGAGTGCCAATCATTCCGATCGGATCGCGAATCCCCTGATTCTTGTCGACCGAGTACTCCTGCGGAATCGCGTGCAGGAGCTCTCTGTCCTGGGGGACCGGCTGCGCGCGAGCGACGTCGTTGGCGCGATCGACATCGGCCTTGGAGATCTCATCGCCGTTCACGGCGACGATTCCCTTGCTGATCATCGCGCGAACGTGTTCGCCGGCAATCCCGGCGTAGAGCGTATCGATCTTCATCCCGGCCATTCGCTCGGCGTCTTCGACCGCCTTTCTGATGGAGCGAGTCGTCTCCTCGATATCGGAGACGATACCACGCCGCAAGCCGGTCGTTCGCGCCTGGCCCACGCCCAGGATTTTCAGGTAGGGCGCACTCTTGGCACCAGCGGGCACAGCGTGACCGATGACCGCAGTCGTTTTCGAGGAACCGATGTCCAATCCGGTGATGATGTTTTCGGGATTCATTGAAGCCTTGCGATGACCTGATCGTGATAACGGAAATCGAGCTCACCAACACGTACCTGCCGGCGAGCGAGATCGGTTTCAACGGGAAAGATATCGGCCAACCGCTCGACTGACAGTCCTACTGGCACACGCACGCGCAACGTTCGACGGTTCGGCGCAGCAGAATCACCTGCGGTACCGACGAACTCTGGGCCGCGCGACAGCGTGAGCAGAATCTCCTCACGCCCGGTTCGCCTTACTTCTTCGATGCGCGCGAACACGCGCGGCTCAGTGGCGCGAATCGCGCCGACGAGCTTAAGAAGAACTGGATCTGTACTCGCAACAATTGGCAGGTCCAGATTGGTCCGCGATGGATCAATCGGCAGCTGCCTGCCGAGCGAGTCATATGGAAGAAGGCCAGCCGGGGTCTGGATCAATGCGACGGGCAGATTTTCCTGTATCGTCACAACGAGAGTGCCCGGCATGCGGCGCGTGATTCTGACATCGGAGACCTGGGGATGCTTGCGAACTCGCTGCCGGTAAGGCTCGAGGTCGTCCCACAGCGACGCAAGCGTATCGATCTGTAGCCGCGACACGATTTCATTGGGCTGTAGATAACGCGCTCCACGGATCTCGACGCTGCGTACACGGAAGAACGCCATTTTCCGCGCGGCGGCACGAGTGCCCCAGACAGCGGCCATGATGACAGCGATGAGAAAGATCGCGCCGAGAATCTTCCACCCCGGTTTTCGTAGTCTCTCTCTCGAAATCATTTCGCTCGTTTCTCGAGGCGTTCTCTAAGCTCCGGGCCCGTACGTGTGATGTCGCCCGCGCCGATAGTGATCACGACGTCCCCCTCCCGCACGAAGCCGGTGAGCGCCGCGGCGAGATCAGAGCGAGATCCCTGCCAGGTGGCAGGACGTCCCGCGCGCTCCAACGATGACGCGACCAGAGCGGAAGTAATTCCTGGTACTGGCTGCTCGCGTGCTGGATATATCTCGGCCAGGAAAACGCTATCGGCGGCCGCGAGCGCCTGACCGAAAGAGTCGGAAAAATCGCGGGTGCGCGAGAAGAGATGGGGCTGGAACGCCGCTATGATGCGGCGACCGGGATACGACGTCCGCGCTGCCTGGAGGGTCGCTGCGATTTCGGTTGGGTGGTGAGCATAGTCGTCGACAATGGTCACGCCCGCGATATCGTAGAGCCGTTGGAAGCGTCGATCGACCCCGCCAAACTTGAAAAAGCCTTCCCGCATCGCATCGAGACTGACACCAAGAGAAAATCCGACCGCGATCGCGGCGAGAGCATTCTGGACGTTGTGATGACCAGGCACCCGTAGCGCGACATCGCCAAGCGGTTGTCCATCGTAACTGACCGAGAACGAGGTTGAGTGGCCTTCGGAGCGAACATCCCGGGCGATCAGCCGCGCGTTATGCCTCGCCTCGTAGTTCAACGCGTTATCGTAGGGTTTGAGGCTATAGCGAATGATTTCCGCGCTCGCGGGGAGATCCAGGGATCTCGCGCCTGCGTCGTCTTCGCAAAGCACGATCGTCGCTGCGTTTCGTACGAAGTTCGAAAAGGTCGACTTGATGTCCGCGAGGTCGCGATAGATGTCGAGGTGATCAGCTTCTATGTTCGTGACGACCGCAACGTTGGGCGATAGCGTGAGAAAGGATCGATCGTATTCGTCGGCTTCGACAACGAACAATTCGTCTGATTCGTAGTGGAGATTTCCCTTCCACTCGGCGACTCGCCCGCCGGCGATGCCGGTGGGTGCGAGACCCGCGGCGGTGAGAGCAGCCGTAGTCATCACCGTGGTGGTGGTCTTGCCGTGGGTGCCAGCGATTCCTACTACGCGTCCACCGGCAACGGCACGTCCAAGCGCCTCCGCTCTCCTCGTGATCGGAATGCCCAGCTCCCGCGCCCGAATGAGCTCGGGATGATTCTTCGGCATTGCGGAGGTGACGATCAGCTCGCGAGCTCCCTCGACGTGGTCGGGACTGTGCCCCTTTACGACCGGGATGCCGAGCGACTCGAGATCCTCGATCGAATCCGGATTTGCATCACAGCCAGTTACCGTGACCCCGCGGCGAGAGAGCAGCTCGGCGAGTGCGCGCATGCCGGCGCCAGCGATCCCAACGAAGTGGATAGGACGCGGGTCGGAGCTATCGAGCACAGTCATCGAGGTGGAGGCGGCGTGAGACGGCAGTCCGACTCGTCTCAGCGGCGCGTTTGCTCGCTTGCGACGAGGCGTAGTATGTGCTGCGCAATGTCGGCCGCGGCGGTTGGTCGCGCGCGCTCGAGCGCCTTTGCGCGCATGGTCGAAAGCTTCGCTGGATTAGCCAACATCGATTCAACTGCGGTGGAGAGTGTAGCGGTGTTGAGATCGGCTTGTCGAATCATGTCCGCTGCGCCGGCGTCAGCAAGCGCCTTGGCATTGGCAGTCTGATGGTCAGCCGCTGCGGTCGGTAAAGGGACCACGATCGAAGGAATCCCCCAGGCGCAAAGCTCCGCGGTCGCCATCGCGCCTGCTCGCGACAAAGCGAAATCGGCAGCGCGATAAGCCTCTGAAATTGGCGCGATGTACGCTCTCACTTTCACCTGGTTGCTTTCGTAGCGCACCAATCCATCGTAGTTCGCCTTGCCGGTTGCCCAAATTACGAAGAGATCTGGTGGTAATCCCTCGTCTACCCATGCCGCGACGACATCGTTCATCGCCTTCGACCCCTGACTTCCGCCGTAGACGAGCAAGACCTTCCCGCCGGAGGTTGGGAAGCCCCACTTGGCTCTCGCCGGCGCTTTCTCGAAGGCGTCGGCCGGCGGAGGCTCGATTGGATTTCCGGAGTCGAACACCTCTGTCCGCTTCGACGGAGACAGGTATCGCCGAGCCTCGGGGAATCCGAGATGCACTTGAGCAGCGAAGCGACTGAAGAAGCGCGCAGTCATTCCGGGGTAAGTATTCTGTTCCTGAAGCACGAACGGGATGTGGTGGAGCGCGGCATAAGCCAGAGTTACACCCGATGCGTATCCGCCAGTTCCGACGACGCAGACGGGTGGCTCGCTACGAACCTCGGCGGCAATCATCCGCCAGGCGCTCGTCGCGCCTCTAACAGTTTTCCAGTTTTGCCACGGGCGTGATCGATAGAAGGGATGAAGATCGAGCAGCTCGAATGCGAATCCAAGCTGTGGCAGAACATCTCGCTCGACGCCGCGCCGTGCTCCGATGAAAAAAGGCTCGGCCCGAGGATCAGCCTTTTTGAGTGCGCGGGCGATCGCAAGGCCCGGGTAGAGATGCCCACCCGTGCCGCCTCCCGCGAAGATCACCCTCATCGCGCGGGAAGCGCGCGAAGAGCGAGTGGATCAGTCGCCGCTCCGCCAAAAACTCTTTCCCGCGAGCTGCCAATGTTTACAAGGATTCCGGTCATGAGGAGAGAAAGGACCAGATTTGATCGACCATAGGAAATGAACGGGAGGGTAAGGCCAGTAGTCGGAAGCAATCCGGTTGCCACACCGATATGAAGATACGCGGTCAGAACCATCGTGACCGTCACACCCACGGCGACGAGCTGCAAGAACGGGGTTCGTGCCTTGCGGGCGATCCTGAATCCGAGCACCGCATACAACGCAAAGGCCAGCACCAGCAGAGTGATGCCGATGAACCCCCACTCCTCTCCAATGTGACCGGCGATGAAGTCGTCATACCCAAAGGGTAGAAATCCGTACTGCTGGCGTCCGCGACCAAATCCCACTCCAAATATCTGGCCCGATCCAACTGCTATCAGCGATTGTCGGAGCTGATAACTGACCTCGAGTGGCGCAGCACCCGGATCGAAGAACGCCGACATTCGCAGCAGGACGTAATTCAGCCTCTCGATCTTCACGTAAAGGAGAGGGATAAGCATCACGCCTAATGCAACAAAATGTCCGATGCGTACGCCGCCCGCGAACAGGATGATTCCCATTACCAGCGTGAACATCATCGCCGTCGAAAGATCAGGCTCGAGCATTACGAGAATGTTCAGCGCCCCAATCACCAGGAGAAAAGGTAGCAGACCTTTCGTAAGTCTTCGTAGCGAACCTCCTTTTTTGATCACCAGCATCGAGGTCCAGACGATTACCGCGAGCTTTGCCAGCTCCGAAGGCTGCAACGAGCTACCGAACAGATATCTGCGCGAACCGTGAACGCGTGGAGCGATCCCAGCCGTAAAGGGCAGGATCACGATGATGAGCAGCAGGAGCGAGATGATCATCGTGGGCCAGGCCCATTTCTCCCACATTTCCGCGTCGAGCTTCGCTGAGACGGCGAAGAGGGCAACGCCGACGGCCATTCCGAGGAGTTGTCGAACGAGGAGATGTGCGTGGCCGTAGCCCGCCTGCATCTCGACGATGGCACTGGCGCTGTACACGGTCGCTAGACCGAACGACAGCAGAATTCCGGTGAGGATCACCAGAACACGCGCCTCGAGTCCCATATGCCAGCGCTGAATCAGATTCGTCGATGCTTCCATTAGGCTTCTTTTGCCGCGAGCGCGCGGAACCGCTCACCTCTTTCCTCGTAATTCGAGAACATGTCGTAGCTGGAGCACGCCGGCGAAAGCAGCACCGCGTCGCCCGGACGCGCGGCCGCGCGCGCCGCTTGAATGACCTCGTCGAAGTCGGACCCCAGCCGCACGACATCGACTACGGGACGAAGGTCGGTCGCGATGATTGGTGCCGCTTCGCCGTATGCGATCACTCGCTTCGCCTTTCTTCTCACGACATCACTCAGCGCGGTATAGGCCTCGCCCTTGTGCCTGCCCCCGAGCAATAGGACGGTCGGACGCTCCATACCGTCAATTGCGACGGCTGCTGAGCTGACATTGGTTGCTTTGGAGTCGTTGATCCACTGCACTCCTCCGAATTCTCCGACCAGCTCCAGTCGATGCGGAAGCGAGCGAAAGGTCCTCAACGCGGCGGCGATTCCCTTTCTGGCTTTTTGAGTCTGGTGCGATCGGTCTGCAGCCATTACTGCGACCGATGCCGCGAGTGCATTTCCGACGTTGTGCTGGCCGAGCAGCGGGAGATCCCTGCGTTGGAGAAGCGGCGCACCCAACACGACGAGCTCGTTGGTGCGCGCATCAAGGCACGCTTCCGCGTCTTCACTCACGGAAAAAGAGTACTTGTGGCCAGCGACATCTCGCGCCATCCGCATCACCGCTCGATCGTCGTGATTTACCACCCACACCGAGTCTCCATCGGCGTTCGCGAACAGACGCCGCTTGTCAGCGTAATACTCTTCGACGCTCGAATATCGGTCGAGATGATCAGGACTCAGATTCGTGAGCACGCCGACCAACGGTTTGAGGCTCGGAGTATCGTGCAACTGGAAGGAGGACATCTCGAGCGAAATCCATTTAGGTGCTTGCTCGCGTCCGGCTATCTCGGAGAGCGGCGTTCCAATGTTGCCGGCTTCGACCGCCTCCAGGTCCAGGCCACGCAGAAGGTGCGCTATCAAGGCGGTCGTCGTAGTCTTACCGTTGGTTCCGGTGATGGCGACGATGCGCGGTTCCTCGAGAAAGTTGAGCGCGACCTCGACCTCGCTTGCGATCGTGATGCCGTTCTCTCGGGCGAACGCTAGCGGGCGAGCTGAGGGAGGGACGCCGGGGCTGGTGACGACAAGACCTGCGCGTGCCAATCGCTCGAGGTCATGGCGCCCAACATCGACCGCGATTCCCTGGGCGCGGAGCTCCTCGGCGCATCGTCCGGTGTCGGGCGAAGACGCCACGTCAGAGGCGTAAACGTTGTAGCCGTGCTTTCTCAACAGCATTGCCACGGCGCGACCGCTCTTGGCGAGGCCGATGACGGCGATCTCGCTCTCGCGCGGCACGAGCTCGCGCGGCGTCATCGCAACTTCAGAGTGCTCAGGGCTATGAAGGCGGACAGCACTCCGAGTATCCAGAAGCGCACGACCACTTGTGCCTCATCCCAGCCTTTTACCTCGAAGTGGTGGTGCAGCGGCGCTCGTTTGAACACCCGGTGCTCCCGCGCGTACTCGAGGCCGTATCGTCGCTTGCGGTACTTGAACACGAACCGCTGTACGATGACAGAGAGCATCTCGGCGACGAAGACGGCTCCAACGAGAAGGAGCAAAAACTCTGACTTGAGGAGGATCGACACCGCCGCGAGCGCGCCACCGAGCGCCAGCGATCCCGTGTCGCCCATGAACACTTCAGCGGGATGGGTGTTGTACCAGAGAAACCCTATGCACGCTCCCATCAGGGCAGCACAGAACACGGTGAGCTCACCGGATCCGCGCAGGAAGTAGACATGAAGATATTGACTCGCATCAACGCGTCCGACGACGTATGCGTAGAAGGCGAACGTCAGCGCCGCGATCGCTGTGAGACCCGCGGCGAGCCCATCGAGTCCATCGGTGATGTTGACAGCGTTGCTGGCGCCCGTCATCACGAAGGTTACGAACAACACATACAGCCATCCCAGGCCTGCAGTGAGCGGTACGATCAGGATGTACTTGTAGAAAGGCAGCGTCGTCGAGGCGCCCGGAAGATTCGATAGTGGATGCTTCCATAGGTAATATCCGACCGCGAACCCAAGCGTGACCTGACCCGCCAGTTTGTAGCTCTCGACGAGGCCGGTGTTCTTTTTCCCCGCCAGTTTTTGTTTGAGCTTGAGGTAGTCATCCCAGAAGCCGATCGCGCCCATCCACGCCATGCAGACCATTGCAATCAGGACGTAGCGATTATCCAGGCGCGCCCAGAGGAAAGTGCTGGTGAGAGTCGCCCCAAGAATGATGAGTCCGCCCATCGTCGGAGTTCTTCCCTTCTGCTGATGCGCGTCAGGCGTTCCTTCGCGAATAACCTGGTGCAGCCGCATACGCCGCAATCGCCGCATGATTCCCGGGCCGACGATCCACGTGAGTAGAATCGCGCTCACTGCCGCGCCCGCGGCGCGAAAAGTTATCCACTGAAACAGTCGCAGAAACCCGAAGTGCGGCAGTCCTACGAATGGAACGAGCAGATAGTTCAGCACTATGCCGTGGCCCAGGTGGTTAGATGTGGCACGAGACGCTCGAGCTGCACACCCCGTGATGCTTTCAGCAATATGATCGCGTTACGCTGCAGTCTGGCCTGAAGCCGTGGCCAGAGATCTTCGACATCCGCGGCCGTGATCACGCGGTCGCCCTGATCCTGCTTCTCGAGGGCGGGCGCGAACTCGCCAATGCCGGCTACGATGTCGGCACCGGACGCCAACGCGAGACCCGCAATGTCGGCGTGACATTGCTCCGACGCTGCACCGAGTTCCCGCATCGTACCAAGGACGATTACCCTCTGGCGTCCGCTACCAGTGCCTTTCAGAAACTCGATCGCGGCGCGAGTCGATCCGGGGTTCGCGTTGTAAGCGTCGTTTATCAGCGTGACACCGCCCACCTGCTCCCATGACGAGCGCATCTTCGGCTGCGGCACATCGGCGATTCCCGCTGTTGCATCCTCGTAGCTCACACCGCACTCCCGAGCGACGGCCAGTGCCAGCATCGCGTTTCTAAGATTGTGTAGACCACGGACAGGCGGTCGCACTGTCACGCCAGCGATCTCGATCACGCCTAGTCCCTCCGGTCCGATCTCCCACCGATCCGGCGTGACGTCCGCGTTCGCCTCGAAACCAGCGACGATCAGCCGCCTGGCCTTTCCGCGCGCCGCTTCTGCAATCTCGGGTTGAGCAGAAGGAGCGATACCGACCGCGACCCCGTCATAGATGGCGACTTCCTCGCGGAAAACACCTCCCAGATCGCTGAGGCCTTCCAGGTGTTCCTCCGCGATCGAGGTAACCAGCGACATGTCGGGTTCAACGATCTCTCGAAGAATCGCCACTTCTCCAGGGAGGCTGGTTCCCACTTCCACAACAGCCACCTCGGCTTCTGGCGGAAGCGCAAGCAGCGTAAGTGGCACACCGATCCGGTTGTTCAAATTTCCGCTCGTCGCATGGACTGCGTAGCTACCGCTCAGCGCCGCCTTGATCAGATCTTTCGTGCTTGTCTTTCCGTTGCTCCCCGCAACTGCGACGACCGTTTTCCCCCAGGCTCTACGCCAATAGCGGGCAAGCGCGCCAAGCGCGACGAGGGTATCGCGCACCTCGAAGATCGGAACTCCCAGCGTATTCAGTTTTGGAACACGAGAAACGACGAGCGCAGATGCTCCATCGCGCACCGCATCGCCCAAATAGTCGTGACCATCGAATCGTTCGCCACGAAGCGCAACGAAGACGTTTCCCTTCTGAATCCTGCGCGTATCAGTCGTTATGCCGCTTACCTGCGCTGGTCCACGCGGCAGCTTGCCAACGGCCTGATCCGCTAGCGCGGCGGCGATGCGATCCAGCGTCCAGAATCCGGTGCTCAAGCGTGACTTCCCCTACCCGTCATCTCGCGCACGATTTCCTTTTCGTCGAATGGAAATGATGTAGTTCCGCGAACCTGATACGTTTCGTGACCCTTACCCGCGAGCAGCACAACGTCGTCCCCCTCAGCGAGCTCGATCGCGCGCTGTATCGCAGCGAGGCGGTCGGTAACGCGCTGATGCTTCGACGCGCGCATGCCTGCCTCGATGTCATCGATGATCGCGTCCGGGTCCTCGGTGCGGGGATTATCGCTGGTAACGATAACGCAATCAGCTCCGCGCTCCGCGATCTCACCCATCAGCGGCCGCTTACCCTTGTCGCGATCTCCGCCAGCGCCAAAGACCACGATCAGTTTTCCACGGGTGAAGGCCCGAGCCGTCTTCAGGCTTCGCTCGAGTGCGTCGGGAGTGTGCGCGTAATCCCGGACGACGGTCGGGCCCGTCGAAATGATCTCGAGTCTGCCGGCTATCTGTGGAACGGTGCGTAGTCGGCTGGCAATCGCTGCTGCAGTGTGGCCCAGCGCGAACGCGGCCGCCGCAGCGGCAAGCGCGTTCTCGACGTTGACGTCGCCGATCAAGGGGAGTGTTGCATCGGCAGAACCGCGCGGCGTAAGAAGCCGCCACTGGCTGCCTTCTGAGGTGAAGTGAATCCTTTCCGCCACGATGTCTGCGGATGCACGAACTGCGAATGTTAGTGGACGCGAGCGCGGCTTGAGAGATCTCCACTCAGGTGCATCCGCGTTTACCACCGCAATTCCTTCCCGCTTCAGGTAATCCACCAGGCGCGCCTTTGCGTCGAGGTACCGCTCCATGGTGCCGTGATAGTCGAGGTGGTCGCGTGTCAGGTTTGTGAAGACAGCGACATCAAACTCGAGTCCATCGATGCGCCTTTGATCGAGGCTGTGAGAGGAGACCTCGATCGCAATCGTCCGTACACCGCGATCAGCGAGCTCCCGAAGAATTCTTTGCAACTCCACTGGCCCCGGAGTCGTGAGCCCGCCGCCTCCCGGCAAAATTTCGCCCTCACTGCCGATCAGAACGCCTAGCGTCCCGATGGAAGCACTCGACCCATCGCCGTCGTCGAAGAGATGACGCATGATCGAGGTCGTCGTGGTCTTGCCATTCGTTCCGGTCACGCCGAGCAATCTCAGCCCGGCCGCCGGCTCCTCGTAGGCGCTTGCAGCCGCAATGGCCGCAGCTCGACGTCCTTCGTGCACGATCAGCGAAGGCAGCGTCGTGCGAGACGGATCCTCGACCATAGCCACGACTGCACCTCGTCGCGCTGCGGCGTCGAGAAAATCGTGACCATCACTGTTAGATCCTCGGACCGCAATGAAAAGGTCACCGGGCGCAACCTTGCGGCTGTCGTCCTAGATACCCGTAACTTCATCGGGAATTTCGCCTCTCACCCCAACCAGTAAACCGCGCTCGGCCAGCGCGGTTTTGATTTCCGGTACATTTACCTTCATTCGATCGGACGGCTTAGCTGAACGAGTGTCCCAGGTGGCACGATCGTCCCCGCGACGGGCAACGTTCCCGGTACAGGCGCACTGAGAAGTCGGACCCGGAATCCCGCAATGTGGAGAGCTCGAACCGCTTCTCGAACCGAGAGTCCTCGTACATCGGGAATGGGTCGTGGCGAGACTCCGAACGTCGCCGTTTTTGCTGAAGCCGGCAGCTCCACAACGTACGAGGAAGTTTCTTCGCTCCTGTCGCGCGAGGCGACGTTGCCGTTGGGGTCATAGGAATCGGAGCTCGCCCTGTCCGACCGTTGGCCATCTCGCTGAGCGAACCTTGCAGGAGTTCCCGATGACGTGTGATCAGCTGCGTCGTGCTGCGGTTGCGCAAAAGTCGTCTTCTCGGATGCCGCCAGATCTCGCCGGTCCAGCGCTGCGTCCCGTGCCGCGAGCGCAGCGCGCAACACGATCTGAGTGACGGGCGCCGCAATGTCACCGCCTGCGTAGTGCGTGCCCTTCGGGCTGTCGAGCTTCACGAGCACGACGTATTGCGGGTCATTGCCGGGAAAGAGACCCACGAATGAAGCTGTATAGTTCCCGGCGGTATATCCTCCGTTTTGTGAAGTACGCCACGCGGTCCCGCTCTTTCCCGCAACATCGAAGCTGGCGAGATCGGCCTTCGTCGCCGTTCCTTCGCGCACTACGGCCAGAAGCAGTTGTTGAACGGTTCGTGCTACCTCGCCCGACATCACCCGGCGAACTGCACGCGGCTCTGCGCGATAAATCACCTTTCCATCCAGTGATCGCACTTCCTTTACCAGATGCGGCTCGAGTAGCTCGCCGCCATTTGCTATAGCCGAATACGCCGTGACCAGCTGCAGCGGCGTTACCGCGATCTCGTAACCCATGAGGATCGACGCCGGCGTCTGCTTCGACCACTGTTTCGGCTCGCGCAAAGTTCCCGGTGCTTCAGCAGGTAGCGGTACACCGAGGGGCATGCCAAATCCAAGGTCGCGGAAAGTCTCGTACTTCTGGCGCGGTGTCAGGCGTTGTCCGAACTCCACGATGCCGACGTTGCTCGAGTAACGGATAACGTCGGCGAGAGAAAGGGCCGATGCTTTGTGCATGTCGCTGATCACGCGCCCTTCGAGCTCCAGCTTTCCGCCGTGAGTGTTAACCACATCGGTCGGCCTCGCACGCCCTCTCTCGAGCAGTGAAGCAGCAACGAATGGCTTGAGGGTTGATCCCGGCTCGAATGGCTCAGTCACGGCCGTATTGGAGAATGTGGTGCGTCCGACCCTGTTGCTCGCGAGCGCTAGGATCTCACCCGTGTGCGGATTCATCACGACGATATCGCCCCCATCTGCGCGCAGGCCGTCAACGGCGATGGACAGCTCCCGCTCGCAGATGTCCTGGAGCGTGTTGTTGATCGTCAGCACCACCGTCGAGCCTGGCTTCGGTTGATCGGTCCACCCATCCGGAGACTCGAGCGGTCGGCCGTCCTTGTCGCGGGCGAGCTTGACCTTACCCGAATCGCCGCGCAGGATCGTGTCGAGAGCAAGTTCCAGCCCGTCCATCGGACGGCCCTGACCATCGAGCGTCCCAACGATGCGTTGTATGCCGCCTGACTTTGCATAGACCCGCTGTATCACCGGTGTCAGATGGATTCCGTTCAGCTTCGAGATTGAAGCCACATCGGCGGTCGTGTAGAGACCGGGCAAATCGATCCACCGACGCCGGCGGGCGATGGCCGAGCGAACGGCATCAACATCAACCTGCGCGCGATGGAGTGCCTTGAGAACGAACGCGGTGTCGCGCACCTCTGGCAGCGCGACGGCGACGCGCGTCATCTCGCGGCTCTCGACCAGTGTGTTTCCACTGGCATCGAGTATCTCGCCGCGCGGAGCAGATAACGCAGAAGCGAAGAAGTGCTGTCGTCTGGCGCGCGCAGCCCACGACTTTCCTTCGACCACCTGAACCTCGGCAGCCCGAGCGACTAGTGCCAGCGCGAAGAGGACGAAGAAGACGTGGACGATCGCGACCCGCTTAGGGGTTTTCATCGCGTCGGGTGCGTTGGAGGATGACAACTTGCTTATCGGTTGGGATATGCATGCCAAGTCGGTGTTCGACGGCGGCTCCCAGGGTTCCGATCGCGGAAGCGTCCCGAATCTCGCTGTCAAGCCGCGCGCGCTCGCCTTCCAGCGTCACGCGTTTCGCGTCGAGCGCCGCGAGACGCTCCGATTCGCTGATTCCGATCGTGCGCCGCCACACTATGGCGAGCGCGACGAGCACGAATGCGCCAAGGGTAAGACCCACCAGGGTTCGTCCTCGAAGAGCTACGCGGCCTTTCGCCATGCGCGCAGTCGGGCACTGCGTGAACGTGGGTTCGCAGCGGTTTCAGCGGGACTCGCCGCCATGGCTCGTTTGGTCACGAGCTCTCCAAGCGGCTTGCCTCGGCAGGTGCACTGCGGCTGCCTTGGCGGGCAGACGCACGAGAGACTCCACTCGCGCATTGTGTGCTTGACGAGCCGGTCCTCGCCTGAATGGTACGAGATCACAATGAGCAGCCCGCGCGGCTCGAGCTTGTCGCGCAAAAGTGGAAGTGCGGTATTCAACGTAGACAGCTCGTCATTCACGGCAATGCGAACCGCCTGGAACAAGCGGGCGAAATCACCCGGTCCCGTGCGCGCGCCGAGTGCGCCGCGGATTGCATCGACGAGATCATCGCTTACGCGCATCGCTTTTCGTCCGCGGCGACGCACGATCTCACGCGCGAGCCGGCTGGCGCGCGGCTCGTCACCGTAATCGCGAAAAATGTGGGATAACTCGGCTTCATCGAGGGTGTTGAGCAAATCTGCGGCGGTGGCAGTACAGCGACGGTCCATCCTCATGTCGAGTAACGCGCCAGGCCGAAAAGAGAAACCTCGATCGTCGGCGTCGATCTGGTGGGAAGAAACCCCGAGGTCGGCGAGGATCCCGTCGAAGCTGCGTTCCTCGAGCTCCGGGACGCGGTCGATCTCGCCAAAATTCGCCCTCAACGCGAGAAAGCGGCCTGTCGCCTCGTAGAGCGCCAGCCGCTTCCTTGCTTCAGTTATCGCCGCTTCGTCGCGATCGATCGCTACGACTGATGCTCCCGAGGCAAGCAGGGCTTCGCTGTGGCCGCCTCCGCCCAACGTGCAATCCAACACCTGCTTCGCCCCATTGAACAGCCGCACGACCTCTTCGACCATGACCGGCGCATGGTAGGATCTGTCCCACCGGCCGGTCACGGACGCAGAGTCGGTCACTTACAGAAGCGCTTCACCTCGTTGTCGACAGCGGGGGTGAACTGCGGAATCGCCGTCATGAGC
>QHVA01000016.1:0-31999 GCA_003223425.1 Gemmatimonadota bacterium
GGCGCGAGACAGTCGTTGCAGAACTTCATCACTTGTGCTCGCGTGAATCCTCGAGGGCGCGCCAGAGACCAGAACGAGAACAGAAGTGCGAGAAGCAAAGCGACAATCGCGTTACCGACGAAGTCAAGCGCCGTGCGCAGTGGACTCGCCGCGTCGAGTGTGATGTCGGCGGCGCTGGCAAGGAGGATCAGGATTACTGGAATCAACACCGTGAACAGCGAGATGCCGAAGCTTGGCGTTCTTTGTTCGACGTCCACAGTACCTGCAGCTCCCTCGAGCTGCGCCGCGATCGGATTCTCTGCGGGAAGGACAATGAGTGACGCGATCCACGAACCGAAGACCGGACCCGCAAGCGCCGCAGTCGGAAGACCGACGATCAGGCCGTAAAGAATCGTGCGCCCGACGTCGGCGTGGTACGCGGTGACAGCGAGCATCGCCGCCGGGTGTGGGGGCAGCATGCCGTGCACCACCGAAAGCCCAGCGACCAGCGGGATTCCGATCTTGATCAGCGACATCCCGGTGCGATGTGCAATGGTGAACACGAGCGGGATCAGGAGGACAAAGCCAACCTGGAAGAAAACCGGTATTCCGACGATGAACGCGACGATCATGATCGCCCAGTGCACGCGCCGTTGGCCGAAAAGTTCGATCAGTGTCGTTGCGATGCGCGTGGCAGCGCCGGACTCCGCCATAATCTTGCCGAGCATCGTGCCGAGTCCGACGACGATGGCGATGAAACCGAGAACGTTACCGACGCCGTCGCCAAACGCTTTCACCGCGGCGACGGGCGCCATGCCTGCCGCCAGGCCCATTACGAGTGAGACAGAAACGAGAGCAATGAAGGGGTGCAGCCTGAATCGCGCGATGAGCACGATCAGGGCGATCACCGCGCCGAGTGCGTAGAGAAGTAGACGAGTGTCAGTTGTCATGCCGATACGCGGGCGAGGATACCGGCGACGATTTCTTGTGGTGACTGCCTGATGTCACAGACCCAGGCGTCTTCGTCGGGCGATGGTTCCTCGAGTGCGGCGAATTGGCTGTCCAATAGAACCGCCGGCATAAAGTGACTACGCCGGCCGGCGAGCCGTTCGGCGAACCGCGCGCGTTCACCTTTGAGAAACACGAAGCGGAGCTGGCCCGCCCCCGTGCGGAGGATGTCCCGGTAGATTCGTTTCAGCGCGGAACATGACATCACGAGTCCGGTGTCTGCCTCCTTTGCCTCGCGTAATCGCGCCGCTAACGAGTGAAGCCATTCCGCGCGATCTTCGTCCGTGAGCGCAATGCCCGACGACATGCGCTTCACGTTCTCCGCGGAGTGGTATTCGTCTCCTTCGACGAAGTCGACACCAAGTGCGCTGGCGAGTGCCGCACCGATCAAGCTCTTGCCGGATCCGGAGACGCCCATCACGACGTAAAGGCCCTTATTCACGATATCCACGTGCCAACAGTATGCGGCAAAGGGGGATGAGCCGCCTGCGTGGCCGTAGATAAGTAGCGTCGAGGTGACGGTTCTACGTCATCTGACGGATAGAGAGATCGGAGCTGGTCGGCGATTCTGAAGGCCGAGAAAAGATCCTTTCCCCCAGCCCTTACTCTCATGACAAAATTCCTGTACCGCTCGGTCCGCGCGTTCATGGTGATTCTCTGTCTTGCCACGCCGGCCGGGTTCGCCGAGGCACAGGCCTCCCACGACGTGCGCGCCAGGATGACTGTCCCCGACAGCGCGCACATACAGATCGTGACGTTGAGAGACGGTTCCACGATATTCGGGCGAATACTCGCCGTGAACGGTGATACGGTGAGCTTTCAGACCCAAGCCGGCAATATCCAGCTCTCGGCGGGTGCAATTAGAGAAATCAAGGAGATTCCTGCAGCCGATCTTCGGGAAGGAGAGTACTGGTTCCCGAACCCCAATTCCACTCGCCTTTTCTTCGCTCCGAGCGGACAGATGCTTAAGAAAGGTGAGGGGTACTTTTCTGATTATGAGCTTTTCTTCCCGGGAATCGCGTACGGCGTCACCGACAACGTGACGATTGGTGGAGGGGTTTCACTCTTCCCCGCCGCTGTTGAAGACCAGGTCTATTACGTGACGCCGAAAATCGGGATCAGCGTGGCGGACAAAGTTCATGTCGCCGCCGGTGTGTTATTCGCCGGGACGAAGGGCGGAACGGGCGGCATCTATTACGGCGTGGGAACGTTCGGCGACGGCAACGCGAGCGTCACGCTCGGTGGCGGATATGGTTTTGCCGGGGGAAAAATCGAGGCAAAACCGGTGGGAATGATTGGCGGCGAATTGCGAGTGTCGCGCAGGATCGGAATCGTGACCGAGAATTACCTGCTTCCGGTTTCCGACAACAACTTCCTCTACTCCTTCGGCCTGCGCTTCATGGGAGAGAAGCTCACGACCGATCTTGCGCTCGTAAACGTCTCCGGCAGTGATGTTATCGGCATTCCATACGTCGATTTCGTGTTTCGTTTTTAGTGACAAGGGCGTATGATCTGCCGCGGCGCTTACCGGCGCGCCGCGGCAGATCGCTGAAGTCAGCGAGTTTCTAAGGTTCGAGCAAAACCTGACCGAGCGCATCGAACCGGTCCCCCCAGTATTTCTTGAGGCGGTCCGCCGTCTCCCGGTCGGGCAGCTTTGTGTGTTGCACCGCGACCGCGCTCTTCGACTTACCCTTCGTGAGGAACCCAACGGCGATGATGCTGCCGTCGCTCCAATCGAGTCGCATCGATTTGGGCGCCGTGGCCGTTCGCACCCTCACGCTCTCGCCGTTCAGCCAGCGCCGGCGGACACTCGCATCCGCCCACGCTTCGAACAATGTTCCGACGGGCACGTCGAACGTGCGGGACTTGCTCGCCTCGAACGTTCCGTCGCGCCGCTGTCCGCGCGCACGCAATCCCTTGATGCGCTCGTAGCCGACGGTCACTGTCTGCGACCACCATCCATCGATCTTGTACTTCTTGCTCACCAACGCGGCGATGTCGCTATGCGACATCTTATCGGCGCCGTAGTAGTCTAAAGCGGGCACCCAGCGATCCCAGGTGCAGCCCGTCTTCGCCTTGATGCTCTCGTTGCTCATGCCCGCCAGTGCGGCGTAGTCCACTTTCTCCGCAGCGGACGCGGCGCTGGCGCGAGGTGTGGCTGCACCACGGGCTTTGGGTTTTTTTATGATGTGAGCGCGGGCGGCAGTGTAGGCTTCACCCGTCCTTCTCATGCGAGCGCGAATGAGGCGCTTGAGATCTTTATTGCGTGGCATCGTCACTTCTCCTTTGGGTACACCACGGTGCTCTCCCCAGCAGCGCGCCATGGTGACGCAAAGGACCGACGAAACCAATCCGGGAGTCTGCCCCCCTTTGCCTCTCAGAGGACTCCGGCTGGGGCGGAGTCTAAAGAGGTTGGGCGTGGATCGCCGCCGACAGCATGATGTTGCGTCCGACTGACGGCGTCAAGGAGCCAGACCGGCGGTAAGCTTTTGCGATCATCGCCATGAATGGATCCAAGACTTAGAGCAGCCACTCTATCGGCAGATGGGATAACAGCGTCACTTCGAATCGTCTCCAGAAACCGACGCCAGGCTCGCGCACATAAACCGAATCGCCGATCTCTCGGCCGTCGGCCCAGGTGAGTGCGCCGTCATCGCTCAACCGCAGCTCGTAAGCCCGATTCGGAATAGTGGCGGCGAACGTGTCGGCAAGCGTTTGCGCAACCGCCGGGCTCGCGATGACGAAGCCCAGCTCGGTATTCAGTCGCGCGGATCTAGGATCGAAGTTAAACGAACCGACAAAGACGAGTGAGCGATCGATGGCAAAAGTCTTGGCGTGCAGGCTGGACCCGCTCGAGCCGCCGCTGGCTTTCTCGCCCGGGACTACGGGCGACGCACGCTTCATTTCGAACAGCGTGATACCCGCGCGCAATAATGGCTTGCGGCGCTTGGCGTAGCCGGCGTGAACGGCTGCAACATCTGTTGCCTCTAATGCGTTCGTCAGAATTCTGATTTTGACACCACGGCTCGCCAGTCCACGGAAATAATCGACTCCGGCGGATCCGGGAACGAAATACGGCGAGATAAGATTCATTTCGCGCGCGGGCGCGCCGAATAGCTCCCTCAGTCGATGCCAAAGAAGTGTGTCGTCCCGAGCGGCGCCGAGTCCCTTGGCAGGATCATCGCTGACCATCGAGGCGACGGCCCACTCGACGTGAACCGTCTTCGCGAGCAGCTCGCGCACGAACGGCTGCCTCTCGAGTGCCTCGAGGTACGCTCGCGACGCGGGATCCTGCTCGACGCGTTCGGCAGCAGCGGCGACACCCTTGATGGATGATTTACTTACTTCGGGTAGCACTCGCTTTGCCGCGTACGCAGACTTGCTGGACCAGTAGCGATCGAAGTCGCGGGACACGCTGTTCACGACGGGACCGATGGCAAGCACGTCCAGGTCCACAAACAGCACGTCGTGCGTTGCGCCGAAATACTCATCGCCCACGTTGCGTCCGCCGACGATGGTCACCTCGTTGTCAGCAGTGAACGACTTGTTGTGCATCCTCCGGTTGACGCGACTGAAGTCGGTCAGAAAATCCAGGACGCGCCAGCGACGATGCTTGAACGGATTGAACAGCCGCACCTCGATGTTGGGATGCGCGTCGAGTGCGGCGAGAACGGAGTCCAGTCCGCTGGTGTTGTTGTCGTCGAGTAGTAGCCGCACTCGCACGCCTCGGTCTGCTGCGCGACGGAGTGCGTCGAACATCAACGTTCCCGACATGTCGCCGCGCCAGATGTAGTACTGCACATCGAGTGTGCGGTCGGCGGCGTCGGCGAGCAGCGCGCGGGCCGCGAATGCGTCGCGGCCGTCGCGCAGCGCAACTATACCGGAGAGGCCATCGTGTCCGTCCGAGAGTGTACGAACTGCTTCGCCGAGGCGTGTCTCCCGCGTGTTCGAACGGACTTCAGCGACTTCCTGCGTACCGCCACCAGATAAAGAGCGCCACTACGGCTGGTATCAGGAATACCACGAAAAAGAATGGAATTTCCTCTTTGACCGAGTAACCCGCTCTGGAAACGCCCAGCCACATGTTGATTCCCGCACCAACAAACCAGAGCGGGACGAACAGCAGTGCCGATCGCGCCAGAAAAAATGGCTGGCCGCCTCCTCCCGCCAGACGTCCGGCGATCAAGCATGCGGCGAGTAGCGCGAAGCCGAGAAGAATAACTTTGATGGTGTGCGCCAAGTGCCCCCGCTAAAGCTTTGGCTGAGTATCAAACATCTTAGACCTACTGCTTAAACCTTAATACCTCTATCGACGTCAAACTCTCGAGTCAATTCCTTGACGCAAGTGAGGGAAAGATTATGAAAATCCAGAAACTTCTCGTTGGCCTCACCGCGGTAAATCTCGGACTATTCTGCTACCAGTTTGTCCGGCCTCATCTCGGTTTCGCCGCGACTGCCGATGCTCCCGCCGTGATCCGTGGACGCGCACTCGAAATCGTTGACGATCGGGGGAAGGTTCGGGCGAGCATTGCCGTGCTCCCGGAAGACCCGAAAGTCAAATGGAATGGCAAGCCTTATCCAGAGATCGTGCTATTGCGTTTGATGAGCCCTGACGGAAGCGCGCATGTAAAACTTGGAGCAACCAGGCTTGGATCGGGACTTTTGATTGGAGGCGAGTTCGATCCGACATATATCCAACTGAAAGCGGAAGGTACGGAAAGCATGGTGAAGCTGATAAACAAAGATGGTCGCGAGAGGCTGATCAAACCGTAGATCACTCACCCGTGGGACGCATTCGCTACGGGCCCGAGAATCCAATCGGAACGCCTCCCGGCGCCCGCACGATTGCGACTGTCACGCCCTCCATAACACGCGTAGGCGGCATCATCTCCTCGGCCCCTTCGCGCAGTGCTTTTTCGAAGGAAGCTCGCGCATCAGCAACGTGTATGTAAGGAAGACTGCCCGGTACCTCGGGTGGATTGTTGGGACGAATCCCACCGCCGCCCTTTTCGGAGTAGGCAAAGAGG
The DNA here is from genome assembly GCA_003223425.1 of Gemmatimonadota bacterium. Lineage (GTDB taxonomy): Bacteria > Gemmatimonadota > Gemmatimonadetes > Gemmatimonadales > Gemmatimonadaceae > UBA4720. Next base: position 6,015 of record QHVA01000016.1, read on the forward strand.
TGGTACTCCCCGCCGCCTGGCATGGGGAAGCTTGGCTGGAACTTCCAGCCCAGGACTTTTACGCACCACTCTCTCGTCGCTGCGGGATTCAGGCTGGCGAGGTCCGTGTGGGTGATCCAGCCATAGAGTCCTTTTGTCGGTACATGGCGCCGTACGGTCGAGCGTGAGGACTTCCGCGTTGAGCGTTTCGTCCGGGCCGGTTTCGCCGATTTTCGTGCTCTTTTTGGCATGAGTATTCTAGATAGAGTTGATGGGGCAAATCGCGTCTCTCTGGCGCATTCCGCAAGCCAGGATAACGCCGTGGTGCGCAATCGTGACTTGAAATCCGCGATGTCGAGCGCGACTACCCGTCGTACGCCTTCTTGAGTTCCGCGATGTCGAGCTTCTTCATTCGCAACAGTGCTTCCATCGCCCGTTGGGACTTCGCGGAACTCTCGCTCTTGAAAAACTCGGCCATGATGGTTGGGACAACTTGCCACGACAGCCCGTACTTGTCCTTTAGCCACCCGCACTGCTGCGCCTTGGGATCGCCACCGGCCGTCAGCTTCTCCCAGTAGTAATCGATCTCCTTCTGTGTCTCACAATTGACCTGAAACGAGATCGACTCGTTGAATTTGAATAGCGGACCCCCGTTGAGCGCAGTGAACTGCTGCCCGTCGAGCTCGAACAACACCGTCATCACCGATCCAGCCGGTCGCTGGTGAATCTCGAAACCGGCTTTTCCATATCGAGTGATCGTCCCGATTCGCGAGTTCTTGAAGATGCCGGTGTAGAAACGAGCTGCTTGCTCGGCCTCGCTGTCAAACCACAAGAACGCGCTGATCCTTTGAATGGTGGGCATGGCTTTCCTCCGGGCTCAGCGAAAGGGCTTTTCGAACTTCACTTTCGTGGTCGCGTGTCTCCCATCATTTCAATAGTTCATTTGGCTTCCGCTCGGTAGACGCGCACGTAGTCGACGAGCATCGTCGCCGGGAAGATCGCGTCCGACTGCGGATCGCCGTCGAATTTTCCACCAACCGCGAGATTGAGAATCAGGAAGAATGACTGATTGAGAACCGATCTACCGTATTGCTGGATTCCGACGTTCGTAACCCGGTAATGGGCAGTGTCGTCGACGAAGAATTGAACGTGGAGCGAATCCCACTCGACCGCGAAAGTGTGGAAGTCGTCCGAGACAGTACCGCGCGCGAGAGTATGCACGTGGACGAACGGCGTCGCACCGGAATAGCCCGGACCGTGCAGCGCGGAGCTTGTCGTACTCGGCTGGCTTCCCTTGTTCTCCATGATGTCGATCTCGCCGCATTCCGGCCACGGGACGGTGGGGTTGTCATGACCCAGCATCCAGAATGCGGGCCAAAGCCCCTGTCCCACTGGTAGCTTTATGCGCGCTTCTACGCGGCCTGGTGCAGCCAGCACTTTGCCGCGCGTAGTGATTTTGGCCGACGTGTATCGGCACGGGCCATAGTAGCAGGTAAGGCCCGCGGGAGCGCGCCGAGCAACGATCATCAGTTGCCCCTGTCCGTTGAGTGCGATGTTCTCGGAGCCGTCTGTATAGTATTCCTTCTCGTCGTTGCCCCAGCCGCAGCCACCACCGCCATTACATCCGTCCGCGGTGTCGTAGCTCCATTTCGTGTTGTCGACGCGTGCGCCCGCTGGCCCATCGAACTCATCGCTCCAGACCTGGATCCAGGTAATTGTTGGGGCAGGCGACACGCTTGATGGCTTGTCGTCCGTGCACGCGAGCGAAGCGCCAAGAGCGAGCGCCCAGCCAGCGCCGAGGATTCGAGCTCGTGAGAAGCGTATCATGCAGCAATGCACATCAAGCACTCACGCCGGCAATAATCTCCTGAGCGCTGCGGACCGTCGCGAACTCGCCATTAAGGCTCGCCAACTCCACGTGGTGTATGAGATCTGCGCTGTAGAGAGTGCCGTCGGGACCTCGCCGCTCGAACGTCGCCGTGGCATCGTCGACCACTGTGACGGTGAACCCCAGGTTTGCCGCCATCCGCGCCGTAGTCGACACGCAGTGGTCGGTTGTAATCCCGACTACGACGAGTGCATCGATTCCATTCGCGCGCAAATGCGCCTCGAGCTCGGTACCGATAAATGCACTGTTGACATGCTTGCGAAATACAGCCTCGTCCGCCATCGGCTGCGCCTGGATCTTAAAGGCGTGACCCGGCCTGTCCTCGCGAAGAGGCGACTGGGGTTCAAGCGACAGATGCTGGACGTGAATGACCGGCCGGCCGCTGGAGCGCCAAGCTGCGAGCAGATCGGCGATCCGTTGTTCTGCATCGGGATTGTTGCGCGCTCCCCAGCGCGGGTCTTCGAAGCCCTGCTGAACGTCGATGAGAAGTAACGCGGCGCTGGATGACAGACTGACCGGGACCTGTGTGGGCGAGGAGGGGATGTCTACAGCGTGCCTGCAAGCCGCAGCACGCTGTAGAGGAATTCACCCTTAATCTACGCGCGCCGCTGTCGACTACCCAGAATCACTGCCCACAGGTTTAAGCCGATCGCCAGACCCATCAGCAGTCCGCGTACTCCATCTATTGCGTCCGGCCCCAGGTTTCCAGCCACCGGCAGAAACCTGGGCCACGCCAATGCAATCGCCAGAAAAAACATTCCGAGCCTCAGTATCGGCTTCGGATCCCCAACGCGTTCTTTGAAAATCATTCTCGAAATCATTTTTCAGTTTCATCCTCAATCGGTTAATAGGTACCACGTCAGCAACACCAGCTTCACCACCGCGATCGTCGCACCGACAGCGAACAGATCCCAGCTCCAGACACCGCCGACGAAGTAGCGGTAGGCGAAGAGGCCAATTGCCACCCATCCGCCCACTACGCTCGCAATGCTCGTCGAACGGCGACGATGACTCAGAAAACGCTCGTCGATCGTAATGCCGAGGATCGGTATCCTCATTTCTTGCGCTCCAGCGTGAAGATCTGCTCCGTCGGACAACCGAAAACCCGTGCGAATGTCAGCGCCAACGGCAAACTCGGTACGTACCGCTCTCGCTCGATCGAGTTGATGCTCTGCCGCGAGACGCCGACCGCATCTGCGAGCTCCTGCTGCGTCCAGCCTCGTTCGGTGCGGAGCTCTTTGACTCGGTTGCGAACATTCGGCGTCATGTCAAGTTGGCTTTCCACTGCCATAGTAAAACCGGAATTGAAGCATGTCAAGTACGCTTGTCATCACCGGAAGCGCTATCCGTCGTTTGCCTACCTAACAGATCGCGGCTATGATATGCCCGTCCGAGCGCGTACTGAGCTGGCCACGCCTTCCTTTCCTCTATGCGCACTGGTGGTGTGAGGCTCAAAACCATCTTCAGGTGTCTGATCGCGCTCACCGCTGTAGCGATCTCCATCCTGCCGTCCCACAGCTCTGCGCAAGCTCTCCGTGATCGGATCTCGGATCTCTTCATTTTTGGACCCGGCCAGGCGCCACTTTTCCTTGCCGGGTCCGGCGACCCGAACAATCCTGCATCGCTGCAGGCCCACGGCCTTCACTTCATACCTTCTTCGAACGCCGAAAACGCGTCGCTGATCGCATTCATCTCCGATGCACTCGGTGCCAGCGTCGCGAATATCCCAATCGGTTCGACGAGTGGTGGCGAGACGTTCCGGTTCGAGGGAGGGGTGCCGGTGCGAACTTCGACTTCCGCCGGGCCGATCTTCGCCGAGCGGGCACAAACGCTTGGGCGAGGTCGCGTACTCGCGGGGATCAGCAGAACAGGCTTCCGCTTCGCTACGTTGCGTGGCGTGGATATGGGCAACATCGACCTGACGTTCACTCACCAGAACGTCGACTTCCCCGGGTGCGATACCCAGTTCGGAGCAGACTGTTCGTTGTACGGCGTGCCGGTTCTCGAGAACGACGCCATGGATTTTCATCTGTCGATGGATCTCGATGTGCGAGTGACATCCATGTACATCACTTACGGCGTATCGGATCGATTCGATCTGGGGCTGGTCGTGCCGATCGTGCAGGCAGAATTTCGCGGCGAGAGTGATGCCCAAATCCGCCCATTCGGTGGCACCACGGCCGCGCATTTTTTCGCAGGCACCGCGGATAATCCCGTGCTCACTGCTCATCGTCAGAGTCTGGGCTCCGCGGGCGGCCTCGGCGATGTCGCGCTGCGCGCCAAGCTGAATCTACGAGAGACGCCGGACGCGAGCTTCGCTTTTCTGGTTGACGGCCGTTTTCCGACCGGCAGCGAAAAGGACCTCCTTGGCTCCGGCAAATTCGCGGGACGGGCTCTCGTGATTCTCAACTCACGAATTGGTGATTTCTCGCCGCATGTAAACGCGGGCTACTTGCATCACGCCGGAACACAGCAGAACGATGCCGTGCTCGGCACTGTCGGCTTCGATGACCGGATGGCTGAGAGTGTGACGCTTGCGGCCGATCTGGTCACGGAGCTTCAGGTCGGTGACAGCAAGCTGCACCTGCCTGGTCTCGTAACTTACGATGCGCCGTTTCGGCGGACGCTGACTCCCACCAACATTCCCGAGATTCGCGACGACATCGTCAATGGCTCATTCGGCGTCAAAGTGACGCCTGCTCGCAACACGACGCTCGTTCTGAACACGCTCTTTCCGTTGAATCGTGGCGGATTGAGGCCCAATCTCGTTTACACCGCGGGCATCGAGTACACCTTTTAGCTGTCGATTCCGGCGCAGCGGTCAGCGCACCGACACCAGTCGCCACGCATTCCCATCGTGTCGAAGTGTCGCTGCAAAGCTGACCGGCTGCCGCTCTGTTTTCCCGGCCGAAGTCACATACTCGTAGGTTCCGACGAGCCGCGCGTCCGCCGAGTAGCCTGAAGCCTCGACGTTCGCCACCCTGAAGGTGACGTTGATGTTCCGCGCCGACTGGAAGAACTGCTCGAAGTTTCGTTGCTGGTCCGACGTCAGACCAGGGTAAACACGACGGATCGCTGAGATGTCCCTCGATTCGATCGCGCGCGCATAGGCTTCAACAGTAGGCGAGATGCCGGCAGTGCTCGGCGACGCGGGCGCCGGGGGAGGAGCCTCTTGTGCCGGTGCAGTTACGACCGGTCGGGGAGCGGTGACCGGCGGCGCAGAGACGACCGTCTCCTGGCGTGCGTTTGCGCTCGGTGCTGATGGCTCGACGCGCGAAGGGATATTCGGTGCGACGACGACAGGCTGTGCGGGCTTGTTCGTGGGCTTCGCTGTGCCTGCAACGCGAGTGTCTCGCGGCGTGGTCGGCGATCTTCCCTGTCTCGTAGGCGGAGTCGGGGCCGGCAGTTGCTGCTTCGAAGTTGCGTTCGTAATCGCAGTGGACGGAGGCGTGACCGTAGCTGCTGGCTGCTCCGTTGCGGCTGATGTTATCGGTGCCGTACCGCCCGTGAGTCCAAGTTCTCCCGAACGGCTTCGCGTAGAGAGGGACCACGCGGCCGCAATCAACGCGACCGCGGCTAGTGCGCCGGCACCAATGAGCGCGTTTTTCCTCATCCGCACTTGCGAACTTTTTCTGGCCTGTTCGAGTGCGGTGGCGACGGATGCGCTCAATGAAACCGATGCAGGATACGAAGGCCCACTCAATTTTGCTCGCACGGTTGACAAGTCGTTCGCCATCTCGATCGCGCTCGAGTATCGACCGGACGGCTCCTTGGCCATCGCCTTCATCACAATGCGATCGAGCGCCGGCGGAAGGCCCGGCATGAGCTCGCTTATGGGTCGCGGCTTTTCAGTAATGATTTTGAAAAAGAGATTCTGAAGAGTTGGCGCGTCGAACGGTTTCATCTGCGCGAGAAGCTGATAGAGTACCCCACCCACCGCGAAGATGTCTGTCGCGGGAGTCGTTTTTCCCTCGGTAATCTGCTCGGGAGCCATGTAGCTCGGGGTTCCCAAAAACGATCCCGTTCGAGTCATGCTCGAGGACGCGAGGTGAGCAACGCCGAAGTCCATGATCTTCGCGCGCCCGTCCTCGCCGATGCGGATATTGGCTGGCTTGATGTCGCGATGGACGATGCCGCGTTTGTGTGCGAATGCGAGTCCGGTGAGAACGTCGATGATGATGTCGAGTCTTGCCTGCAGCGACATCGGCTCGCCCAGCTCGATGAGGCGCTCGAGATCGACACCGTCAACGAATTCCATTGCGATGAAGAGGTGACCATCCTGTTCACCGAGGTCGTAGATGCAGACAACGTTCGGGTGCTGGAGAGATGCCGCTGCCTGCGCCTCGTGCAGAAAGCGCTTGCGGAGGTCTTCCTGTCGGGCGATCGAATCGTTCATCACCTTGATCGCGACGGTGCGGCCGAGGACTGAATCTTCGGCCTTGTAGACGACGCCCATCGCGCCCTCGCCTACGAGGTCGATGATGCGGTACTTGCCAATGTCGGAGATTTTGGCGTCGGCCATGGAGAGGATGTGTTTTGCATCGGCCATCGCGCCGAAGCGGAGGAATATTCAGCCGCGCGACGATTCCGGCAATGAGATTGTAGGTCCAATTATCTCCAGGATCTCCGATCGTCGCGTAGTCTAAGCCATTGCTAATGCTGAGCTTGGAATAGTCACAATTTTTTCAGCCGAGCCAATCCAAGACTGCAGACGAGCTTGATGTCAGCCTAACTGCTTGCCGCGCAGTTACTTAGGTTCTCTGGACGCGGTTGATTTCCTGCCTTCCAAAGGCTACATTTCGGCTACTTGCAGCGGAGGAGTTCTTATCCTCCCACCCCGCCTCCTGAACCAGTAGCAACCTTCCGATTTAATGACGGCTCCGATCAACAGAGAGCGCATCCTCCCGCGACTCATTCACGAAGAAATCAAAGAATCGTTCATCAATTATTCGATGAGCGTCATCGTCTCTCGCGCGCTGCCCGACGTGCGCGATGGACTCAAGCCGGTTCACCGCCGCGTGCTGTACGCGATGAACGAGCTCGGACTCGTTCCCGGCCGGCCCTACAAGAAGTCAGCGACCGTGGTCGGCGACGTGCTCGGCAAGTATCACCCTCACGGTGACACTTCTGTCTACGACGCGCTGGTGCGCATGGTCCAGGACTTTTCGCTGCGCTACCCACTTGTCGATGGACAGGGGAACTTCGGCAGCGTCGATGGAGATCCGGCGGCGGCTTACCGCTATACGGAAGCGCGCCTCACCCGCGTCGCGATGGAGATGCTCGCCGACATCGACAAGAACACTGTCGATTTCGCGCCCAACTTCGACGATAGATTGCAAGAGCCGAAAGTTCTTCCTTCTGCGATCCCCAATCTCGTCGTCAACGGATCGTCGGGCATCGCCGTCGGCATGGCGACCAACATTCCGCCGCACAATCTCCAGGAAGTCGTGGCCGCGCTCATCGCGCTGATCGACAACCCGGAGATGACACCCGGCGAGATCAGAAAGCTGGTAAAGGGTCCGGACTTCCCGACCGGCGGCTACATCTACGGCCGCGCGGGAATCAAGGATTATCAGGAGACTGGTCGCGGGCGCATCGTCATGCGCGCGCGCGCCGTGATCGAGGAAAAGGAATCGTCGAGCAAGTCGCAAATCGTTGTCACAGAGCTGCCGTATCAGGTGAACAAAGCGAAGCTGATCGTGGACATGGCGGAGCTGGTGAAGGAAGGGAAGCTCGAGGGCATCAGCGCGCTGCGCGACGAGTCCGACAAGGATGGAATGCGCGTCGTCATCGAGCTAAAGCGCGATGCGATTCCGCGTGTCGTGCTCAACCAGCTCTACAAGCACACGGTGATGCAGTCGACATTCGGCGTCATCATGCTGGCGCTCGTGCCCGATACGCACACGGGCCAGCTGGTGCCGAAGATCATGCCGCTCAGGGAAGTTCTTCAGCACTACGTCGGGCACAGGCACGAAGTCGTCATTCGACGGACGCAGTTCGAGCTCGACAAAGCACTCGAGCGCGAGCACATCCTCGAAGGACTGAAGATCGCCGTCGACAACATCGATGCGGTGATCAAGCTCATTCGCGCTGCGGCCGATGCTCCAGCGGCCAGCACGCAGCTCCAGAAGAGATTCAAGCTCACCGAGCGTCAGGCCGAAGCGATCCTCAATATGCGCCTGGCAAAGCTCACTGGCCTCGAGATCGAAAAGCTGGAAGCCGAGCTGAAGGAAGTCCGCACCTTCATTACGGACATGAAGGACATTCTCGCTTCCAAGCCGCGCCGGATGAAGATCATTCGCCAGGAGCTGGAGGAGGTGGCGAAAAAGTACGGCGACGAGCGCCGGTCAGAGATCACGAGCGACGAAGGCGAGTTCACGATCGAAGATCTGATCGCCGAAGAGGACATGGTCATCACCATCTCCCACTCCGGCTACATCAAGCGCACTTCGGTCTCGACGTATCGCAAGCAGCGCCGCGGCGGTCGAGGACTGGCCGGAGCATCGCTGAAGGACGAGGATTTCATCGAGCGTCTCTTCATCGGCTCGACGCACGACTATATCCTCTGTTTCACCGAGGATGGCCGCTGCTTCTGGCTGAAAGTGTACGAGGTACCGCAGGCCGGACGGGCCTCCAAAGGCAAGCCGATCGTCAATCTGATCAACGTCTCACCCGAGACCCAGATCAAGGCAATGGTGCCGGTGCGCGAGTTCTCGGACACGCAGTTCCTGCTCTTCTGCACGCGCAACGGAACAGTCAAAAAGACAGCGCTCTCCGAGTACTCAAACGTTCGCCAGACAGGAATCAAGGCGATCAAGATCGACAAGGACGACGAGCTGATCGACGTGCAGGTGACGAGCGGGTCGAACGACATCGTGCTCGCCACGCGCCACGGCCTCTCGGTGCGTTTCCACGAGCAGGACGTGCGCGAGATGGGACGCGACACAACTGGTGTGAAAGGCATCGAGCTGAAAGAAGGTGATTCGGTAATTGGCATGGTGGTCGTCAAGCGTGACGCCACGTTGCTCGTCGTCACCGAACGCGGACTAGGCAAGTGCTCCAACATCGCTGATTACCGGGTGCAAAAGCGGGGTGGCAAGGGGATCATCACGGTAAACAGAACGGAAAAAACAGGCGATGTCGTTGCCCTGATGGAGGTTCTGCCCGCCGATGAGATCATGATCATCACAAAACATGGCGTGATCATCCGCAGCTCGGTCTCTCAGGTGAGGGTAACTGGACGTATCGCGCAGGGGGTGAAACTCGTCAATCTCGACGAAGGGGATCTCGTCACTGCTGTCGCGCGTGTCGTGCCCGAGGATGAGGATGAAGGGGCGGAAATCGGCGTTCCCGCTCCGGACACTGAGCCCGTCGAAGCCCTTACCGACGAATGAAGACCAAGCGTCCTGTCGTAAACCAGCAGCTCGAGGAGATTGAGAAGCTCCGCACGGCACTGCGTAAAGCAGAAGCCGAAGTGCAGCGCTTACTCGATGAAGCTGCTGCGCGCGGGGCGCTGGTGGACATTCTGCACGACGTCATGGGCTCGCTCTCCATGGGAGAGCTTTTTCACATGCTGGCGCGTCGTCTCGCGCGCGCTCTCAATCTCAGCCATTCGTCGGTAATCTTTGCGAAGAGCGGCGATCCGATGGGAACTGTCGCGTCGGCGCACGAGGACCCGCAGCTCGAGAATCTCCAGGTAGAGCTCGATAAATATCCGGAAATCGAAGCCGCGCTGGCGAGTGAGCAGCCCGTTCTGATTCCTGACATCTGGCATTCAGAGGCTTACAAGAGGCTGCGTGAGGTGTGGGAAAAAGACGGCAGCGTGATCTCCGTTCGGTCGATCATCGCGCTTCCGTTTCGACTCGATCTCGATCGTACGGGCGTGTTTCTGCTGCGCCGTACTGCCGAGAAGCCCCCGCTGACCGCGGCCGACGTCGACTTCGCTGAGACCGTAGTCAAGAGCGCCATGAACGCAATGCGTCGGGCGCATATGGTCGAGGTAACACAGGCTGACAATCTTCGCCTCGAGGCGCTCGCGCGCACCGATCCCCTCACGCAACTACTCAATCGTCGTGCGCTACTGACGCATCTTGCAACGGAAGTCGAGCGTACCCGACGCTACAACGCCCCGCTCAGCATCCTGATGATCGACGTCGACGAGTTCAAGGATGTGAACGACACCTTCGGGCATCTCGCCGGCGATCAGGTTCTGGTGGAAATCGCGCTGCTGCTCGCGCGCACCGCCCGCAGCGTCGATTCAGTCGCGCGGTACGGTGGCGACGAGTTCGTTATCGCGGTTCCCGAAACGGGCGAAGCCGGCGCGATTGCGTTCGCCGAGCGACTCCGCGACAAGATCCAGGCGCATGAGTTCGACATCGGAAAGGGCGATCCGCTACGTCTCACCGTGAGCATTGGAGTCGCCGATTTCCCCGAGGCCAAGGTAGAGACGGCAGAAGATCTGCTGGACTGCGCCGACCGCGCGCTCTACCGTGCCAAGGCCGGCGGGCGTAATCTGGTGTGCGTCTGAGAGGGAAGCGGGAAGAGGGAAGAGGGAAGAGGGAAGAGGGAGGCGGAAAGCGGTAGAGGCGAGCGTCGCTTAACTTTTTAGCTTGATACTGGCGCTCTCGTCATTCTGGCGCTGTGTCCACGTTCGCCACTCACGCCAATGCTCATTTCCCGCCTCCGCTTTTTCAGTTCCCGCTTCCCGCTTCCCGCTTCCCTCTTCCCGCTTTTCCTAGCGGGTTGCGTCGTCGATTCCTCCAACAAGCAAACGACTGCTGACACGACCGGTGCGGCGCCGGTAGTCACCGTTACGCCGGTCAATCGCGGGACGCACGGAATGACCGAGCGAGTGCTCTGGACTTTCTCGCCGGACAGAAAGGCGGTACTGGTCGTGGACGATCCCGTCGGTGTGGAGAATGAGCCGGTTCCGAATGGATTTTTCTTCGGCGACGAAACGCGCGGATTTCAGACACAGATGGACAGCGTTTGGGATGTCGCACCATCGCCGGACTGGACAACGATCGGATTCGGTCGCGCGTACCAGGTCGTGAGCGGTGGCGGAACCGGAACGGACTTGCTCATCGACGTATCGCGTCGCACATCGATCGACACGGCGACTTTACGGGCGGCCTCGTTTGCTTCGAGCGGAATGTCGATGACTCGTGCCATTGCGCAGCCTGGTGTCATTCGCATGCCGAACAATCCACGCGTGCAAACCTCGGTCGACAGTTCCGCGCCGAGATTATTTCCCGTCGCCCGTGGCTGGCGGATACGCTGGACCACTGACGGTTCCACTCTCGCCCTCGGCAACAGTCCAGCGCGCGCGGAGGACAATGAGGGGAGCCAGACGTGGGCCGCGCTCGATCCGCTCACAGGGCAGCTGCACGGAACTCTGCCATCGAACGCGAGTCTCGTCGAGACGAAGTTCACATCGGGTCCGACTCTGGATCGGTCGTTGCCGATCGACATGAGCAAGGCGCCGCCGATCGAGATCAAGCGCGGGAATCAGACTTTCAATATTCAGAGCGAGCGGGGCGTAATTACGCTCGTTGAGACGACACCAAGCGCCGCGACCAAAGCAGCGCCGCGAGTTGTGGGAGCCGGTCTTGCCCTGGCTGCTACTGCAGGCGGACGCTATATCGTCGCGCTGGCACCGCGAAGTCGGCCCGATCCGAATGAGATGGCGGTTGAGCCGGTGGTTTATACAGTCACTTGGTAACTGCGGACTGCGGACCAACGGCATTGCGGACTGCTGACTAACTACGAATTGGGGGACTAACTACGAACTGCGGACTGGTCCGAAGTTCGTGATTCGTAGCCGTTAGTCATCAATCCGCAGTTAGTCTCCCAATCCGCAGTTAGTCAGCAGTCAGCAGTGCACTTGGTCCGCAGTCCGAAGCAGTGAGTCCGCAGCCCGCAGGAGTTACCGCCCGATTCGCCTCAACTCCACCAGCAGGCAATGATCCTGCACGACGTCGATCCCCGCTCGCGCAAGTTTTTCGGCGGCGGCATCGTTTCGAATGCCGAGCTGAAACCAAACTGACTTCGGCTTCTTGGCGATGATGTCCTCGACGTGCGGCGGGATGTCGTTGGGCCGCCGGAAAACGTTGACCATGTCGATGTCGCCCGGAATGTCGACGAGCTTTCGGTAGACTTTCTTGCCCCTCATCTCCGTCAGCTCCTTGTAGTAGACCGGCACCGGAACGATCTCGTATCCCGCTCGCTCAGCGTACTCAGGGACGTAGTTCGCCGGCTGCGACGGATCTGGTTTGATCCCGAGCACTGCGATACGATGCGTGTACTCCAGCAGCTGTTTTATCTGTGACGGCGATTCGATCAGGTGGTCGCGCCAGTGAGCCCCATCAGTTTGTGGCTTCATGCTCTCTTCGAGTTGCTGAGTCATGTCTCACTCAACTATCAAGCGAATGGTAAAAACGGTGCAACGTGGATGCGCACGTCGCGCGGGGTAACGGCAAGCATCGTACGCCCATAAATTGCAAGAGCGAGTCCAGCTCAAAATCCTGGAGATCCACCCTTTGCGAATGTTAGTCCTTGGCGCGGGCCTGCAGGGTTCCGCGTGCGCGTATGATTTGCTGCAGAACCAGGAAGTCGAGGAAGTTCGCCTCGCCGATTTGCACACCGGCCATCTGCCCCACTTCCTAGCGCCGTATTCCGGTTCGCGCCTGATTTTCACGACGCTCGACGTGCGCGACAAGGAAGCGGTTCTCGCACTCATGCGTCAGAGCGACGCCGTGATGAGCGCGATCCCGTACTACTTCAACTACGAGCTTGCCGAGATGGCGGTCCAGGCGGGCGTGCACTTCTCTGATCTCGGTGGAAACACCGAGATCGTTTTCAAGCAGAAGACTCAGGACGATGCCGCCAGGAAAAAGGGGATCACCATCATACCCGATTGTGGTCTGGCCCCGGGAATGGTCAACATCCTCGCCGAGTACGCGATCAAGCAACTCGATAAAGTCGAGACAGTTCGGATTTTCGTCGGCGGACTGCCGCAGGATCCGGAGCCGCCGCTCAACTATCAGATCGTGTACTCACTCGAGGGAGTTCTCGACTACTACACGACGCTCTCATGGGTGCTGCGCAAAGGGAAGCGCACGCGAGTAAAGGCGCTGTCCGAGATCGAAGCAGTGTACTTCGGCGGGTCCCTTGGCGAGCTCGAGGGATTTCACACTGCGGGCGGTCTTTCGACGATGGCATTCCGTTACGAAGGAAAGATTCCGACCATGGAGTACAAGACTCTTCGTTACCCCGGCCATGCGCGAATCATGGAAGCGATTCGTGAGCTCGGTCTGCTCGAGTTGAAGCCGGTCGATGTAAAGGGAGTCAAAGTCGTTCCTCGCGATCTGGTAGTCGCGGCAATGGGTCCGCGTCTGACGAAGCCAAACGCGCAAGACCTCGTTGCGCTGCGCGTCTACGCCGAGGGCACGAAGGGCGGGAGGTCAAAGCGCATTGGATGGGAGATGGTCGACTACTACGATGAGGACAACGGAATCAGCGCGATGGAGCGCTCGACCGGTTACTCACTGTCGATCACCGGACAGATGCAGGCGCGAGGCGAAATTGGAAAGGCCGGGGTATTCACTCCCGATGAATCGATTCCAGCTGAGAAATACATCGCCGAGCTAGCGAAGAGAGGCGTCATGATCAGGGAGATGAGGTAGCCGCAAACTGGAACCGCAACTGAACGGATGCGAGGCCTGGCAACTACAAACTCCAAGGTTGAAAACTGCAACGGAACGGGTGCGAGGTGTCAGTGGCATAGATGCCAGGTGCGAGTTCACTACGCCCTGAGTTACCTCAGTGGCGTGATGGTTTACTGCTTGTGCCATGAAAGGCGCCTGGTGAAGTCCCGACGTCGTGAACTCGAAACTGGGATCTTACCTACTCACACCTCGCACCTGTTCTGTTGCAGTTTTTACTTCAGTTAGTGATCAGTGTTCTGCGAGAAGGTATATCGCGGTGATTGCCAACAGAAAATAAGGCACGAGTGCAGCGGCCCCAGCGTAATCCTTCGCGACGCGCTGGCCGAGGAACAGCGCGACGATGTTGATACCGGCGATCACGGCGCCGAGGAACGCCACGGTCGAATCGCGGGTCAAGATCAGCAGTAGGCATCCGACTCCGCTAAGTGCACCGGCGGACACCTCGAGAATCGTGACAACGAGGAACATCGGTCCGACCGTACTGGCCAGTGGACTTCGCGCGAAATGCTGGTTGAGGTACTCGCGATTTCCTTTCCGATCGATGACCTTGTCGAGACCAGACTGTAGAAAAAGCACGGCGAGAAATGCCGAGACCAGGACCTGCAGAATGTAGAATGCCGAGTCTGGCGAGTGGATGTTTGGCATTCAGCTATTGTAGCATGATCCAGCGGACACTGTCCAATCCGGGGCGGGCACATGATGCGGCACGATGGATGGAATTACACCTCGAGTTTGCTGACGCTTCTCTTTGCCTGTCAGCCTCGAACGGCAGTGTTGCCGAGCGCTGGGATCGACGCATCACAACAGTTGGTAATGGTGGTTACTTCAAACTGGACATCGACCACTGGTACCATGACGCGATTCGAGCGCGCAACGCCGACATCGGTGTGGAACCGCCTCGAGGCGCCGATTCCCCTCGTTGTTGGACGCACTGGAATTGCGTGGGGTGTCGGATTCGACGACGTATCAAGCGACGGTCCGCACAAGCAGGAAGGTGATGGGAAAGCTCCGGCCGGGATGTTCCCACTCGACACCGCCTTTGGCTTCGCACCACGCGACTCGATGCAGAACGTACGGTTGCCCTACGTACAATTGCGTCCCACCACCGACTGCGTCGACGACACCGCCTCCAATCACTACAACACTGTGGTCGACAGGACAGCGGTGTCTCGCGTGGACTGGAACAGCGCCGAGCACATGCGTCAGGTCGCGCAGTACAAGATCGGCGTCATCGTCGGTTACAACGCGTCACCGCCGGTAAAGGGTCGCGGGTCCTGCATCTTTCTGCACATCTGGGCTGGGCCGGATTCGCACACTGCCGGCTGCACTGCGTTCGACGAAGCGAAACTGCGCGAGGTGATGCTGTGGCTGGATCCGAACAAAAGGCCACTGCTGGTGCAACTCACCGGTCAGGAGTACCAAAAGCTTCAGTCGAGATGGAGACTGCCGGCGCTCAAAATGAACGACAACTGAAGACTACCGGCTGGGGGCTTTCGGCTTTGCGGCTGGGGGCTGCGGGCAAGTGCGCCTGTCAAAGACGAAGTTGCTCTACCGTATGCTCTTTTGTGTCAAAGAAAGCCCGCAGCCCCCAGCCGCTCCGCCCACAGCCCCCCAGCCCCCAGCCGGTAGTCTTCAGTCGTTTTTTCCAGCTACATGACTGCGCGGAGCCCAACGCTGAGCGTCCGCCCCGGGACAACGGTGATATTGTCGGGCTCGCCATGCTGCCTGTTGAGAAGATTCTCTCCGCTCACTGTGAATGAGAAGCCGCGGAAAAGATTGCGCCCCAGACTCGCGCGCAGCCGCGTAACACCGCTGTACTCGAGCCAATAGTTGCGCAGCTCAGGACCCACGAGCTGCGTGTCGGCCTGGCTGGAATTCGAGAAAGCGCCGGCGAGCCCTACCCGATCGTAATCGATCCAGTCGAACGATCGCGACGCCACAACCGAACTGCTCCAGCCGCCACCCATCCATGCTGCGGAAATGCTCGCTGTCTTTGCCGGCACCTCGAGCATCCGGTCACCGACCCGCAAGTCCCCGATGTAGCCACGCGCCACGCGTCTCACCCTGCTATCGACCGTCGAGAACGTTCCGCTCAGCGTCAGCGATGCCACGTTCAGGTCGCTCTTCAACTCCCACCCGCGATTAGTGATCTCACCAACATTCTGCAACATGTACGAGATGCGCCTGTCCTCCGGGGCTATCGGCTGCGTCGGCGCGTATCCACTCGGCGGAGGCCCGACAGTGACAGGGCTCGTGCTTACATAGGCCACTCGCTGGATAAGGCCTGATGCGAGCTGATCGAAGCGCGTCACCTGAAAGCCGAATGTCTTGCCGAGGAATACGTCCATCCCGGCTTCGATCCCTGATTGTTCTTCGGGCGCAAGACCAAGCACGCGCGACTGCTGATGCGGATCGAACCATGCCGTCTCCCGAATTGGCGTCGTCGCCGGCCGAATGCCGCGCCCGTATGCCGAGCGAAGCTTCACAGTCAGAGGCCCATGGTCGTGCACCATCGCGATGCCAAGCATTGGCAGCACCGACACCGTCCGGTTGTTGCCCGCCCCTAGGGCATCGTTGCGCTCGACGCGGAGACCGGCGGTGAGATAACGGTCATTGCGCCAGGAGACGTTGGCCTGCGCAACGCCCGCGCTCGTCCACCGGCGCACCACCGAGGACTCCATTGGGCCCCTTGCTTGAGTCGAGGTAGTCTCCGCCTGGGAGCGGAAGTCGAGGAGCGAGTTCTCTCCCGAAAGAGTCAGCGCGGCGGCAAGGTTTTCCGGATCCCCAATCTTGGCCACGCTACTGAGGCGCAGCGTCGCGAGATTGGCGTTGCCACCGACCGTGCCGAGATCAGGTCCTGAAGCGGATGGCAGCGGCGTGTGGTAGTCGGCCAGATTCGACAGCCTGCTGCCGTCGAATCCAGCGACGATTGCGTGCGTCCAGCGCTCGCTCTGAATTATCGTGGCGCTGCCGCCCAGTGTGTACTCGCGCACCGACTGCGGTATCAACAATCCGGCGCGAGTCGCGCTCACCGA
Organism: Gemmatimonadota bacterium; assembly: GCA_003223425.1. Classification (GTDB taxonomy): domain Bacteria; phylum Gemmatimonadota; class Gemmatimonadetes; order Gemmatimonadales; family Gemmatimonadaceae; genus UBA4720. Next base: position 22,643 of record QHVA01000016.1, read on the forward strand.
ATCACGAAACAGGGGGCTCGAAGGATCCGCCGACTCGCTCGCGAAAATTCGCCCGGTGCCGCTGGCGATCAATTTCGATCGCACCAGCCGGAACCCGGCAATCCCGGTTGTGTGACGTGCAAAAGCGCCCGGCAGATATTCGCCAACTCCGCCCGAGGTGAAGCTCGCGCTCCCCGACCGCGCGCTGGATCCTTCACGAACAGTGACGGCGTGATCCTGGGTTATTGCGGAGCGAGGGACGTAATCGCTCGATGCCGCGCCAACCGCGGTACGCGCCACAGTGCTCGCGCCGCCGTTCGATCCATCGTGGCGCGTCACTATGTTGATGACGCCGCTGATTGCGTCGGTTCCATAGAGCGCGGCACCCTGCGGTCCACGGATTACTTCAATTCGCTCGACCATCTCGGGCGTGAACTGCGTCATCAGCAGCGGATTCGCGAGCTCGATTCCATCGACGTAGATCTTTGGGTAGCTGGAACCGAACGAGCTCGTTCCACGAATGCTTCCGTAGTGCGCGAGCAGCGATGTGGGCGCGCTCTGCCAAACCCAGAGCCCCGGCACTACGTCGCTCAAAGCCTGCGCCAGGTTTCCCTCGGCGTAGCGTGAGAGCTGAGCCCCGCTCATTACGTTCATTGCGACGGTGAGATCACGAGCGGGTGTCTCGATCGCCCCCCCGGTCACGACGACTCGGTCCAGGACTCGAGGTATGTGCTCCCGTTCAGCGGCGCCCGGTGTTGCGGACGGCGCCAGCACAACGTGCTCACCACCTGCGGAAACCGGGAGCACCGGAACCGCGCGCAGTAACAATCCGAGCGCTTCGCCGACGGGAATGGAATCAAAGGAAGCACAGACTCTGCCGTCCAAAGGGATCACTTCCGATGTATACGACAGTCGGATCCGTGCGGCGGTCGAGATGCGATCCAACGCGTCGCGCAGCGAGATGTCGCGCGCGTGCAGCGACACTCGGCGGTCGAGGGGTGAGCTCCACGTAGGTAGAGACGACAGAGAAGTGCTCGATGAAGAGCACGACTGTGCCGGTATCGCGGGCGCGGTGATCAGCAGCGCAGCGACGAATACGATGCTACGGGCGGGGTGTCGAAGCTGCCCGATAGAGAATCGCGACGTTCCCCTGTCGCTCGATTCGAGCGCCGAGCGAGAGAGCAATGACATTGAGTACTCGGTCAACTGGCTCACCGGAAAAAGATGCGGTCAGGTGAAGATTCGCCAGCGATGAATCTGCAACCCGTAACCTTACTCCATACCAACGATAAAGTTCGACGCCCACCAGCACGAGTGGTGCGTCACGGAAAACCAGTCGGCCCTGGATCCAGGCCAGATCGTCATCGGAGACAGCTGATCGCTCGACAACGACGGTTCCTTTCGTATCTACGACCGCACGGTCATGGGCGTTGAGCACGGCACCCGCGCTATGGCTCTGGTCAGGGGCTCCAATGCTCACCGAGCCAGAGTCCACAACTACGCGTGTTCCGGCACTGTCGTCGCTCTCGACGGAGAACGCGGTCCCGACATCCTGGATGCTGATTCCTCCGGCCTTCACAGTAAAGGGATGCGCGGGATCGTGCACGACGCTGAAGTAGGCCATTCCATCCAGCGACACTGCGCGCTGCCCGTCCCCGTCTCCGGAAGCGAGTACCAGTCGACTGGTCGGACCAAGAAGAACTTTGGTCCCATCCTTCAGCGCAACCTGACGACGCTCACCGACCGCCGTAGCAAGAGTCTGGCTGACTGCATTGACGCGCGACCGGTTGACGCTCTGCCACAGCAGTGTCCCCCCGAGTATGATGACAGCGGCGGCTGCGATTCTTAGAAGCGCCGCAACACTGCGTCTGGTATGAGCTTCGAAGCGTGAAGAGAACGGAATGACTTTGGGCTCGTCGAAACGGTCCTTCACCTTTTTGAGCGCACGCTCGACGTCGACGCTCGAGGAATCTTCGCGAGATACGTTCGCCAGGACGGACTCCAGCAAACGCACCATTTCGACGCGATGGGGATCAGCTTCGACCCACCGCCTGGTCGCCTCAGTCTCCGCTGAACTGGCTTCGCCGGTGAGATAGCGTGCGATGCGTTCCCAGTCGTCGGGGCTGATTTCGGAGGAACCCCTGTCCGAATTCGACATATTCATTAATAACACCGACACCTGAACCGGACACTACCCTACTTGGATACGAGCCAGGCGAGCGAGCGCGATCTGCAGGAGCGCATCCGGGCCGGTGACGAACGTGCTTTCGACTCCGTTTTCCGTACACACTACGCACAGCTCGTACGAGTGGCTGAGTCGATGCTTCGTGAGCGCGCCTTGGCCGAGGAGATCGCGCAGGAAGTGATGCTGGAGCTATGGCGGCGGCGTGAATCGCTCGAGGTGGAGCAGACCTTCGCTGCGTATCTGATTCGGTCCACGCGAAATCGAGCTCTCAACCACATTCGGCACCAGCGAGTCGTCGCACGCGAAACGGCCGCTGCCGCCCTCGAACCTCAGGCCTCTCGTTCGGCAGAAGAGGAACTGCTGGGTGCCGAGCTCCAGCAGGCGGTTCGCGAAGCGATCGATGCGCTCCCCGAAAAAAGCCGTGAGGTTTTCCGATTGAGTCGGGAGCAGGGACTCAAGTACGCCGAGATCGCGAGCGTGCTGGAGATCTCCGTCAAGACGGTGGAGAAACGCATGGGTCAGGCTTTGTCGGAGCTGCGCGAACGCTTGGCGCCCTGGTTGGCTGGGGGGCCAGAACAAAAGGAGCAGAAAAAACCGGCGTAGGGTATTCGCGTGGTAGGGTGTCTCTCCTTCCTGACGGCTGCGCGCGACGAATCAGGCGCAGTCACTCCTGGAGAGATACCATGCAAAGTCCAATCAATTTTCTTTGCCTTGCTGGCGCAGCGGTGGTGATGATCTCGTGCGCCACGGACAATGCCACTTCACCGGTCGGATCCTCCGAGGCGGCCGCCGCACTAGTCTCGGCACCAATCACCTTCGACCAGGTGAACAGCAGCTTCGTCGGTAGCTCGAGTGCCAACGATGCTTTCACTCCCATCGGTCCCGGTGGAGGCGAGGAGAATCGTCGAGCCCCGGGCTGGGGCGCATTCATGGGCGGAGGGATCGGCGAGGCGTTCATCGGCGGAATTGGATTCGGACGTGGCTTTGGCCGAGGGCCCTTCGGGGAATGGGAGCGGGAAGGGCACGACTCGGATGACTGCGCGTTCTCCACTACCAGCAATCGCCTCGAGTGCACGATCGTCAGAGAAAACGGGCTCACAATCAATCGCTCGTTTTCATTTCTTGATGCGTCGGGCGCAGTTCAGCAGGCATTTGATACCGCGACGACCAATACGGTCAACGTAAAGACCAGCGTCAGCGGGACGATCACGCATCATGAGACTGCCACGAGCACGGTCAAGGTTTCGAGTGATTTCACCGTTACCGGTCTGGCGTCGGGCAGCACTCAGCGCACTGTGAACGGGACATCGGCAGGGACGGAGTTGACGACCGGCACCAAGGAGGAGGTCGCGTTTACCGCTTCGCGAACCGCGGGTGACACCATAACAGGTGTCGTGATCCCGCTTCAGGATGGCAGACCGACCTATCCGACCGCGGGCACGGTCGTGAGGTCAATGCAGGCTACCGTGACTTTGAGCGGTGGGTCGCCGTCGACGTCATCGCGGCGCGAGGTCGTAACGTACGATGGATCGGCGACCGCGAAAGTCGTGATCACGCAGGATGGAGTCACGAAGAACTGCACCAAGCCGCTGCCGCACGGTCGTTTGACCTGTAGCTAGAAAATACGGGTTCGTCGGCGCACCCGGCGCGAATCCGTAGCACCCCCAGTCGGACCTACTCGCACGGGACGGCTGGGGGTGGCTTTTATCTGGCTTCGGGAACTCGAAACCTGAATAACTACAACTGAACGGGTGCGAGGTGTGAGTGGCATAGATGCCAGGTGCGAGTTCACTACCCCCTGACTTACCACCGTGGCGTGACAGGGACTGCCTGTGCTGCGAATGGCGATTAGTGAAGTCTGGACGTCGTGAACTCGAAACTGGGATCTTACCTACTCACACCTCGCACCCGTTCAGTTGCAGTTTTCAGCCTGGAGTTTGTAGTAGCCAGTCCTCGCACCCGTTCAGTTGCAGTTATGACTTATTCCGCGAGCAGATTAAGCTGCGCCCATCCCTTCCGTCTTGGCGACGATCCTGGCTTTTTCGCAGAGACTTCGAAGCTCAGCTTGTGAGGAATCTTCCCAGTGAGCTGGGATTGGGATGAGCCGCCGCTTTTCGTTGAGTGATTCGAAGGTGAGCCAGCCGCTGCCGTAGCCTTCGGAGAGGGTGATGCGGCGTTGACTAACCGTTCGTCGGTCCATCCCGCTCCGACGCTCAGATCCCCGCCACGGGAAGTTCTGCCGCCGCCGACGGTCCGCTTCGGCAACGCGCCTCTCGACTTTGGTCGGTTGCGAATCCCAGACCTGCCAGTAGGCGCCGTCTCTATCTACAAAAGTACGGTATGACATTTCGATCTATTACCTCACGCGGCTGACTCACGCGGTTGCTTGATTCGGGTGCACGAAAGATACCAACTTCCGCTGCTGGAGATCACCCCAAATATATGTTTGCCAAGGGCTTATCTCTCTTACCCGTTTCTACCTGCCGAAACTCGCCAGTGTTTCACTCATCACGTCGATCATCGATTTCGCTGTCCATCGATCCCGGCCATTGTAGAGGAAGGAGAAAGCGAGGACCTCACCATTTACCGCCGTCACGTACCCGGCGAGCGCAATGACATCGTTTGTAGTACCTGTCTTGGCGTGGAGGTTTCCCTCGGCGGGGGTGTTTCGCATCCGCCGTCTGAGGAGCTCGGAATCACCAGCCACCGGGAGGGATGAGTGCAGCCACGGACCCCAATCAGCGCGGTGGGCGTAGCCCAGCAGTTGGACCTGCGCGCGCGGCGTCACACGATCGAGGGTCGAGAGCCCGCTGCCGTCGGCAAAGACGAGCCTGCTCGTGTCGGCGTGAACCTTGGTGGCGAAAAATGAATCGAGCAGAGCGCTCGCATTCGAGACGCTTCCCACTGCATCCCGCTGAGGACCGCGCGCAGCATTCCTGAACAGCAGCTCGGCGTAGTGGTTGATGCTCTCGCGATTCATGGCCGCGACCATGCTGGCGAGCGGCGGAGAAAGTAGGCTCGCGATCTTGACCGCCCCGGACGGAGTTCGGCCGAGCTGGATTCCACCGTCGACCCTGACGCCGCGCGCGATCAGCGCATTTCTGAAGGCGCCGGTGGTAAAGCTCGCCGGATCTTCGACGATGTAAACGTATTTACGGGTTCCGGCACGCGAGCCGATCGAGCCATTCGCCGAGATCGTCCCATCGCGCTGCTTCCGGAATCCGAGTCGGGCGCCGCCCCCGGCGACGGTTCGAACATTGGCTACAAGGGGAATCGCGCTGGTCGATGGCTCGAGTACGACCGTTGCCGGTTTTCCTGGAGATGTCGGGCTCACTGAGACGGCGACAAGGTTCTCGTTGAGTGAGAGCGCTGACACTCGCGCGGCGTAAGATGCCTGCAGATAACGGGTCAGCCATCCCTCCGGAACTTTCTGGTCGTCGAAGCCGGATGCGTCGCCGATTACGTTGCCGGTTATGTGTCTGATTCCCTTTTGCGCGACGAGGTCGGCGAGTCGATTCATCGGCGCCGACGGGCCGCCCGGCAGAAATTTTCCGGAAAGAGCGGGATCGCCATCACCGCGGAGATACAGATTACCATTGAGCGTTCCGTCGGGTCCGACCGGTCCGTCGCGCAGCGCATCGGTACTGAACTGGTAGGTCGGACCGAATCGGTCGAATGCGATCGCGCTCGTCAGCAGTTTCATCGTTGATGCGGGCAGCATCTCTTCGCCGGCGTTGTACGCGTAGAGTGTGTCGCCGCGAGTAAGCGAAACAACCATACCGCCCCACATCCCGCTGCGAATGCGCCCGGCGAGTCCGCCGAGCGTCGTAGCCAGATCGTCGGAGCTGCGGGGCGTGCTGTAGCGCACGGCGGGAACCGGGGGAGGCCTGTTTCGGCTGGGCCGTCGCACGCGCCGCCGGGTGGAACGCGTGGAACTTCTTCTTTGAGTTTGTGACTCGATGATGGTCGGAGCACTGCCACAGACAGCGAGCGCGACCAGGATAGCGATTCGAATTTTACGAGAAAACATCTTCAGCGGTTGACGTTTGAAAAAGCTGCGCACGGGGCTATGGCGAGAAAGGTGCCAAGCGAGGTGCTCACTGTTGCGATGACGCGCTGTTCGCTTGGAATATATCCCGCGGTTGGGTATTTTCCCCGCAATACAGACGAACGTAACCATTCGAGGAATCGATGGCTGAGCGGCCGCACAACTTTCTGCGTGAGGGCGTGATCACCGGCTTCATCGGCGCAACTGCCATTGCACTCTGGTTCCTCGTCGTCGACACCGTCGCCGGACATCCCTTTTACACTCCAATTTTCCTCGGCAAGGGAGTCGTCAGCGTACTGGGAAAGAACATGATGGGTGACACCGCATTCACGCAGGTCGTGGGATACACGATCTTCCACTACGCAGCCTTTTTCATCGTAGGAATCGTGCTGACGGTAATCGTGCATCAGGCAGAACGAACGCCGGGAATACTGGCTGGCCTGCTGGTGGCGTTCGTGATCATGACGATGGGCTTCTACATGATCGCTGCGGCATTTGCTCAATCCGCGCTCGGACGGATCTCCTGGGTGCAGATTTTCATCGCCAATCTGCTGGCATCAGCTCTGATGCTGGGCTATCTGTGGCGCAGGCATCCCAAGCTCGATCATCAGTTGAAGCAGGCACTGGAGGGAACCGACGACTAAGCGGTCGTTGGCTTCCAGTCCACCTGAGCGCCCGCGGTCGAGTCTTCGCCGCGGGCGTTCCATTTGAAGAACACCACGGTCATAATGACGATGAAGATGAGTCCGCCAGGGATCCACATGATGAGCGCGCCAAGCAACTGATCCTCGAGTGGAGAAAGCGGCAGCACCCGCGGAGCGGCGCTGTACGCCGGATAGAGCACGTGGTCAGCCATGGCGATGTAGATAGCGACGATCGACATCGGGATGCTCATCAAAAAGCTGTAGAGCATCTGGCCTGGATAAGCGAGCCGCGGAAATTCCGGAAGCTGACTGAGGAGCGGCCACCACATCAGCACCGCGGCGGCCATGAACATCAGATGCTCGAGGATGTGAAGACTGTGGTGCGCCATTGCGGCATTGTAAAAGGCGGGCAGATGCCACACCGCGATGACAAGATTGAAAGCGACGAACGCTATCGGCGCGCGGGTAAAAAAACGCGCGACCGGTGCGATTCGGCGCCGCGACAAAACCGGCCGTAGCATCCAGCCTGGAGTTCCAGCGAGAAGGAGCGGCGGGACCGCCAGCGTGAGCAGCAGGTGCTGCACCATGTGCGCGCTGAACAAGTAATCATCGCTCAGATCGTGGATAGGTCCATTGAGCGATGCGAACATCAGCAGCAGTCCCGAGAAGAAAAAGCTTCGCTGGGCGGCACTCGGTTCGCGCTGCAACACTTTGGAAGCCCAGATGTAAAGTGCGCCAAGCGCTGAGATCCCAATGGCAGTACTTGGGTGGACCGACCATCGCCACCAGCTGAGATTGGCGATCGGGTGCAGCAGCGCCAGGCACAACATGCTACATGATCTTGATGTAGATGTGTCCGAAGAGGAACATCAGCGCGAGCAGCGTCAGCGCCGCGATCAGGAGCGGCCCGGTGAAGAGCACCCTGAATAGCCTGTGGTCGTACTTCAGATGCATGTAAAACATCACCACGATCGCGAACTTGAGTCCCGACAGCGACAACAGTGTCGGCACAAACGCGCGTGATGCGACGAACGATGGGACATAATATGCCCACACTTCTCCGACAGTGATGAGCGTCAGTATCGTCGCGACCTTCCAGTAAGTGGACCAGGTCGGATGGGCGTGCTCGATTCCCGTACCCTCCGGGGCGTGCGCGAGAGCCTCGGCGGAATCGGGAAGATTTGTCGTGCTGGCGTGAGTATCCATCGTTCCGCCGTTACTTGATGAGGTATACGAGAGTAAAGATCGCGATCCACACTACGTCGACGAAGTGCCAGTAGAGAGCAGAGATATCGACGAGCAATGAATCACGCGAGCCCAGTCCGCGTCTGTAATCGATCGCCAGCAGCGTGACGAGCCACAGCACTCCGGCAGTCACGTGAGCGCCGTGAAAACCAGTGAGAGTGAAAAACGAAGAACCGAAGAGATTTCTTCTGATCGTCAGGCCTTCGTGAACGAACGAAGTGAACTCAAAAGCCTGAAATCCCAGGAAAGTGGTGCCGGCTAACGCTGTCATGAAAAGCCACAATTTGGAATTGCCGAGTATGCGCTCGCCGCGAGTGCGCTTGGGCTGCTCTTTGTTCTGCACTGCCGCCAGAGCCAGCACCATGAACAAGGACGACATCAGCAGCACGAACGTCGATGCCGAAGTAACTGGAATGTTGAGGATCGGCTTGAGAACCTGGCCGGTGCTGGGATCCGTCCATGTCTCATGCGGGAACGGGCCGATCACGCTCCGACCCTTGTAGATCAGATAGGTCGATATCAACGAGACGAAGAGCATGCACTCCGAGCCGATGAAGGCCCAGATTGCGACCTTGCGACTGTCGAGACCGAGCGTCGTATAGTGATGCGGAGCCGGTGCGTGTGCTGCAGGCAGATGCGTTGCGCGCGCGGTCATTGTCTAGGCGTGCTCCGGCTCGAGCGGGCTCAAGAGCCAGCTGTAAAGAGAAAGAATCAATATCCCTGCGCCGACACCGATGAGTAGCCGCGTTGAAATGAGCCCGCAAAACATGACTAAGAGGCCGAGGGCAACGAGCAGCGGCTTGATCGTGCTGTAGGGCAGTACTATGCCGAGCTCCTGAGGGGTCTTGCCCACCTGCGAATTGATGCGCGCGCTCGCAAGGTCCACTTCCTTCCCTTCCCAGAGCGGATATCTGCTGGTGACAGTTGGGACTTTCGCGAAGTTGTATTCGGGGGGCGGACTCGGGATCGTCCACTCCAGGGTGCCAGCGCCCCACGGATTGGCTCCCGCGATCTCACCTCGCTTGCGGCTCACGAAGAAGTTGTAAATGAAGATCAGCATCGCGATCGGAAAAATCATCGCGCCGATGGTGGACATCGCGTTATAGAGATCCCAACCCTGTCCCGCATCGTAGGTGTAAATCCGGCGCGGCATGCCGAGCATTCCCGCGAAGTGCATCGGGAAGAAGGTGAGGTTCATGGCTATGAACGTGAGCCAGAAGTGAATCTTGCCCAGCCTCTCATCCATCATGCGGCCC
>QHVA01000016.1:32021-37980 GCA_003223425.1 Gemmatimonadota bacterium
TAGATGCCGGCGAAGATTCCCATGATCGAGCCACCGAACAGCACGTAGTGGAAATGTGCGACGATGAAATACGTATCCGTCTGCTGCAAGTCCGCCGGTGGAGAGGAGTGCATGATGCCGGAGATTCCGCCGATCGTGAACAGCGCGACGAGCGAAATTGCGAACAGCATCGCGGTCGTGTAGCGGATGGCACCCTGTGCCATCGTCGCGATCCAGTTGAAGATCTTCACTCCGGTTGGAATCGCGATTAGCATCGTCGCCAGGCCGAAGAAGGTATCGGCGATCGGTCCCATTCCCACGGCGAACATGTGGTGCGCCCACACACCGAAGCCGAGGACAGCGATCAGGATTCCGGAGTACACCATCACCGGATATCCGAACAGCGGCTTCTTCGAGTGGGTCGGCAGCACCTCGGAGACGAGCCCGAATGCGGGCAGAACGAGGATGTAGACCTCCGGGTGACCGAAGATCCAAAACAGATGCTGCCAGAGCAGTGGGTCGGCACCGGCGCTTACAGTGTTGTAGAAGTTCGTGCCGAAAAAGCGGTCGAACAGCAGGAACACCAGCGCGATCGTTATGACCGGAAACGCCAGCACCAGCAGTACCTGAACGATGAAGGCCATCCAGGTGAACATCGGCATGCGCATGAGCGTCATGCCCGGCGCCCGCAGATTGATGATCGTCGTCAGGAAGTTGAACGCCGCCGCGAGCGACGACACACCGAGGATCTGGAGACCCATCACCCAGAAGTCGATGTTGATTCCCGGTGAGTAAGCGCGCGTCGTCAGCGGGGCGTAACCGAACCAGCCCCCGTTGGGTGCAACCGCGAAGAAGATCGGGATCGTGATGAACAGCCCGCCGAACAGATAGACCCAGTAGCTAAATGCGTTGAGTCGCGGGAACGCGACGTCGCGCGCCCCGATCTGCAGCGGAATCAGAAAGTTGAAGAATGCCGACGAGAGCGGCATGATCGCGAGGAAGATCATCGTCGTCCCGTGCATCGTGAATAACTGGTTGTAGAACTCGGCGGAGACGAGGTGCTGGTTCGGCGCCCCGAGCTGCGCGCGAATGATCACTGCCTCGAGGCCGCCAAACATGAAGAAGCCGAGCGCGGTATAGAGGTAGAGGATGCCGATCCGCTTGTGATCTACGGTCGCGAGCCAGCTGTATAGCCCCGTGTGCTCACCTGGATATTCGGCGCCGTACGCGGGTGCTGAGACTGCAGTAGTTGCCAAGTCTGTCTCCGATTACTTCAGTGCGGTTAAGTAGGCGACGATGTCGGCGATCTGCTGATCGGTGAGTCCGCCGTTCGCCGAAGTGACTTTCGCTTTGAGCACAGGATCGTATTCGTCCATTCCGAGTGTTGGCATGAGAATGTCGGGCTTCATTTTGCGCGCATTCTTGATCCAGAGAGCAAGATAAGCAGCGGTGTTCGGGTATTTGCCGGCTGCAATGGTGCTGCGCGATCCGATGTGCGTAAGATTTGGTCCCAACACACCCATAGCCGCGGGATTCCCGGCGATGGAATGACATCCGACACAAGCCGCTCCGGAAAAAACCTGCTTACCGCGAGCAGCGTTCCCGGTGAGTCCCGCCGTGAAGTTGAGATCGAACGGTGGCGGCGCATGCGGAATTGCGTAGTCGGGAATTTTCTCGCGAGGAAAGATGTAGCCGGGAGGCAGCGCGCCAGATGTGGATGCGACGCTCGAGGGTGGCGGGACCGGCAGCGTACGCGTGCCCGGAGTAGCCTCGGGATTCCGCGGGCGCGGAACTGCGGGCTGTGTGCCGCCGACTATTTCAGTGCCAGAACTTCGCTGCGCGATTTTTGGCGCGGCAGCCTGCGCCGCCTGCGTTGGCGCGTTCTGACCAGCGGGTGTCGTCATGCCAGGTGCTTCGAGCGGCGGTGGAATCGGACCAGTTGTCGGAGCCACCGGACCAACCGCTCCAAACCTCGCTGGCATCTTCTGTCCGGCAATCCACGAATCGAACTGCTGCTGCGAAACAGTGAAAACTCTAAAGCGCATGTTGGCGTGGGACGCGCCGCAATACTCTACACAGAACCCGTTCCACACATTGCCAGAGATCGATGTGTCGGGTGTGTACCAGAGATAATTCGTCCTGTTCGTCACGACGTCGCGTTTGCCACCGAGCTGCGGCGTCCAGAAAGAGTGAATCACGTCGGCAGATCGCAATCTGAAATTCACCGTGCGTCCGACCGGAATGTAAATCTCGTTCGCGGTCGTCACGCCGTACTCGGGATACCGGAATTCCCACCACCACTGGTGTCCCGTCACGTCGATGTTGAGCGAGCCAGGCGCGGCCTGCGCTTGCGTGACAAAAATCGTTTTCACGGTCGGGACTGCGATAAAAACCAGGATCACGGCCGGAATGAGCGTCCACGTTATCTCGAGCTTCGTACTGCCGTGAGTCTGTGGCGGCGCGCCCTGATTCTCTCTGTGGCGATATCGGAACACGATGTAGATGAGAGCGCCTTCGACGAGAATGAAGACGATCGTGCCGAGCAGCAGCAGACGATCCCAGAGAAAATCGATCTCGCGTCCCAGATCCGAATGCGGGACGAGCGTGGTGTTGGGATGTGCTTCGTTGCAGGAGATGGCCACGACGGCGAGTGCGGCGACCAATGCGTAAGATGTAAGCCGCCGGGGGAGTGGGCGGTCAGAACCTTTCATGCGCAGGAAATCCTGTTCTCGTCGTTTTGGGAACGTCGTCACCGTTACCGGTGAAAACACCTACGGATTTTCTCGGGATGAAGCACGTACAAGCTAACCCGCGTGCGTTCGTTGTGGGAGGGCAGGAGCCAGCCCGATCCCGACGACGCGTGCGCTCTGTCGAGTGATGCGTAAGCCTATTTTGTCCGCCTCGGTGCGGTCATCGCCTCGGGATTGAGCAAACGGTCGAGCTGATCGCGCGTCATCAGCCCGCGATCGCAAACGAGATCGTAAACGTCGCGGCCGCTCTCCAGCGCTTCCTTCGCGATCTCTGTTGTCACTTCATACCCGAGCACTGGCACGAGAGCAGTGATCACGCCAACAGACTGCTCGACGAAATGTTGCATCCGCTCGCGATTGGCGGTGATTCCTTCGATGCAACGGTCCTGAAGAACCTTGCAGGCGCGGGCAAGGTAAGTCATTCCGCTGAGGAGTCTGAACGCAATAATTGGCTCGAACACGTTGAGCTGAAGTTGTCCCGCTTCCGCCGCCATCGTCACAGTGACATCGCCGCCGATGATGTCGAAGCAAACCTGATTGACCATCTCCGGGATCACCGGGTTCACTTTGCCAGGCATGATCGACGAACCCGGCTGCATCGGCGGAAGATTGATTTCACCGAATCCGGCGCGCGGACCGGAGCTTAGCAGCCGCAGGTCGTTGCAGATCTTGGAGAGCTTTACGGCGCATCGCTTGAGCACGCCGGAGAGCTGAACGAATGCGCCAGTATCCGCGGTGGCTTCGACCAGATCCGGCGCCGTAATCAGCGGCAACCCGGTGATGTGCTCGAGATGTCTGCGCACGCTCTCCGCGTATCCCGGCGGCGCGTTGATGCCGGTGCCGATCGCCGTCGCGCCCATGTTGATCTCACGAATGAGCGCCTGTGCCTCGCCGAGCCGGTCCACGTCCTCGAGCATTGTGTGCGCGAAGGCATTGAATTCCTGGCCGAGTGTCATCGGAACGGCATCCTGGAGCTGAGTGCGTCCCATCTTGATGAACGAGCTGAACTCCTCACCCTTGTGCAGAAACGCGGCCGCGAGGCCAATCATCGCCAATTGTAAATCGGAGATGCTGGTGTGAAGCGCGAGCTTCACCGCCGTAGGATACACATCGTTCGTCGACTGGCTGAGATTGAGATGATTGTTCGGGTGAACGATCTCGTACTGCCCGCGTTTCTTGCCGAGGATCTCGAGCGCCCGATTCGCCATCACTTCGTTGGCGTTCATGTTGGTCGAAGTTCCAGCGCCGCCCTGGATCATGTCGACACGGAAGTGTTCGTGGTGCCGACCTTCTCTGATCTCGCCAGCGGCCTGAGAAATCGCATCGACGATTTCGCGGTCGAGGAGCTTCATCTCGAGATTGGCGAGCGCCGCCGCTTCTTTTACGCTGGCCAGCGCGGCGACGAGCGTCGGAAACTCACGAAGCTCGATTCCACTGATCGCGAAATTCTCGATCGCGCGCAGTGTCTGGATTCCATACAGCGCCGACGCCGGCACGTCGCGCTCGCCAAGCATGTCACGCTCTCGACGAGTTGGTCCGGCGAGATCGACTCGTGAAGCATCGGCTGCCTCGAGACGGAGCTTCCGCAGTCTGGATGGGTGCGAGGACTTCATGCGTAGCGGGAAGCTATAAAGACAACATACCTTATTGAAGTTACGCGCCCGCCCGTGGATGCGGGCGTCACTTCATCCCCCACCCGCACCGAATATGCTCCGCTCGATTCTGCGACTGGCCTCATGTGCCGGCCTCCTGCTGTCGCTCGGTCTCCCCGCTTCCGTTCAATCACAAGCAGCATCCGCGCCCACGTATGTAATGGTGATTCACGGCGGCGCGGGAACGATCCTTCGTTCCCGCCTGACGCCGGTGATGGAAAAGGCGTACATCGACACTTTGACGATTGCGTTGCGTACCGGATACGAGATTCTGCAGCGCGGTGGCAGCAGCCTCGATGCGGTGGAAGCGGCGATCAGGATCATGGAGGATTGTCCGCTGTTCAACGCGGGGAAGGGAGCCGTCTTCACCGCCAACGGGGTTAATGAGCTCGACGCGTCGATCATGGATGGAAAGACGTTGGGCGCGGGCGCAGTAGCGGCGGTGGAGCACGTCAAGAATCCAATCTCGCTTGCCCGGATGGTGATGGAGAAATCACCGCACGTAATGATGGTTGGATCGGGCGCCGAGGAATTCGCAAAGACGCAGGGAGTGAAACTGGTTCCTCCGTACTATTTCTGGACGGAGCGGCGCTGGCGAGGTTTCGAGGCAGCGAGGGCGAGAGCAGACAGTGGGAAGACGACGGCGCTTCCCGGCGAGGGAAACCATTTCGGAACAGTGGGCGCCGTCGCGCTGGACAAGGCCGGGAATCTCGCTGCGGGCACATCGACCGGCGGCACGGAGATGAAGCGGTATGGCCGGGTTGGCGACTCGCCGATCATTGGCGCGGGGACTTACGCCAACAATCTGAGCTGCGCGGTGTCGGGTACCGGCGACGGTGAGTTTTTCATTCGCAATAACGTCGCTGCCGACATCTGCGCGCGGGTTCGCTATTCCGGAGTTTCGCTGCAGCAGGCCGCAGACGACGTCGTGATGAAGGAGCTCGTCGCCCAGCACGGTGGAGGTGGGGTGATCGCGATGGATCGCACGGGAAACATTGCGACGCCGTTCAATACCGAGGGGATGTACCGCGCTTGGGTCACCAGCGATGGCAAGATTACGGTGAGGATATACAAGGATTGATACTCTCGGCGTACGGATTCGCGCGCTGCCACTGGCATCCACAAAACGGAAGCGGGGAGCGCTAAGCGTTGCAGCCAGAAGCTATTCAGCTTTTCCGGAGGAATAACAGTGGCGATTTCTAGGCGGAAGTTCGTTCGCGTTGGTGTTGCTGCGGCAGCAGGAGTTACGCTCAATCGGAAGGCTCGCGCCGATGTTTTAGAGGCGTCTTCGTACGGCTCGAGCTCCTCGGAATTCGCCGGGCCGCCCGTAGTGGTTGCATCAGCAAACGGGATCCGCGGCGTTGCGCGCGCCTACGATATGATCGTCCGACAAAATGCCGACACGCTCGATGCCATCATCGCTGGGGTCAACATCCAGGAGCTCGATCCGGAAGATCAGTCGGTAGGACTGGGCGGTTTGCCGAATGAGGAAGGGGTAGTGCAGCTGGATGCTTCGTGCATGCACGGACCAACCAAGCGAGCTGGAGCCGTTGGTGCGCTCGAGGATATCGCTACACC
>QHVA01000017.1 GCA_003223425.1 Gemmatimonadota bacterium
AAGGAGCAGAATCTCCTCACCGAGAAGAGCAGGCGCGACTGGCTGCGCTGGAAGGCGTGCTTGAATCCCTCAGATAACTGGCTCGACGCACGAAGCGACAGCGTGCCACCTCCATCGGTACCTCCAACAGCGGAACCTTCTTTCGACGATCCGATCCACGTGAAGTTCACGACGGGGACTATCAATATGAACGCGGTGAATGCTCGCGGAGACATATCCTCCGTTACCACTACCAGCGGACTCTCCTGGAAGCTTCCAGGAAGAGTTGGTGATTCACCAATCGTCGG
>QHVA01000216.1 GCA_003223425.1 Gemmatimonadota bacterium
TCTTTTATGACGACAGCGGAGCGATCGGTCGACGTTATCGCCGTCAGGATGAAGTCGGAACACCGTTCGGTATCACCGTCGACGGCGAATCACTCACCAACGGGACTGTCACGGTCAGAGACCGCGATACGCTCAAGCAGGAGCGCGTGGAAGCCGGACAACTCAAGGGCTACCTCACCCGCAAGCTCGCGACGTGACGGCCCTCGACCTTCAGCGCCTGCGAGCTGAAGGCCAGGCCTTCATGGAAGCAATCTCGCGCGAGAGCTATCTCGCGTTCGCTGGTCTCAAGAAAACCGCGGAGCTGCGCCCGATCTACGAGAAGTACGACCACGTTCTCGGCATCGAAGCGCTGGAGCTGACGCTCGATGCATTCCGGTCAGCGGCGAACAACACCGACGACAAACGATCCGCGCAGTCGCTGCTCGAGTGGGAGATCGAGTCGCAGGCGGCGAAGCCACTCGCCGAGCTCGACGAGCGCGAGATAGAATGGGAAAATACCGCCGTCATCCGATCACCGGATGGGCGCGTGATCCAGTATCAGGCAGTTCCGATCGAGATCGCGAACACTCGCGACCGTGCGCTGCGACTGGCGCTGGATGAGGCGAGAGCAAAGCTGGTGAAGAAGGAGCATGGTCCGCTGCGGCTGGAAAGACTGCAGCGCGAGAAGGAATACATCGAATCTCTCGACATCGCGGGAGATTACAACGCGTCGTTCGAGGCAGTTTCTGACATATCTCTCGACGCGCTCGGCACTCTTTGCGAGAGATTTCTGCGAGACACCGAGTCGATGTGGGAGGACACACTCGCACAGGTTCTGAAAAAATCCCTCGGGATCAGGTCGTCAGAGGCAAAACGCGCCGACGGGCTGGCGCTCTTTCGGGCATCGGAGTATGACGACGCGTTTCCGGCCGGCGAAATGGAAGCAGTAATGCGTCGGCAGATTTTGGAGATGGGGATCGATCCGACCGCCGACGGACGGATAGTGTTCGACGTGGGCGACCGGGAAGGAAAACGATCCAGGGCATTCTGCTCACCGGTTCGCGTGCCCGAGGAAGTCTATCTCGTTCTGCGGCCGCACGGCGGGCAGAGCGATTACAACACGTTTCTGCACGAGCTCGGACACGCGCTGCACTTCGGCTACGCCAGCCCCGACTACCCTTTCGAGTTCAGATGGCTTGGCGACAACTCGGTCACTGAATCGTACGCGATGTTGTTCGACCACAGGATGCAGGACAGGGGCTGGCTGCTGCGCTATACGAAGTTGGGCACGAATAAGGTCGGAAAGTTCCTGCGTACCGCGGGCGTCGAGGAGCTTCATTTTCTGCGACGCTACTGCGCCAAATTTCTCTATGAGCGCGCGCTGTACAGCGGCGACGTGCGCTGGTCGGAGTTGCCGGATCTGTACGTCTCCCTGCTGACCAGCGCGACCGGCTTCGAGTACGACCCGGCAGACGCCTTCGTCGACGTCGATCCCAGATACTATTCTGCCCGCTACCTGCGCGCCTGGCAGCTACAGTCAGTCCTTAACGAGGAGCTGACTGATCGCTTCGATGTAGACTGGTTTCGAAATCCGAGCGCCGGGCCGTGGCTCGCCAGAGAGCTATTCGCGCAGGGACAGCGCGAGAACGCGGACGAGATCGCCGCTCGTGCCGGCGCGGACAAGTTGTCATTTCGGCCGCTGATCAGAAAGATTGAGGCCCTGCTTGACGCCTGACTCGGGGGGAGTCGAGGCCGAGACGGTGTCGAGACTCCAGGCAATCATCCGGTTCGACACCACGAATCCGCCTGGCAACGAGCTGCCGCTGGCGCGTTACCTCGAGAGCGCTCTCAGAGATGAGGGCATCGAGACGACACTGCTCGAGCCGACAAAGAATCGCGCTCAGGTGATCGGGCGCATTCGCGGCAACGCTACGCGTCGTCCGGTAATCCTTCTCGCGCACATGGACGTGGTAGGAGTGCAGCGAGAGCGATGGACGCATGATCCGTTCGGCGGCGAGATCAGTGACGGCTACTTGTACGGGCGAGGGACGATAGACGACAAGGGAATGTTGGCCGCAAATCTCATGACGATGCTGCTGCTCAGACGCATGCTCGCTGAGTCGGACGCGACACTATCGAGAGACGTCGTCTTTGTCGCGACGGCGGATGAGGAAGCAGGCGGTGAATGGGGAATGGGCTGGCTGGTGGCCCACCATCCGGAACTTCTGCAGGCTGAGTTCGCGCTCAATGAAGGCGGGCGGACGCGCATCATTGATGACGGCCCAACCTATCTCGCGGTGCAGAGCGCGGAGAAAGTTTCGCACGTCGTTACCGTCACCGCGCGAGGTACTGCCGGCCACGCCGCGATTCCACTTCCTGACAACACCATCTTCCGCCTCGGTCGCGCGCTCGAGCAATTGTCGGCTTACGCCGAGCCGGTCATTCTGACCGATATCACACGACAGTTCTTTGCGAGACTGGCTGCGATCTGGCCAAACGCGGACGAGAAAAGGGCGATGCTCGATCTGGTCGCCGGCGATCCGAAGCGAACTCAGGACGGAGCGCGCGTCTTGTCCCGTGTCGCCGTGTTCAATGCAGTGCTGCGCAACGGCATTTCTCCAACGATGATCGAGGGAGGGAAGCAGTTTAACGTCATCCCCGATTCTGCAGGCGCTATTCTGAACGTCCGGACCTTACCGGGCCAATCGATCGACAAGGTCATACAGAGAATGCGCGCCGTAGTGACTGAGCCGGGGGTGACCATTGAGGTCACGCAGCGCGGCGAGGAAGCGCCGGCATCTGATCCAGGCTCGGCGATGTTCATTGCGATCGCCGATGCAGCGCGCGAGCTCGATCCGAAGATCGCGGTGGTCCCTTATCTGAGCACCGGTGTCACTGACAGCGCGCGACTGCGCAAACTCGGCATTCAGGCGTACGGCATTCTTCCGTTCCCAATGGCTCAGTCCGACGAGGA
>QHVA01000077.1 GCA_003223425.1 Gemmatimonadota bacterium
CGCTTAAGCGTCGCCGTCGAGCGCCGATACACGGCTTTTGCAACCTTCGTTGACCCGACGAAGCTCACCGCGGCAATTGCTGGGTGATCGCAGATGGCCTCCACTGTTTCCTTGCCGCCGTTTACGATCTGCAGCACTCCCTCTGGTAAACCCGCTTCCTTCAGCAGCTCGGCGATTCTACCGGCGCTCAGCGGCACCAGCTCCGATGGTTTCAGGATGAGACAATTGCCCAGAGCGATCGCATTCGGAAGCGACCAGTTGGCAACCATGTTCGGAAAGTTGAACGGCGTGATCGCCGCAACAACGCCGAGTGGGTACCGCTCGATCCGGCACTCGACGCCGCGACTAACCTCGAGAACTTCACCGGGAGCAATCTGTGGCAGCGAACACGCAAACTCGCACAATTCCGCCGACTTTAGCACCTCGGCGCGAGCTTCTGATGCCACCTTGCCGTTTTCTTCTGTTATAAGGGCGGAGAGCTCGTCGATGTTTTTCTCGAGCAGCGCCTTGTAGCGATAAAAAACTTGGACGCGCTCCTTTATCGGAGTCGCGGACCACGCCGGAAAAGCCTTATGCGCGCTGGCAACCGCTGCGTCGACATCGTCCTGCGTCGACAGCGGGACGCGCGAGATGATGCTGCCATCGCTCGGGTTGTACACCTCGAGGAATGAGCGGTCGGTGCCGACAAACGATCCGCCGACATAGTTCCGGACTTCCGGATACTTCATACTTCCTCCGCGCTCTCCCCGCAGCGCGTGGTAACGCGACGGAAATCCCTCGACCGTGGGCCGAGGGATTGAAGAGCTCTACGGGTTATGATGCGAAGATGCGCAGGTGAAGCACGGCTCGCAAGCTTTAGTCGCGTTGAGACTTACGATAGCCTCGCTGATCGCGGCTAGCGGGCCGCGACCAGCGTATGTTTTCGCTCACGCGTTCTCGGTTTCCCACTTGTGCTTGAAAGTGGGGACGGCACGAAGCATGATGCTTTGATTCTGGTCGTACCGTCGGAACCGCAAACCGGAATTCTCGATGACTGAGCCTTCGGCTACCGTAGAGCAGCCGCACGAAATACATCCCCACGTAGATCACGGCATGTCGATCGGCAAGGCGACGGTGATCACTATTGTTTCGGTGATACTGGTCTACGCCTCGACCTACGAGGTAATCAAGGGAACGCTATCCACCGGCATGACCCGGCTTCTCGCCGTTGTATCACTTCTGTCGCTCGTCGCGATGGTGTACGGTCTGATCGAGCTGGCATTGGCGGTGATCGCAACATCGACCGAGCGGAGAAGAAGAGCGCGCGAAGTGACAGAGAGGCGAAAGGGAGCGCGAGCGCGAAAACCGACGCCGCTGTAAGACCGAAAAAAAACCCCATTCACGCTTTGTGAATGGGGTTTTTGCGTCAATCGAAGGGCGGTTTACCAGCGATAGTGCGCGAACGCCTTGTTCGCTTCGGCCATCTTGTGAGTATCGTCCTTCTTCTTGATCGCATTACCTTCGCCCTTGCTCGCGGCGATCACTTCAGCGGCAAGTTTCTCGGCCATCGACTTCTCGTTGCGGCTGCGTGAGAACGTGATCAGCCAGCGCATCGCCAGCGCGGTGCGACGATCAGGACGAACTTCGACGGGAACCTGATATGTCGCGCCCCCGACTCTGCGGCTCTTCACTTCGACGGCGGGCTTGAGATTGGTCAGCGCCTGTTTGAAGATCGTGACGCCAGGCTGGCTCGTTTTGTTCTCGACAATGTCCATAGCCCCGTAGAAGATGCGCTCGGCAGTCGACTTCTTGCCCTGGTACATGATGGCGTTGATGAACTTCGAGACGGTCTGACTATCGTAGCGCGCGTCGGGAAGAATTGGACGTTTGATGGATTTCTTACGGCGACTCAATTTTCAGCTCCCGAGAACTTTTCCTGCGTGCTCATTACTTCTTTCCTCCAGCTGCAGCAGCGGCCTTCGGCTTCTTGGTGCCGTACTTCGAGCGGCTCTTGTTGCGGCCGTTGACGCCCGATGCGTCGAGCGAGCCGCGGACGATGTGATAGCGAACACCCGGCAGATCCTTCACACGGCCACCGCGAATGAGAACGATGGAGTGCTCCTGCAGATTGTGACCTTCGCCGGGGATGTAGGCAGTGACTTCAAATCCATTGGTGAGTCGAACGCGCGCAACTTTGCGAAGCGCCGAGTTCGGCTTCTTCGGAGTTGTGGTATAAACGCGGGTGCAGACGCCGCGCTTCTGAGGATTTGACTTGAGCGCCGGCGCCTTTTCCTTCTTCTGGACGTCGCGGCGGCTCTGACGGACGAGCTGATTGATTGTCGGCATTAACTCTGAACGTAATTCCAAAGCCGCTGATTCGGCGGCAAACTAGCCTGTAAAGTTAGACAGGACGGGGACTTGTGTCAACGCAGCCCCTTCTTTTTTCCCCTACCCGACTGTTACGGCTCCGGCGGCAAGTGCAGGCAACAGATCTCGCTGCCGAACGCCCTCAGCGAAAGGCCCGAGGAGGTGGCTGATACTGTTGGCGTAGTAGCTGACGAGGGCTCGATTACCCGGCAGCACCGAGTAGCCGCCACCAACCTTCACCAGCATCCGGCGCATCCTCAGCATCCGCCAGGCGCGGTCGAAGATCTCCTCGGCGGTTCCCTCCTGGTGGATCACGCGCGCATTGAGCTCGCGCAACACGTCGCGCATTTCTTCCATCCGCGCGATCAACCGTTCGTGGGAGATGAAATCTCCGTCGAAGCTTTGCACTGCGGCACAAGCGAGCGAGACCGGAGTGACAGGAATGATCGCTGCGATCTTCTCGAGGACGGAGTCGGACAGCAATTGCACTCGGGCCAGACGCTCATGCCGCTCGATCGCGAACAAGTCGCCGATCTCCCGGTCCTGCTCGTCGAGCCACGGCGCCAGCGGAAACGGATCTCCGATCACGACGGCGGCGCGCCCGTAGCGCTTCCATTTTCGGGCGACGAGGCGCGCCATATTCCACCACACGTAGCGAATCACTTCGCCGAATTGCGCGATGCGCGGCGGACGCTGTCGCCCTTCGCGTGCATCCAGCTCGCGCAGGAGTGACCGATCCTCGAGCACACGATCGTAATTGATTGCGACGGGCACGACGTAGAGTCTGCTGCGCAGCTCCGGATCGCGAGCAACGCCGATCACGTAGTCGAGCAGACCGATCTTCGCTTTGCCGAGCTTCCCATCGCGACTGAGTCCACCCTCGAGAAAGATTCCCTGCGTGACGCCGTTGCGCGTGATCAGCTGGACATATCGCTCGAGAACGGTGTGATAGAGTCTCTCCCGATATTTTCTGCGAATGAAATACGCGCCGAAGGATTTGAAGATGTATTCGAGCGGAAATGTGCGCGCCCATTCGCCGACGGCGTATGAGATTGCGACTTGACCCGACAGCACGTAGCCGACGAGCACATAGTCGGCATTCGATCTGTGGTTCATCAGATAGATCACGATCGCGTCGCGCGGCGCCGTCCCGTGCGATGATCTTCCCGCGTAGTCTGCGGAGACTTTGTAGAAAAAATTGAGCAGCAGCCGACTGACGACGAGGCCGATCTTGTAGTAGGTGAGGATGTTGAAGAATGGTACGATCTCGTCGATGTACTCTTCGACCCGGCGCCAGGTTTTCGCTTCGTCGATAGACTGCTCGGTGGCGTGCTCTTTCACCGCCTGCGCGATTGCTTCGTCGGTGAGAAGTGTTTGTCGGATGAAACGCTTCTTCGTCAACTTGAACCGGTCGATACGGGAGCCTGAGCGGTGGAGCGCGCGAAGAGCGATTCGTGGTGCGCGCCGACGTACGAAAATGCTGCCCGCTAGCACCACCGCGCCAATGCCGGCGGTGATCCACAACAGACCAGTGCGTGACGAGAACACCATCAGAAACTAAAATGCACCCTTCGCACTACGCGAAGGGTGCATTTACCTGCTCGGCCAACCGCTGCCGCTTTTTAGCAGCCCCCGTCACATGGATTGCGATCCACGAACCAAATGAGACTCGGGGTCGTCACGGCGGCAGTTGGACTGCCCGCGACGCCCGCAGGAAAATAGTAGACCGAGAATTTCGTTCCGGAAGACCCTACACCGGCCGGGGGGAATTCGCCCGGGAGCGTGGCTGGTGCCGCTGGTCCCGTCGCTGAAGCCGTCACGGTGCCGGATGTGGGATCGGCAGCGCGTAACTGCGCAGCGCCAGCCGTCTTGTCGACATAACTCGACGTACCAAAGCTCGCGACGTTTGCGAACGTCGCCGAACCGGGTAGGGGATCGGCCGGGGCGTTGACCAAGTATCCGTTAACCGCACCAGTCGAGGCGTTCACCATCCGGACGCTGATCGAGCCGGCTGGAGGTGCCTGAGTGTCGTCGCTGATGATGACGAATTTGGCTGTCTTCGCCCGCGCACTTCCTGTCAGCAAGAGCGTCACGCGTGTCCCAGCGGTGAGCGTAACTGATTCATCATCGATGATCTGCGACGTGATCGCGATGTTGGTACTCGTTGGGAAGACTCTGAAGTGACGCGAGCCTACTGACGTCGGGAAGTAAACCGTACCGGAGCGGTAAGCGAGGTTGTTCGCCACTGGTGAAAACGCGATCTGGTCCATCGCGCGCATGTCGAGCGCGCCGGTGTCGTTTACCGCATTAATGAATCGCACTTGTGCGACGGGGGGAATCGATGGTGTGGTTACTTTGTCGCTTCCGCAGGCGTTCACTGCGACAGCGCCAGCACACAGCATTACGAGACGAGATAAACGCATTAGCGGTACTCCAGAAATATTGTAAACCGACATGGTCCTAAATCTTCAAGACGTCAACTGCCCACTGACTATTGTTGCCCTGGTTCTCCTCCTCCACCGGTACGACCTTCCGAGCCGAAGCCGAGAAGGCCACGTGAAGCGATGAACAAAACTGTCGCCACGGTGATCGCCGAGACGGTCAGCCAGGTCCTACTCGATGAAAAACGTCGCTCCATGGCCCTGTTGACCAAATTCCGGGCTATTGTCAGCTGCTCTCCGTTCCACTGGTTCGACTGTCCATTCAGATATCCAACCCGTACAACCTTCAGCGAGTACGCCGAGTCGGAATCAGACGTCATCGTGCCCTCGACTTCCTGGCCCGTTGGCCCAATGCTGTCTCCCAACGCAACCCGACCCTGGTCATTCAGCTCGAGTAGCAATCGACTGCCCGCTGCCGGAGTCCTGGCCGCGGGCGCATAGACGTAGCACCCGGAGCTCACTCCCAGCAGGAACGTCAGCAGACACCCGATCCAAAACCGACGCGGCTCGCCGTCGGCTACACGCCGACGGCCGAGCCCACTACCTGTCACTCTCCCTCCGTCAGAAACCGTAAGTTCCCTTCGCGGCCCGAACCTTATCGGTCGTGTACAGGTTCAGGTTGACGCGAGCGTACAACTCCTGCCATGGAACGGGCCATTCCACAACTGTATTCTGAACGAGATCGCCCCAGCCACGGGCATCGATCCACCACTGTGCGTAACCCGTGAAGCTCGTTTCGAGACGCTTCTCCCACTTCATCGCCTCGAGCACGTTGCCGCAGGCAGTCGTCGTATAGCCCGGCGGCTGCGGAACGCGTGGAACGCAAGCAGCTCCACCAGGAATGACCGTGTTCGCATCCGTCGTGGATGGAATCGCCGCCAGGCCGGCCCGGGTGCGATATGTGTTGATCAGCGGAATCGCCAGGGCGACGCGATTCGTGCGAATGTATCCCTCGGCTGCCAACATGTCGTTCTCGGCAAGCGAGAATGCTTCGACAGGTCCGTTGCCACCAGCCTGACGAATCGCCCAGAATCTCCAGTTGTCGTAGTACCAGTTGCCCCAGGGCTCGGCCGGGCTGTCCTCACCCGCCGGCCTGTTCCGGAAATAAAGGATGCTGCCGACTGGAGTTCCTGCGCGGCTGCCTCCGGTGACTGCTTGCTGTATCCCTCTGGTATCGCCGGAAGGGAACCGCTTGTCGGGCGTGCGAAGGAGGAACGGAGTCCTCTGCGTGAGCGAAGTTGCAAGCCACGCGTCGTAGGCCCCGGTGGTGTCTGCCATCCCGAGAATCATCGGAGTCATCTGACTCCACGTCGCATCCACCGCGAGCTGCGACTGCCAGGTAGCGCTCCAGCCAAGGGTGGCGTCGGCATTGACGATGAAATCAGTCGTAATACCATTCGTCGCGTCGTTCACCACCGCGTTCCAGTCAACCGCGGCCCGCTCGGCGGGGAGACGCGGCTCGCCAGCACGGAAGCGTGCTTTGTAAGAACGAATTACTTGCTGCCATCGAGCAATCGGAACATCAGCTGCTAGCCCACCTGAAAGCCAGCCTCCGGGGATTGGCCAGCCGCCCGTGCCGTTAGTAGCGTTGGCGCTGGACGAGATTGCCAAGGCGGAGTCGAGCATCTTGAGGGCGACGTCCATCACCGCCTTCGAATCAGAAAGCGGAGGAACGACGTCGGAGGGAACATCAGGTGTGATGATCGCGGCGGAGTCGTAAATCAGCGCCACGTTGGCCAGACCATATCCGAGATTGAAGTAGCCGAAAGATCTGGCCCGTGCGTCACGCGCCGGTGAGCCTGTACCAGTGCCCTTCGCAATGAAACGATCGAGCGCGGCGATAGCATTTGCGGCGCTGCGTGTGTTTCGAGTGAGAACGTCAAAATCTCTGAAGTTTTCGGTCTGACTGGCGTTGCCCAATGAATTACTGATTGTTCCGCGGGGAATTGTAGCGCGGGCGCCCATGCTGAAGTTCGCCAGGGCGGAGTGGCTCTCGAGCGACATCACCATCGTTTGAGCACCAATTCCCACTGCTCCATGCTGCGCATTCCACATCTGCTGGAAAAGCTTGGAGAGGATGGTCTCAACGTCTCTGGGAGTTCCATAGACTCGAGCCACATCTGGGTTATTTTGGTTCCTGATGGCGAGCGGATTGTCGCTGCAGCCGGCAAGCAGCGCAATTCCCGATACGACGGCTGCGCACCATAGTCTGACGGGAGTTCTCTTACGCATCAAATACCTCACTGTCTATGAAGGTGAGGCGCGACGAGCCGCGTACTACGGCGGCTCGCCTCACCACTTTAGAATCGGGTTAGAAGTTCGTCGAGAGCTGGACGGTCCACGTTCTCAGCTTCGGGTAGCGATAACCGGCTATGCCGGTTAGTACCGCTGAGTTCAATGGCCCGCTAACGTTGCCGGACTCTGGATCGAATCCGCGGAACTTGGTCCACGTTTTCAGATTTCTTCCGATGAGCCCAAGCTTCCAGTCTCCGTTTCCGCCCACAGGACCTACGTGATAGTTGAGCGACATCTCGCGCAGTTTCACGTAGCTGGCGTCTTCGACGTTGAACGTGTTAGGACCGAGGACATCGTAGAATCCTCCCACGCCAGCCGTGCTTCCAGCCGTTGGGGATGTCGACGGACCTTGCCGCCACCAGTAACCCACTGGCTTCGCAGTTTCCACCGACTTGCCGGACTGATCCACCTCTCCGCTCGTCAGATCACCCAGTGACCACGCATACTGGATGTTCCAGAGCTTTTGGCCGCGCGCTGCGTCGAGCAGGCCGTAAAGGCTGAACTTGTTCCAGTCGACGGTCTGCGACAGACCCCAGTGAAACTTGGGCAGACCGTTTCCGACAGGAACGTTGGCAATGGCGCCGGTGGAATCACGCAGCGCGATTGGCATTCCCCAGTTAGTTCTGTTTCCCCAGGGTCCGGTGCCGAGCGGAAGTTGCGCGCGCCACAGGTTCCGAGTGACGCCTTCGGTCAGCTGATTTCCGGCGCCGACCCACACGACGTAGCCCATATCGTTGGGACGGAATGCAGCGTTTGCATCGCCGGAGTTCATGGAACACTGGCTCGCGAAAGCCGATGGAAGCTGGTTGCAGTTTCTCACGAAATCGACACCGTACATCGTCCCGACGCTCTCTCCGCGGCGGAACTTGAAGACGGTGAAGGTATTTCCTGCAGTGACGTCCCCGGTAAAGTCAGGAACATCGAGGCGAGTAATGATCGAGCTGGTCCGGTCATAGATCAGACGCGAGTTCCAGTTGAGGCTCCCGCGATTGATGATCGGCACCGTGAGCGTTGCTTCCCATGTCTTGTTGGTCAGCTCGCCTGCATTGAGCCACACGCTCGAGAAGCCAGACGCGGACGATGCAGTCACGGGCAGGATCTGCCGATCAATGACTGCTTTCGAGTGAGACAGGTTGAACCCAATTCTCCCAAAGAACTCGAGATCGGTACCGAGCTCGGTCTCCTTGTTCACTTCCGGTCTCAGATTCTTGTTGCCGAGCTGGTTCGGGTTGAGAGTTCCGCCAGTGCCGATCGTGTAGGTCTCATACTGAGCGGTGAACCGTGGGCGCTGCCCAGTGGTCCCCTGCGACGCACGAAGCTTGAACAAGCTGAGCGCGTTCGCGGCTGGCCACCACGGTTCGCGCGACGCAATCCAGGCGCCTGCAACGCGTCCGAAAGTCGCCCAGCGATTACCGGCCCCGAAGAGCGAGCTTCCGTCGCGACGAACGAGCCCGCTAAGGATGTAGCGATCCTTGTACTCGAAATCAGTGCCGAAGAAGAAACCCATGTCGCGGATTTCCTGGTTCGTCGAGCCGATCGCGAAGTTTTTGGTTGCTGCATCCGCCGAGACAAGGCCTGCAACGACGAGGTCAACGCCGTTAAAGTCCTGAGTACGCAGCGTTTGGTCACCGTAGACATATCGCGTTGTGAAAGTCGTGTTCAGATCGCCATATGAGCGAGTGGCAGCGGCGCTGAGGCTCGTCGTATATTGCTGATTGTCTATGCTTCCGTTGTAAATCTGACCTGCTGACGTCGTCGGATTGGGACTCACCACTCTCCAACCACGATCTCGTTGCTGGACATAGACGCCAGTGGACCGGTCGTAGCCGAAAGTACCATCGAGGTTGAGCCAGTCCAGCGGTGTATACCTGACCGTCGAGCCGCCAACAAATCTTGTCCCGCGGTCAGCTCGGCGATTATAGAGCGTCGCGTAAAGCGGGTTGTAATTCTGGGAGCCCTGGGCCAGTGGATTATGGCGAACCACGATTCGATCGAGATTGTCTCGCGCCTCGAGGTTTGCCATATACGGCGCGCGCGTGATTGTGAAGAAGGGGCTGGTCGAGCCTGCGCCTTCGTCATCCAGTTGCGACCCGTGATCGAGCGTCGAGCTGTAAAAGCTGTTGATGTTCGCGGAGATTCTGTCGCCGAATCTCTGATCGACGTTGACGCGGGCCGAGTTGCGAAGGAACCCTCCCATGAATTGCACCGGACCCTGCTGCGTCAGATTACCAATGCTCGCGTAGACACCGGTGTTGCTAACCTTCGCGCGCATGTCGAGCGTGCTGTTCGCAAACGTACCCGGCGTGATCATCTGCGCCACGGGGTCGCGCATTATCGGCCAGGGATAGACGATGAATGTGCCTGTCATCTGGTCGTAATTGGGGGCGCTGGCGAAGTCCGCCTCGTTCATGAACTGCTGCGGCGGGAGTGAGAAGTCTTCGCCCGAATTATTGATTCTATCGACTTCCTTGTCCCAATCGATGTAGCGCCCGCACGGTGATCCCCCTACCAATTCGCGCGTGCAGAAGTATGTGCTGGACGGATTGAGTATGAGCGGTGAATGAGTGGCAAGTGGGAAGCGACGCTCGACGTCGCCTGCGCCGACTTCGGTACGCGCGCCAAATCGAACGCCTTCTGGTGCGGTTCTACCGCTCTTGGTAGTGATGTTGATCACACCGGCGCCGGCGCGAGCACCATACAGGGCTGCAGCGGCGGCACCCTTAACGACTTCCACGTCTTCGATGTCGCTGGGGTTGATGTCCGGCAGCGAGCCCTGAAGTGGGACGCCGTCCAAAAGGTAAAGCGGCTGTTGCGTACGTCCCGTTGCGTTTAGCGAAACGGGGCCGCGCAATACGATTGAAGGCGCCGTTCCCGGACGTCCCGTCGCTGAAACGATCGTCGCGCCCGGAATTTTTCCCTGTAGCTGGGACAGCGGGTTAGTTCCGGTCACCGGCATTTGCGTTGTGTCGATTCGAGCTACCGTGAATGGAAGCTTGATCTGCTCCGTCGCCTTGGTGACGCCGGTAACGACAACAGCCGAGAGTTCGGTGAGTTCCTTCTTGAGATTGAAGTCTACTGTCTGGGAGCCGGGCGTTAGCGCGACCGGACTTGTCGAGGGTTGATACCCAATCGCTCGGGCTCGGACCGTTACCGGCTGTCCCCGAACACGGCCGGCGGGAACGTCGATCGTAAACACCCCGGCTTGATTCGTGGCGACAGAGATGCTGAGCTCGGGCACCTGCACGTTCGCGCCGGCGAGCGGCTGACCCTGATCGGAAACGACGCGACCTGTCAGCACTGCACCCTGTCCCTGCGCGACAGCCGGCGTTACGAGTGTCAGCGCCGCGAGAATAGCGACCAACAACTTCACAGAACGTAAGAGTTTCGTCATGCCTACCTCTGAGGTTTCGAAAATCACGAGAAGAGAGCGACGTGTTGCGCCAACTGCTGGCGCTTGACGGCGTGCGAGCGGGTAGCAGTTCCTCCTATGGAAAGGGATTGCCAAACAGCAATCAGAAAAGCGGACTAAAAAACGCGTGACATACAGGAACAAAAAAGGAGAGGCTGACTAGGACGGACGGGTTTCCGAGCTAGCAATCTCCTGAATCCACTGATTGTTGCGCCGCGCAAGCGGACGCCTTTTTTTGTCGCTCTGAGGAACTTCTCGCAGCTGAGGTTTAGGCGAGCGCTGATACGTATATCGCCCGGCTCCGAACTCCGCAAGTGTTTTGTGTGTCCAATTTCTAATCGGCCGGCGAATGACCGGTTTTGCTTGGCAGGGGTTCCAAAGGATCGGAGATGGCCCCGCGACTTACCGAAACTGAGCTATTTCGACCGGCTTGGACGCGGGACTGAGAACTCGAATGGCTGCTGAACCAGCTGCCTTACAAGGTGTCCGTTTTTCTGGGCGGGTATGTAGCTCGCACTCTCGAGCGCAACGCGCACAGCCTCGGTGAACAGCGGAGCCGTCGATGACACAATGCCAACCGTGCCATCCTCCACCTTGCCAGCCGTATCGACAACGAACTCGGCGATGACAAGACCGGGAACGCCGGCTGCGAAGAGAGGGGGCGGAAAGCTCAGTTGAAGCAGCCGCGTCGTGTCAAGAACGGCCCGCCGATCGACCTGGTCGGCGTTGAAGATCGAGAGCTGAGTTACCAGAGCCTCGAGATCTACTGATGGTGTCGGAGTCGAGGTGATTGGATCGGTATCAGGGCCGCGAGACCATATCAAGATTGTCCCGCAGCTCGATAGATCCCTGTTATACATGTAGCGAATGGGCGCGGTCGTCGAGCCCAAATACAGTTCGATGCCCTGAACGGTGCTTGGACTAAATGCATCAAGATCCACCTCGCCTGCCGGCATCGGGGTCCCATCGATCCATACCAGGGGCCAGCAAGTGCGGCCGCGCATCCGAACGCTCGTAATTCCCGCCCTGCCGCGCGTCGCCCGAATGCTGGGGACGTGCTGAAGCAGCTGACCCATGGTGCTCGGGTTCTCGTGATCGATTTGATCGCGTGTGATAAAAACTCCTGAGTTGCTCTTCTCAAGCCGCTCGTAGTAGCCGGCGAGGCGCCCGGTGTAACGCATGGTCGACGGGTGAACCACAACTGCCGGTAGCGTTGCCGCGACTGACTTCAATCGGAAAGAAACTGACGCCGTCACCGCGTCAGAGACCTGAACGTTCACCGAGGCCGGGGCGAATCCCAGACGCCGAGCTCTCAAGAGGCGAGCACCTGGCGCGACTCCGCCGAGCCTGAACTCGCCCTTTTCGTCACTGAAAGCGCGAACCGATGCGCTATCCACCGTGACCTCGGCTCCGTAAATCGGGACTCCCGAGGAATCGGTCACGGTGCCGGCGATGGTTCCTCCTGTCTGCGCCACGATTTGGCCAGGCAGTAGGTAAATCGCCGATGCGACCAAAAACAGCAGCGCGCGGCAGAAGCGGATGACCGCTATGGTGGCAAGCGTCGACATCACTGCCCCCCTCAACAACTGAATCCCCACGGATAGGTACGACGCGCGTCACCGGTCCGCAGGCGCTCTTCGGCGCTAAGCTAGTAATAGGTACATCTACCTACAATAGCACGTATGCGACTGGCGTCTTCGTTGCGGCGTGCGACATATATCGGTATGGTAGCGGAGAGTCACGCCTGGGTGACGGTTTACCAAACCGGGAGGAAGCTTGCCTCAAATTCTGGGAATCGCGCGCCTTTCTCTTATTGTCGCTTTGTCCGCCTGCGCTTCCACGGGCACTGGTTCGACAACCTCTCGCACTTCTCCAACGCGCATCACTCGAGCGGAGGTCACTGCTTCGAGCGCGACGAATGCCTACGAGCTGATTAGTCGACTACGCCCGAATTGGCTTCGTGCTCCGGCGACCGGAAGCGTTGCTGGCGGCACGGTGCGGAGCCAGGCGATCCTCGTCTATTTGAACCGGCAACGCCTCGAGGATTTGAACGCGCTGAAAACCATCGGCACTACCGACATCGATTCGGCGGAGTGGATCGACGCCACTCGAGTGCCTACAGTTCTGAGCGACGCGCCGCAAGGCTCGATCGCAGGAGCGATAGTAATCAAAACGCGCTAGCCCAAAAGAAACGGGGCGTAGCGCCAGATCTCGCTGCACCCCGCCTCTCCCAACCACATCCTTCGTCTATTTAGCGCTACTTACAGCCGTCCACCTTGTGCGTGTCGAGATGCAGCACGCAACTGTAATCGCCGAGTGAGATCGGCACATCCGCGGTTCCATTGAAAGTCACGACGACTCGCTTGTGAACCGTAGTGGTCTCGACCTGCTTGCCGGTCGACACTACCACGTAATCGACAACCCTGATTGCAACGCCCGACAGCGGATAGGGATGCGCCGCGCGCTCATCGACGAACGTTACCGCCTTTAGCGTGTCCACCGACAAGCCGGTGTACTTGCGCGTTGACAAATCCTCCTTGTACGAGTTCGTGTCGGCGCTGCTCGCGAACCCGTTCCAGACGCGATTCGGTCCGAGGAAACCGCTCACCGTTACGTCCCGCAGCGAATGACTGACGCTCGTGTAATTGTCTTTCGATTCGCTGCCGTCGGTCTTCACCAGATAGTGGATCGACTCCGTCGCACCTTTGACGAATTTCTCCATCGGGTTACCCGACGCATCGAGGAACTGATATGACTTCACGACCGACTTTCCTTCTCCAGACTTGAGGCAACTATAGATCAGAGCCGCTGCGTTGAAGCTGCACGATTCCGGATTTTGCGGTGCCGGCGCGGGAGGCTGCGGCTCGCCCGACGGCGGATTCGAAGCCGGTGGCTTGGGCTCGCCGGAGGGCGGACTCGAAGGCTCTTCCTGCTTCACGCAAATGAAAAGCTTCTTCTCATCCGAGTACGTGCATTTGAGATGATCACCCGGACCAGGTTCCTTCGCGCAAAGAAAAACCCCCGGCTGATTTCCCGCGCTACAATTGGGTTGTTCCGCCGGAGGATTTGAGGGAGGCGTGGAGCTCGACGTCTCGCCATCGAATGCTGGTGACGCCACAGGGGCAAAGACGGCAAAGGATCCGACCGCTGCTGCTTCGTTGGCGATCAATGTTTCCAGATCGCGCGCTATTGCGTTCCCCGCTGCCGCTGCAATATCCGACTTGATCGCCGAACTGAGCGGAGCGCTCGAGGAATTGAGCTGCGAGGAGACATCCGGACCCGCCGGATTGTCTCCGCTGCAGGCGATTGCCAGGATCAGAACGCCTGCGAAGGTTATGAAACTGAATGAACGACTGGGCATAGGGACTCCACTGCTTCGGATTGACGGTTGAACGAGGTGGCGTGACGACCACGCCGCACGACGTCTCCAAGGCAGGTGAGGGGCCAAAGCTCAGCAGTATTTGTAAGTTGCTCCGATATAAAGCCTTAGCCGACCAGGCCCACACCGACGCAACGGCGCGTCGAGCGGAATTCTGCAACGCCTCTGGCAGAACGCCACGTGCTGGATCCGAATTGGCTGACCGCAAACTATCTCGCTACTATAAGTCCTATGCGGTTCCGCTACTGCGCCATGATCCTCGGCACGACCGCGCTCTCGTCGCTGTCATGTCATCAACAGCCCCCCGCTACTGTCTCGGTAGAAGAGGCGCCGGCTGAGATTTCGATCCGCGTTGTGAACCGGAATCGGATCGACGTGATGGTGTACGTTAGCCACGACGGAATACGCAACAGACTTGGTCTCGCGACCGCGTCGACGATCACGGACTTCACCCTTCCGTTAAGGATGCTTGGCGCCGGTCACGAATATCGCCTAATCGGCGATCCTCTCGGTGTGCGGATCGTGATTACCACGGAGACTCTGTTTGGTCAGCCGGGCGATGAAGTGATCTGGTCGCTGGAGGATAGCTTTGCGCGCTCGACCGTAGTCGTGCACTAACGTGCTAGTCGTGCACTGATCTCCCTATCGCGGTCCGCCTCCGTTTCCCGTCGACCCACCAGGAGCCGTGGCGCCGCCAGCGCCGCCGAATGCGTGTTTCACGGCTACCATTGCTATAGTAGTCGCAACCGCGAAGAGCGTTGTCCGCGCGCGAGAGAAACGCCGCTCCATCACCGTTGAAACGAGAGCGTGGGGAATGGCAACGGATTCGCCCTTCCACTCGTTTTCAATTCCGTCGCGTCTTCTCACACCCGTGACCGAAACGACGTAACGAGAGGCGGAGTCGGTGACCAGTCTTCCATCGACGGCGTCGACTTGAAAACCCACTTGAGGCGCGAGCACCACCGACCCCGAATCAGTGATCGACAACTGGAGCTGGTGGCCCGTGAGGTTCGGAGCAATCGGCTGGTAGTAACCGTAGCATCCCGTCGTGATCAACGACGAAAGTGTCGTCAGCGCAGTCAGCGCCGCAATGAGGGGAGATTTCGAGCGATGCATCGTGAGAGAGCCGCGAAGAATTGAGGAGCCAGAGCCCGACAGAAAAAGCGTGGCTCCTCAATTCTTCAAAATAATACTAGCAGGCGTTCGGATCGTTTGCGTTCCGACCCGTGATCAACGTCGGTCCCGGATCGGGAGGCGTGTTGGGGTTTGTCTGCACTTCCGTTATGCCGTAGGGTATACGCCCAGGGACCACTGAACGTCCGAGTGCCGGAGTCAACGTCGGCAGACAGGTTCGTTTGTAATCGTTCCAGTATTCAATGTTCTGGAACAGAGTGATGTACTTCTCCGTCATGATGTCGGTGAGTGTGGGCGCCGCAATCAACGACTTTCCGAAGCGCGATCGCACGTTTTGCAGAGCGATCGCCGCGTTCGGAATATCTCCGGCACGGAATGCGGTCTCGGCGAGAATAAGCTGGTTCTCGTCGTAAGTAATGATCGGCTGCGAGAAAGTCGGAACGTTTCGGTTCGAGTTGGCAATTGGCGATGGATCGCCGCCAACCGTCAGCTGTGTTGCCACATCGTAACCACCGTAACCGCCGGCGGTATTCTTTCCGAAGTAATCCGGCAGGCGCGGGTCACTCTGCGACTTCATTATCTCCACGAGGCGCGCGCCTGCCACGAGGTCCTGCCCGAAGGAGGTGAGCTGGAACTGCAGCCACATATTCCGCTCGGAGGTCGCCTCTGAATGCACTGTGTTCCAGTCGTTCGCGGGCGCGCTGATTCCCGCCTGCGCCTCAGTGCGCGCC
Source organism: Gemmatimonadota bacterium (assembly GCA_003223425.1). GTDB lineage: Bacteria > Gemmatimonadota > Gemmatimonadetes > Gemmatimonadales > Gemmatimonadaceae > UBA4720. The sequence continues at coordinate 15,736 of QHVA01000077.1, forward strand.
AGAGCGTACTGTGTCACGCCGCGAACTTCGGCCAGATGGAGATAGACCCGCGCCTTCAACGTATGCGCGGCCTGAGTCCATTTGGTCTTGTCACCGCTGTAGACGAGGTCGAACCCGCCCGGACCAGTGCCACTTCCATTCAGATCGGTGATGGCCTGGTCGAGTAGCTTCAACAAATCGTCGTAGATCTGAAGCTGCGGATCGAAGGCCGGTGTTGTCGATGTAATCGCTTCGCGGTATGGAATGCTGCCCCAGTTGTCCGCGCCGAATAATACGTCCATTGCCTCGAGAACTTCGAGAACTCCCTTGTAGTGTTTGTCAGGAATCGCGTCGGCGCGCGCTTCCGCGTCCTTGATCGAGACGAGTCCGCCAGCGGTGTAGATGCTGGCGAATGAACCGTCGAAGCTGTTGTTGGTGATGGTGTAAGTTCCCTGCACCTCGACGAACCGGCCAGCGGTGCCCGCGCACTGCTGCATCCACTCGCAGATCAGCATCGCGACCGGCCCTTCCTGCTCACCGAAGATGTTGGCTTCGATTCCGGGTAGCAGCTGGTTAACCGTGGCGGCAGTTGGAGCGTTCGGATCGGCTACCGCTTTCGGAGCGTCCAGAAAATTGCTGCACGCTGAAACCGCGACAACGAGGCCGAATCCGGCAGCGGCAAGTGCTATGTGTCGTTGCATTGGATTATCCTCGCGCTTAGCGGTTGAGCGTCAGCGTAAACACCACTGACCGCGTGAGGGGAAGATTGAAATAGTCTGATCCGCCGACACGATCGTAGGTCTGTCCGGTGGTCGTCTCCGGATCAAGTCCTGTATACTTCGTCCAGGTCTTTAGGTTCCGGCCCGACACGCGGAAGTCCACGCTCGACATTCCGAGCGAGCGACTCACCCACGGCTGCGTGAACGTATAAGCAATCGAGATCTCACGAAGCTTTACGTAGCCCCCGTCTTGCATGCATGGCTCGTCGATCCCGGTGAACGGGCACGCAGCGAGGTTACTGTTGCGGAACCAGTTCTCGCCGATCGGAATCTTCGCTCCCGCGCCAGGCCCGACTACGGCCCCCGGATACCAGTCACCATCGCCAAATGCGTGCACGTTGCCGGTACACTGCGCGTTGGTTGGTCCCGTGCAGATAGCGCGTCCTTCCGTGTCCTTGTGCGTGCCGTAACTCCGTCGACGAGTCCTGATAGCGCGAACTTGCCGACGCGGAACGTGCTGTGAACGTTCCCAGTCCACTTCGGATTCGGGTCGCCGAGGATGCGCAGCTTGGTGTCTTCACACGGCATTCCGTTCTCGTAGCAGTTAGTGCCATCGTCGATGTACAATGCGCCCTTCGGCTTCCCGGCGCAGTAGGTTGCGAGACTTATTCCCGCGATCGCATCGTCATCGCTGATTCCGCAGCGCACCCATCCTTCGCCGCGAATCACACCAATCGGCGAACCGATCTGGAATACGTTGCCGGTGAACGCGCCCGGTATATATAGGAACTGCGCGCCGATGAGCGTGTCGACCTTGGAGTGGTTGTTCGCCCATCCGATCCCCAGATCCCACGAGTAGTTGGGACGAGTCAGAGGCCGCAGATTGAGCTGAAGCTCTGTACCCGAGTTGCGAAGCTTTCCAGCGTTCTTCGCCTCGCTCGAGTATCCAGATGATGCCGGAATCGGAGTGACGAGGATGACGTCGGATGTCTTCGAGCTGTACCACGTCGCACTCAAATCCGCTTTCTCGCCGAGGAAACCGATATCGAATCCGCCTTCGGCCTCTTTGGTACGCTCAGGTTTGAGCGAAGTGGCTGGCTTCGTGAATGTGAAGAACAGGCCGCCACGCCCACTCTGAGTTGGTGTGAATCCGGTGCCTTGCGCAATTCCACCGACGAGGTTGGTGCCACTGAACGTAACGGAGCTGAGATACGGCTGCGGCTCGTTACCGGCTTCACCATAGGAGAACCGCAGTTTTCCGAAGGTGAATCCGGGCGGCTGGTAGGCGTTCGTGAACGTCCACGCAGCGCTTGCCTTCGGGAACACAGCGCACTTGTTGGTCTTTCCGAAAGTGGTCGAACAATCGTTGCGCAGCGCTCCGGTCAGGAAGAGCTGACTAATCAGATCCAGCTGCAGCTGCCCGAACACCGACGCGTTGTGCACCTGAGTTTGGTAGTCGCTCGGCGGGTCTCGCGTCAGCGTATTGAGCACGCTGAACGGTGTCGGCGCAATCAAGGTACGACCGACCACCGAGAATGTGCGGAAGTTTCGCGCGTTGAGGTTTTGACCAACCGTCAGGTTTGCACCGACCGCATCGGAGAATTTGTGGGTTGCCGTTGCGGTCAGACTGTTGTCGATCTGGTAATTGATGACCTTACCTTCGGTGATACGCCCTCCGGCCGCGACGTCCGAGCATTCCGCCGGACATCCCTCGAGCCGCTCGTCATTCGTATAGTCGGCTCCCAGCGAGTAGTTGAACTTGAGCCATTCCGCGGCCTGGTAGTCGGCCGTGACGTTGCCGAATGAGCGCGCAGCCTGCTGCTGATTCAGCTCTTCGTTGAGCGTAT
>QHVA01000219.1 GCA_003223425.1 Gemmatimonadota bacterium
ACGCACGCCATCCAAGCTTGTCTTCCTTCTTGCCGGAGCGGAAACCAGGCATCGAAGGAATTGAATCGTCGTGCCCGATGCCGAGCCCATCGGCCTTGTCCAGGTCGCTGGCTTTTTTGGTCACGATGAAGGAGCTGATTCCCTTCGCGCCTTTCCCGGGATCGGTCACGGCAGTCACGACGAAGATCTCACCAACACCACCGTGAGTGATGAAGATCTTGCTGCCGTTCAGGATGTAGTGTGCACCCTTGCGTACAGCAGTCGATTGGGTATTCGCTGCGTCGCTGCCGGCGCTGGGTTCAGTTAACCCGAACCCGCCGAGAACTTTCCCCGAGGCGAGCAGCGGCACGTAACGCTTCTTCTGAGCCGCCGTCCCGAAATTCACGATCGGCGATGTGCCGAGCGTCGTGTGGGCTGAGATGGTGATCGCGTGCGAAGCGTCGACCTTGGCCATCTCGTTGATCACGATCATG
>QHVA01000220.1 GCA_003223425.1 Gemmatimonadota bacterium
CGAGCAAGCCGAGCTCGCCCATTTTCTTGACGTTCGCCCAGGGAAACTCTGCTTTCGCATCGAGCTTCGCGGCGACCGGCGCTACTTCACTACGAGCGAACTCGCGGACCATGTTGCGAACCGCGAGGTGCTGCTCCGAGAAGTAGAGCGAATCGTCCATTGGGTTGCTCTCTAACGGTTCTCGGCTGCTGGAAAATTCTCGGGATAAAGGGAGACGCGAACATAGTTGTCGGTTCGCAGATACTTTACCGCCGCGCGCTGGAGGTCGTCGACCGTGAGAGCGGAGATGAGCTTCTCACCATTCGGGATCTCCGCCAGCGGCCAGCCGCTTTGATCGAACGTCGAGATCTGTGACAACCAGTAGCCGTTCTGTTTGATCGCTGTCTCTCGCGCCCGAAACGCCGCTTCCTTTACCTTGTTGAGATATTCCGGCGTAGTTCCAAAGCGCTTGACACTGTCGATCTGCGCGAGCGCTGCGGCAGTGAGGGCTTCGAGACGCTCCGGGGCCGAGCCAAAGCCGATCGTAAACCGGTAGGAGGGCCGCGGATCCCTGGTGGCGCCGGGATTGACGCTCACACCGTACGTGCCGCCGAGATTCTCACGCAGTGCTTCGCGCAGTTTGATTTTGAGCAGCTCTGCGAGCGCACTCAGATAGTAGCGATTTTGTCTCGAGTACTCGAACGGGCCCGTGAACACGAGTGCGGTCCGCGCCTTCGGCTCAGCTCCCTTCTTTACAACGCGCTGCACGACGCCCGTTGGCGGACGTATGCCAGTGTCTCGCCAGGTTTCCTTGCGTCCCGTGGACGGAAGGGCGCCGAGCCATTTTTCGACCAGCGGCTTTATGGAATCGGGCTTGAAGTTGCCTACGAAAACGAAGGTGAACCCGCTCGCGTCAGCGAATCTATCCTTGTAGAAATCGAAAGACTTCACTGGATCGATTCTGTCGAGAGTCGCCGCCGAGACGGGCTGCTCGCGGACCGAGTGTTGGGCCATCGTGACCTGCAGTGTGTCGCCGAATGCAGCCTCCGGACTGGCACTGCGATTGGCGAGAACGCCCTTGAAGCGTCCGATGAAGGTGTTGACCAGCGATGTATCGAGTCTCGGCTGCGTGAAATACAGGTAAACCAGCTGCAGCATTGTGTCGACATCGCGTTGCGAGGCGCTACCCGAAATTCCCTCGCTCAGGTCGTCGATCGAGGGGTACACGCTGACCTGTTTGCCGGCAAGGAATTTCTGCAGATCGATCACGGTGAATTTGCCGACGCCGCTGGTGGTGGGAATCAGATCGGCAGCACTGGCGGCGATATAGGAAGCGTCAGGAAGCAACGAGGCTCCGCCCGGACTGTACGAGGTGAAGGTGATCTGATCGGCATTGAAGTCAGTCGGTTTGAGCAAAACACGGACGCCGTTCGACAGCCTCCACTCGGTGATTCCAACTTCTTTGATCTGCCGCTCCGAAATCAATCTGCCGCCAGGCGGGTCTCTGTCTACTAGCTGTTGGGACGGCGAGGTCTCAGTGTATGCTGCGATCTCGGCACCCTTTACCGCATCGAAGGCCAGGAGCAACTCGCCGCGACTAGGATTGACAATTCCAGGTTTGTCGGGCGATGTCGTCGCCAAGACCCGATTCGTATCGGTCATCCATTCGCCCGCCAGCTTGTTGACCTCGGCGAGCGTGATTCCGGGTAGCAGACGCGTGACTGCATCGAGATCGTACTGGATGCTGGTGGACGGCTCCGACTGCAGAAATGCGGATACGTAAGACTCGGCGTACACGTCCGAGTTGGTCTTGTCCCGCTCTGCATACTCTTGTTCGATTCCACGCTGCAAATCTTTCTTGGCGCGATCGAGCTCGGATTGCAGGAATCCAAACCGCTTTACTCGCTCGCCTTCGGTGAGAAGAGCATTG
>QHVA01000223.1 GCA_003223425.1 Gemmatimonadota bacterium
TCGACCATCCTCGATTAGGGTTGCCGATCCGCCTTCCGACGTCAACGAAGTCCGCCTTGCATCCTGCCGCCTTCGCCTTGGTCGCCATATCGCTGTCCCCCGTTTGGTGCTTCTGTTGAACCTGGGGCAACAGTATACCAGACCCCCTCTTGTGTCAAGAGGCCTACCAGACCCCCTCTTGCGGGGCCAGATTCGGGCCTGATACAACTAGCGTCTGATGGCTAGTCCCAAGAGGCGACCGAGGAAGCTCATTCGCGACGACGTACTCGATCTCTTCCGCGCCTGGGGCCGCGAGGGCGGGAAGAAAGGCGGCTCGTTACGCTGGAAGGGCGTCACCCCTGAGCAGCGCCGCGAGATCGCGCGCAAGGCAGTTCAGGCTCGCTGGGCGAAGGCGAAACGGAAGAGCCAATGATTGAAGAGCCAATGCTCACGCCAGCGCAGTCCCTCGTTCTAGGGGCTGTCATTGCTCTCGCGTCAAGTCTGATCCTCGAATGGGCACGACACCGCATGGCTGACCGCCGCGCCAAGAAGCTGTTCAAATCGCTGCCGAAGATCGAGATTCCGACGATCTGCAGTAACATCGACGCCCTCGTTACGTCCTTCAACCAGCTTGCGATACTCGATGTGTTGAACCTCTTGCAGATCCAGTCGGCGCGTCAGGGGTATGATCGGAACCGCGACTGGCTGATCCTTCTACCTGAGGGCACGCTCCGCGACGACCTGATCCGCTTCTATCAGCGGTTGCTGGCGGCGCATCAGGGCGCGCTACAGATCGAGAACTTCGCCACGCTCCCTGTTGCTCAGGCGGCCTTCGTGGCAGCGAGGAGAGCGAACCTCATCATCGAGTTTCGCGACATCGCGGTTCAGGGGCACAGCCTCGTTCAGCGGATTGATCTTCTATGAAGATCCGTCAGCTCACACACAAGTCAGGCGCAGCTGTCGTCTCGGTATGGCCCCCGCCGTGGGCTTCGTCCTACGCGCCGGGAGACTACTTTGCTACCGGCGAGGAAGGCGTTCTGCAGTCCGTTAAACGTCATGGAGAGCGCCTCGCTCTCACGATGTGGTGGTCAGGACGCGAGCATTTCGGAAGTCTCGAATGGACTCCGCCTCCGACGTTGGAGACGGTTGAAGCAACGCTCAAGGCTCACATCGGTGAACCGATCCAGATCATCGGCGACGTGGATGTTTCCTGACGGAATGCTTCGGTCCTCCGTCCAGCCTCTTGCAAGTCCGCCGATTACAACCAACTCGCTGCCTCCGGGTTCTCGTACGCGAGCGCTTCGCGCGCGACCGGATGGCTGAACCGCATGGTGAAGAACTTCGGGTTCACCGAAGCACGCCGAAGTACCTCGATGATGAGACGATCAACCTCCTCGATCACGATTTCGTAACTTGGGGGCATCTTCATCGTGCCGGTTATCGGCCCAACGTCGCCCGGCTTCCAGCCAATGGTGACGATCATCCCGTGGTCGACGATCCTGTCGGGATAGCGAATCGACTCGAACTCGTGGAGCGCCTCGATTGTGCGGTCGAAGCGATTTAACGCGGGATCGCCCTCCGTTGTCTTGAACGCTCCCCAGAGCGCGCGCAGATCGTGGCTGTATGGGCGTTGCTTCATTCGCTCGACGGGAATTGTGCCCACGAGAGCGGCCTTGAGATATAGCTCGACCGCGTGATGGAATAGATTCCCATGTATCGGAGCAAGACCGGTCTTCGCCGCGATTCTCGCTGCGACGTAATACTGCGTCGCGAGGTCCGAGAACTGCCACTTGAACGTCTCGTCTCGGTTCACTTGCCCTTCGGCCCTCGCGGATCGACGGTGTCGGGGAGGCAAAACGCGCGTTCCATGACGGTATTTACCACCTTCCCTGATGCGTCATGAGCCGTGGTGATTCTGCCGTCTGGCTCGGTGAACTGCGGTGAGAGGGTGAGTTCGCCCAACCGCGCCTTTCGTTGAGCTTCGTCCCTCCAGCGGGCCAATAGTCCGGTCTGGTGTTGAATGCACTCATTCTGTGATCCGACTGCCCGGTGAATTCTCCACGCCACGTCTGCCTCGGAGAGCTTGCCAGCAGGAGGATTTCGTGGATCGAACTCGGATAACGAACTCCACAACACCCACGCGCACTCGGCGGACGCCGTCACGGCGGAGAGGAGCAAGCACAAGACGATGAGCGCTGCTCATATCATCTGCTGTCCTCCTTGCACACGAAGCGGACCACGTCGATTGTGTCCTTCCGCTCCAAGCGTCCGCCGACCGCGACTAAATTAGTTGGCGTTCGAGGCTGGCTGTTAGGTCATCCGCTCGACGCTGACGCTCCTCGTGCTGAGGCTGCACCAGCGCGCACGCCGTGCGGTCGAGCTTCCCTTCGACACTTTGCCGAGTTACATCGATGACTCGCCCGTCTCGGGCCGTCAGTTCCGTCTCCTTCCAGAACGTCCACGTCGGCGGGCTCGTGCAAGCCGCGAGCAGCAATACGACAACCAACGAAGTTCTCCGAGCGAACTGCATCATCGTCCGCCCTCCTCGGCCTTCTGCAAGGCATCCCACGCCGCCCGCTGCGTCGCCCGCCACGGCGTCGTCTGCCAGGCCGAGCCCCCGACGATGGAGTGCGCCTGACCACAGACGAAGAACGTTGCGCGCCAGTGCTCGCCGTCGTACTCGGTCAGCTGGAGATCCCAACCCTGCCGCGTCATCCCAGTCGCGATGTCCCCGATGCCGCGCCAGCTGTCGAGCCAGCGGTGCAGCACCTGAAGTTCTGGGTGCTCGGGCGGCACCAACGCGAAGCCGACAGCGGCACGGAGCAGGCGGGCTCGTTGGTCCAGCATGGCGCGAGTGTAGCCGATGGCGTCGCTGTGCGCGTTCAGCAGCGTCAGTGCTACACTGCTCACCATGAATCAGACGGC
>QHVA01000018.1 GCA_003223425.1 Gemmatimonadota bacterium
CTATCGATGGCCGAGATTCCAATCGAAGAAACGCTTCGCGGTGCGGAAGCACTCGTCGGGCCACAGTTCACCAAGAAGGGAGTGCGCTACACTCATCGCAATGGCAATCCTTCGCTCAGCGTGTTCGCCGACCGCGAAAAGGTCCAGCAGATTCTGGTGAATCTCCTCGCCAATGCGGTGAAATTCACCTCGCCCGGTGGAACCGTGGAGCTGGAATGGAGGGTAGAGGACGATACATTGCTCGTCCGCGTACGCGACACAGGTGCTGGCATTCCGGATGACAAGATCGAACAGATTTTCGAGCCGTTCGTGCAGCTGCGTGCGCCCGGCTCAGTCCCCAGTGGGGGTACCGGTCTCGGGCTCGCGATCAGTCGTGATTTGGCCCGCGCGATGGGCGGCGATGTGAGCGCTACCAGCAAGTTCGGCCTGGGCTCTGTCTTCACACTGACATTGCCGCTTCGCAAGCGAGTCGGCGGTACCAAGCTTTCAGCCCCCAAATCCGCCAGTTAGCTTTGAGGATGCGTTAAAGTCTCGCATCCCGGAGCTGACAGTGCAGCAATCAACCGCCACACTATACGAGCTGGTAGAAGACACCTCCGTTTTCATAAAACAGGATTGGAGTTCATACACCCCAGAAGATCACGCAGTATGGGGGATGCTCTACGAGCGCCGGATGAAAGAGCTGCGAAAGAATGGCAGCAAGATCTTTCTCAAGGGCGCCGACACGATTGGTCTAAAGCGGGAAACGGTGCCCGACCTCGCAGAAGTCAATCGGCGTCTTGCACCACCTACCGGATGGGAAGCTGTCCCGGTGAACGGCTATATCCCGGCGAAAGCGTTTTTTCAGTGCCTGTCGCTCCGGAAATTTCCCACGACGGTGACGATTAGAAAACGCGAGCAGCTCGATTACCTCCCCGAGCCCGACATCTTCCACGATGTGTTCGGGCACGTGCCGCTCCACGCCGATCCGGTGTTCGCCGATTTTCTTCAGCACTATGGTCAGGTGGCAGCAGCTGCCGAGCACGAGGAAGACGTCACGCGGATGGCGCGGCTGTTCTGGTTCACGGTGGAGTTTGGTCTCATTCGGGAAGACGGTCAGATCAAGCTCTATGGAAGCGGCCTCATCTCGTCGCACGGCGATGCTGCTAACGCACTCGGCCCGAAATGCGACCGCAGGCCATTCTCACTCGACGCGGTGTTCAATCAGCCTTTCGAGATCGATCACTTCCAGGACGTTCTATTCGTGACTGAGTCGTTCGATCAGCTGTACGAGGCGGTTGAGGAAGCTGGACGCCGGATCGGGACCATTCGGTAGCGTTTCTCACGGCGTAGTTGTAGTTCTTTATTGACTGATCAATGATCTAGCACCTTGCGAGAGGGTGATCGTGCGTCAAGGTGTCTCCTAGTAGTTCGATGCGCGAACGCGATCGAGAAGATTGATCAGTGAATCCAGCTCTGAGGGAGGAAGAACTGAAACGGCCTGCGCGTCCCATCGGTTTATCGGATCATCGAGCTCCTTGAGCAAGTCGAGACCTTTGGGGGTAATTCGACAGAAAACACGGCGTCGGTCCGTGGGGCATGGGGTTCGAGCTACGAGACCCTTTCGCTCCAGGCGATCGACAAGCCGTGTGACACCAGGTGTCTGTTCTATCATCCGCTCGCCGATCGTGAGCGTCGGCATACCGTCGGGGCCGGCGCCGCGCAGAATCCGCAGCACGTTGTATTGCTGCGGAGTGATACCGTGCGGCTCGATGACCTGCGCGAGACTGCGCTTCACGGCATCAGCAGTGCGAAGAAGCCCGAGCGTCGCCTGCTGTTCGCGCGAACGAAAGTTTTCCGGTGGCTTCTCGTCAGGAGCCATGGTGAGAGTCTATTAGTCCGTGGGACGTTGGGCAAGCAAATGGTTACGCCCGCCCGCGGTTGGCTGCAAGACGCCAGATTTTGCCGCTTTCACGAATGCGGTTGCCCTTAAATTGCGTAACCCACGACCAGGCCCTTTTTCTGGCCTGGCGTGTATTAATGCGGAATTCGTCCCCCTCACTCTCCGATACCCTGTTTAGGAGTCTCGCGTGATAAAGAGATTTGTCCCTCTTGTCCTGATCGTTGCTGGTGCCTGTGGTGGAAGCGATGGAACCGGACCTTCGAAACCGCCCAGTGATATCAGTTCGATGGGTGTCGGCGAGGTAAGAGTCCTGAATCCGACCGACATTCCAAACGGAATCGATCTCCCTCAGGGGTCGGGCGCTCGCGATTACGTAATCATCGTCGGAAACACCAGCTCGGCGCACGACGTGGTCTCGAATTACGTAGTGAAGGCTGACAAATCAGCGGGCGATGCTTTTGGAGTCGAAGCTTCCCCCGAAGTGGTGCCCCAGTACAGTCGGCAGCTCGATCAGGTTCCCTTCGCGCGGACCGCACAGCAGGCGATCGATAACAAAGTGCGGGCGTTCGAGAGATCGGGTCTGACTCTGCGCGGTTCGAGGGGCCCGTTCGATCTTTCATCGCGGTTCTCTGCCCGGCGTAGCGCGCAGGTCTCAGTCGCCGCGGTTCCAGCGGTGGGCGACATCATAAACCTGAAAATTCCTGATGCGTCTAGCATGAACCTCTGTCAGAATTTCATCCAGACCCAGGCGCAGGTCGCGTCGGTAAGTCGCCGCGCGATTCTGGCGGTCGATACTCTCGATGGCCCACCCGCGACGTTGTTCACGCAGGCAGTTCTCGACTCCATCACTACGGAATTCGACAACATCACGTTTCCGACCGACAGCTCGTACTACAACAATGCGACGGATGTCGACGGCAACAGTCGGATCATTCTTCTCTTCACCGGTCAGATTAACAAGCTGACACCTCCAAACACCAGCGGCGGATTCGTTGGCGGATTCTTTTTCGCCGGCGACTTTTTCCCGCCTGCGGACCAGGGCGGTGGCGCCGGCACTTTCTGTCCGGAGAGTAACCAGGCGGAAATCTTCTATCTTCTCTCGCCCGATCCGACCGGCAGATTCGGCAACGTCCGGTCAACCAGCTCCGTGCGGCAGGGAACGCGAGGCACGATCGCCCATGAGTTCCAGCATATGATCAACGCTGGAAATCGCTACCAGAATCCGCAGGTGAGCAGTTTCGAGGCGACGTGGCTCGATGAGGCGCTCGCACACCTCGCCGAGGACGCAGTTGGGCGCGTTCAGCGTGGATTCACGGATCTGCAGACACTCACATTCAACGACGTTTTGCCCTGCAACTCACCATGCTCGCAGGCTAACGACTTCAACGCCTTCTTCTTTCAGAATCTCGCGCGGCTTACGTATTGGATGGTTAAACCCGACCAGTTCTCGCCGATGAGCAAGCTGGCAGATACCAGCCTGGCCACCCGGGGTGCGGCGTGGGCGTTCGTTCGTTTCGCTGCCGACAATTATTCCAATGGTCTTCCACGTGCATTTACCCGTGCGCTTGCAGCCGGACCGGATACCGGAGTGAGAAATTTTACGACTGCCGCTAAAGCCCCGGTCGATTCACTGGTGGAGGGTTGGCTCGTCTCGATGTATGCCGACCATCTTGGCATTGCCGGACTCGACGCGAAATACCAGTATCGGTCCTACAATTTCCGGAGCGTGATGCCACCGGTGGCGAGATCGGTGCTCAATCAATCCACGGCGACGTATCCACTGGTGGTTCAATCCGTCGGCAGCGGCAGCAACTTCTCGTCCATGAATCGTTCGGGAACTGGCACCTATTTCCGGCTGACGGTCGCCGCGGGGGCCGGAGCCCAGAACGTCAAGGTCCTCGATACGTCGGGCAACGTCGCGACCTTCCCAGGCGAGCACATCTACGTTCTCCGGGTTCAGTAGGGCGCGCCGTTTCGGTATTGAATCAGGGAGATTTTCTCCCGCCAAACGAAGAACGACGCTGCCGCCCGCAGCGGGCGGCAGCGCCCTCGCGGCACACTCTCGTCTCTATTTGAGTTTTCAACCGTCACACGTCCCTTAGCGCGGCGATCGGCGTCTCCTTGAACACGTCACGCCCGGCGAGCAAGCCGATGAGGAGCGTCAGGCCGACTACCACCGCTGCGATCCCCGCTACCGGCGCGATTGGCGGCACGAACGCGGTCTTAAAGATGTAACGAACCACGGCCCAACCTCCGGCAAGCGATAGTAGCATTCCCGTCAGTCCGCCCAACAGCCCTAGCAGCGAGTACTCTGCCAGAAGAATCCGGGCGATCTGACCGCGGGTCGCACCAAGGGTCTTGAGCAGCACTCCCTCGCGCACCCGCTCGCGTCGGGTTGCCGAAACAGCGCTGAATAAAACCGGGATCGCAACCGCCAGACTGAAAAGCGCCATGAACCTGATGGCGAGCGAAACTTTCCCGACGATTCGATCGACCGTTCGCTTGATCGCCGTCAGGTCGATGCTCGAAACATTGGGAAAGCGGTTCACGACCGCGCGCTGGAGTAGCGCCACTCCGGTCGGATCCTTCACCTGTGCCAGCAGCACGAATTGGGTTGGCGCTCCCTTCAAAACCGGTGGCGCAAACACCACAAAAAAGTTGGGCTCGAAGCGCGTCCACACCACCGTTCTTAGACTGGTGATGCGAGTTGGAATTTCAACGCCCTGTACGTTCCACGTGATTACGTCGCCCAACCTGACGTTGAGCTCTTTGGCGATTTCATCCTCCAGCGAGATCTCGCCGGTATCGGACGCCGCTTTCAAGGCTTGTTCGCCAAACCATTTACCGCTAACGATGGTCTCGCTCGAGGCCGGCTTGTCGCGATAAGTCGAGCGAAACTCGCGCCTCAGCGCCCACGACGCCCGACCGCGCTGGCCACGCGCCACCGGGCTCATGTCGCTGACACGTTTTCCGTTGATCGCGAAGATGCGCATTGTCACGACCGGTGCAACCTGCACGACGTCGTAGCCTCGCCGCCTGACAAGCGAGTCGAGTCCCGCCTGCTGATCCTGCTGCACATCGAAGAAGACGACATTCCCGCGGGACTCAGAGGCTGCAACGGTAAATCGCCGCAAGATATTGCTCTGTACGAGATAAAGTGTGCTGACCAGAAACGCGCCGAATCCAAGCGCCAGCGTCACGGCGCGAGTCTGATTGCCAGGGCGATACAGGTTTGCAACGCCTTGCCGAATCACGTATGGCCAGCGCGTTCGGAGTCCTTTGCGCGCGGCCCATGATAGAAATCCCGCGCTCGCTGCCAGCGCGAGAATTGCCACACCCGTAGCCCCGCTCATCCCAATTGCCTGCCTGATCGTTCGCGCGCGCTCGAGGGCAATCGCGATCACGCTCAATATCATCGCCGCGTTCACGATTATCCTCGGAGCGTCAGTCCACCTCATGCGCAACACCTCGGCATCAGTGTCGCGACGGAGGGTCTGCAACGGCGAGACGTTGCGCAACGCGAGCAACGGCCGTAATGCAAAGATGAGCGCGATCCAGCCACCGACTGCGAGTCCGGTGAGAACCGCCGATGGCACCAGCGCTACGCGCACATCGATTGGCAGGAAATCCGTGAGCACACGCGGAAGCAAAAACTGAACTGCCACTCCAAGAGCTGCGCCCGCGGCTGCGCCCACCAAACCCATGGCTGCCGCTTGCGCGACGTAGATCGCGAGTACCTGACCACTCGAAGCTCCAAGGCAGCGAAGGACAGCGACAGTGTCGATCTTGCGCGCAACGAATGCGCGAACTCCGCTTGCAACTCCAGTTCCGCCGAGGAGCAGTGCGACAAGTCCGACGATTCCGATAAAATTCGAGAGATCTTCGATCGCGTCGGCCGTTGCCATCTCAGTTTGTGTCACCGTGCGCACGCGGACCTGTTGATCTTCCACGCGTTTCTTGAACGGCTTGACGAACTTGTCCGGATCGACACCCTTGGGCAGCTTCGCCAGCACCGCTCGCTCGGCGGTGCTTCCAAAGACCAGCAACTGCGTTTCGGCCACGTAGCGCGCGGGAATGAAGATGCGCGGACCGAGCATCTCCGCGATGCCGGCAGCGCCCGGAACATCCCTGATCGAAGCAACTATGGTGAAAGTCCCGAAGCCAAGTCGGAGCGTGTCACCGACCTTGGCATCGAGAGAGGTCAGCAGCGCCGGATCGACGATCGCGTTAGCTCCCTGGTGCAATAGCGGCCAGCGCCCAGCGGGCTCCGTCACGATGTCGCCGTAGAACGGATAATTGTCGGTAACCCCGCGAACCTGGGCGAAACGAGTACCGCTGGTTCTCGGAACGACTGCCATTGACGGAAAAGTCGTAACTCGCGCGAACGACACTCCGTGGCGCGCGAGCGAGTCGAACAAGGAATCGACTCGTGGGGGAATTGGGGTTGCCGAGTTGAACGAAACGTCCCCACCCATCAGCGCTCGCGACTGATCCTTCACTGACTGAATGATGTTCGCCGAAAAGGAATCGATGGCCACGAGTGCTGCGACGCCGAGCGAGATCGACGACATGTAAAGCAGGAGGCGCCGCCGGGCGGTCCGGCTTTCACGCCAGGCGAGACTCCAAATGCTTCGCGACAGGCCGATCAAGGCCTAATCTCCGCGCGTTTCAGTACGTTGGTGACAGTCACGCGGATATCGCTGCCTCGGCGCCGGTATCCTCGACGATCGCGCCGTCGAGTAGTCTGATCATGCGCGACGCTCGAGACGCTAGCGAAAAGTCGTGCGTCACCAAAACGATTGTGGATCCGCCATCGCTATTGAGCGACTGGAGGAGCTCAAAGATCCGATGCCCGGTGGCGTTGTCGAGATTCCCCGTTGGCTCATCGGCGAAAAGAATCTTGGGCGAGTTGGCGAATGCTCGCGCGATCGCAACACGCTGCTGCTCCCCTCCCGACAGCTGAGTGGGAAAGTGATGTCCTCTGCCTGTCAGTCCGACCCGGTCGATCAGGTCGCGCGCGCGTTCCGCCGCGCCGGACGTACCACGTAGCTCCAGCGGGACCTGAACGTTCTCCAGAGCCGTGAGCGTCGGAATCAATTGAAAGCTCTGAAAGACGAAGCCGACTTTTTCACCGCGCAGCCTGGCGCGATCGTTCTCGGACAATTTGCCGAGATCAGCTTCGTCGAGGAGCACAGTGCCGCGTGTTGGTGTATCAAGACCTGCGAGCAGTCCGAGCAGCGTCGTCTTCCCACTCCCGGAGGGTCCGACGATTGCGACGAAGGATCCCTGCTCGATTCTGAATGACACATCGCGCAGAACGGCAAGCCTCTGCTCACCGCTCATGTATTCTTTCGTTACCTCACGGGCAATCAGCATGAACGAAGTTGTGGGTTGGGCGCGTTACAGACGATCGGCGATGCTGGTCGCCGCACTCGCGTGCGTAGTTGGGTGTGGCTCGAGCGGCAACGTGGACAATGCAAAGAATTCAAGAGAGACGAAGGATAACATGAGCGTTGTACAGGGGGCGGAATCAACTATCGCCGTGAGTAGCGTCGTAGAATCAATACGCATTCCGGTTGTTCTTTTCTTCGGAACCAGTCTGACCGCCGGTTACGGACTCGATCCGCAGCAGGCATTTCCGTCGCTGATCGAGCAGAAAGCCAGCAAGGATGGCATTCCGATCAAGGTGATAAACGCTGGCCTGTCCGGTGAGACGACAGCAGGTGCGCTGCGACGAATCGACTGGGTTCTTCGCGCGCCGGCGGATCTGGTCGTAATCGAGGCTGGAGCAAACGATGCTCTTCGCGGTTTGTCGCCGGATGCCGCGCGCTTGAACCTCGAGCGTTTGGTGGCGGCAGTCAGGCAGAAGCAGCCACAGGCGAAGCTCGTTCTGATCCAGATGGAAGCGCCGCCGAATTACGGCCTCGCGTACACTCGGCGGTTCCGGGCTGTTTATGCAGAGGTCGCGCGAAAGGAGAAGCTGCCGCTGTTGCCATTCCTGCTCACGGGAGTTGCGGGGATTCCGCGACTCAATCAAGCCGATGGCGTGCATCCGAATCTGGCCGGAGAGCGGATCGTCGCCGACAATGTGTGGAAGTCACTGAAGCCGATTGTAGCGCGGCTTGACCGAGGCGCGAATAGCGGCTAAGTTCCAAGGCTGTTTGCGTTTACGCTTCCTCTCGATCGGCGCCGAACGGCAAGAAACCGGCGTCGATTTCAGTTTCAGACCTCAGTATTGGAATATCGATATGGCAATGCCTGCCACCCAGATCAGGCGTGGAATGGTCCTCGTGTTCGAGGGCGATCCATGTCGCGTAGTCGAGTTCCGCCACCACACGCCGGGCAATCTCCGCGCGATGGTTCAGGCGAAGCTCAAGAATCTTCGTACCGGCAGCAATTTCGAGCACCGCTTTCGTGCCGCCGACACGATCGAGAAGGCATCGATGGAGACGCACGATCTCGAGTTCATGTACCAGGGCGGCAGCACGTATCACTTCATGAACACGGAGAACTACGATCAGCTCGAGATCGACGAAGAGGTTCTTGGTGACAACGCACAGTGGATGCAGCCCGGGATGAGGATCCAGGCCGAGTATTACGACGGAAGGGTGATCGGCATCGATCTGCCGAACTCGCTCGTCCTGGAAGTGGTCGACACGGCGCCGGTTATGAAGACGGCGACCAAGACTGCTTCGACCAAGCCGGCGAAGCTGGAGAACGGCGTGACTGTCAACGTTCCCGAGTTCGTGAGCACAGGCGAGAAGGTGCGCGTGAATCCGAATACGGGCGAGTACATGGACCGCGCGAAGTAAGTTGATTCGATTCAAAAACGCGGTTAAGATGCAGGATCAAACAACCTGGCTTACGGGGTATGGGTTGGTTTGGTGCGATGGTGGCTGTAGCTCAATTGGTTAGAGCACCGGACTGTGGCTCCGGGGGTTGCGGGTTCAATTCCCGTCAGCCACCCATTTAGTAGAAATGTGAATGCCACACGGAGCCGAGTTGTCCGCAGTTCGCGGTGATTTGCAGTTCGTGTTTGTTGTGAAGTCGGAGTGATTCTGCCGGATTAGGTCCGTAGCTCAATTGGTAGAGCACCGGTCTCCAAAACCGGCGGTTGGGGGTTCGATTCCCTCCGGGCCTGTGCGAAAAAATTGATCGCGACAACTGCGGCTCGCCCGTGGTGAAGGTCGTGTGGTTGCGGCGCTATCGTCTAGGGGACTAGGACGGGGCCCTCTCAAGGCCCAAACACGGGTTCGAATCCCGTTAGCGCTATCAGATGGATGAGGGATGACAAGCGCATCCGATGGCCCCATCGTCTATCGGTTAGGACGGCACCCTTTCACGGTGCAGAGAGGGGTTCGATTCCCCTTGGGGCTATTGAGACGAGCTGACTGACAACCAGCTCCGGATGGAGGAAGGTGCGTAGTGAGGAAGGGGTTTCCGACCCTGACTCCCGAAGTTGGGGCCGTAGCTCAGTTTGGTTAGAGCACTCGACTGTCACTCGAGAGGTCGCGGGTTCGAGCCCCGTCGGCCCCGTTGATTTTTGAAGCTTCGCCGTTTTCTGCAGCGTTTCGCGCGGCGAAGAGTGAAGGAGAAGTTGCCCTGGTGGTGAAATTGGTAGACACGCCATCTTGAGGGGGTGGTGCCGTAAGGCATAGCGGTTCGAGTCCGCTCCAGGGCATCGCGGCCACAGTAGCTCAGGGGTAGAGCACCCGATTCGTAATCGGGCGGTCGTGAGTTCAATTCTCACCTGTGGCTCTCGATCGCTCTGAAGTGACCTCGCGGGCGTAATTCAGTTGGTAGAATGCCAGCTTCCCAAGCTGGACGTCGCCGGTTCGAGTCCGGTCGCCCGCTTTTCGAGTTTAGGCCGTTGCACGAGTCAAGAGCGCTTGGTCACGATTGGTGACCGAGCGCTTTTTGTTGGCGCGAATCTCTACGTCACTTTGGGCCTAGGCATACGTAAGCATGACGTATCCTCGATCATTGTAAGAACGATAGCGTGGGACCTCCGAAGTGCGGCCTACCCCCTTTCCGAGGATACCATGCGATACACAACGCTCCCCCTTCTGGTCGGGATCTTTCTGGCAGCAACCAGCTGTAGGGATCCATCTCCGCTCGGTCCTTCGTTCGATCCGGGAATCGCCAACCACGCCAGCGTCACGACTCCGAGTTCAGGCCCGTGGGCGAGAATCGTCGAAGGCGAGACCGGTCCCGGCTCGCTTTACGCGCTTTATATCCCTCAAAACTGGAACGGGCAGGCAGTCTACTACGCTCACGGTGTGCGGCCCCCGGTTCCGTTCGCGCCAATCTCGCTCGACAATCAGGACAACTTCTTCGAGGTGCGCGACGCACTTGGCGCTCTCGGGTATGCCTTTGCCTATTCGAGTTTTTCAGAGAACGGGTTAGCAGTAAAGGATGGTGCGCAGCGCACGCACCAGCTCAGTGGTCTGTTGACCTCCGAGCTCCACCAGCAGCCGCGGCGGAACTACCTGGCAGGCTACTCACTTGGTGCACTCGTGGCCTTGGAGCTCGCCGAGCGGTTCCCCACGCAGTACGACGGCGTGCTGGCGATGTGCGGTACGGTCGGAGGGACGGTCCGCGAGCTTCAGTACGTTGGCGATGTGCGCGCGCTCTTCGACGCGTACTATCCCGGAGTACTCCCCGGCACCGTAATTTCGGCCCCGAGTACGCCGCTCACCGTCGCTCAGGTGCAAGCGCTGGTTATCGGGGCAATCACACCGACGCCCGAGAGGCCGGATGCAGCGCTGCGACTGTTCGCGATCGCAAGCACCGCGCAAACACCGCTCGCGTACCTACCGATGGGAAGCCTGGGAGATCCGTCGAGCCCAGCATTTCAGACGCTGGTCGGTTCGCTAATCACCGCGCTGTACTACCAGCTCCTCGGCACGCCGGACGTCGTCGATCGCACTCATGGCCACTCGCCGTATGACAACCGCAAGACGATCTATACGATGGGGACCCCGGCGGTTCCCGTTCCGCAGCTCGTTCCGGTCATCGAGGGAATGATCGCCGCGTCGAATGAGTCCGTTACTCGCTACGACATAACGCCGGACGCGCAGAACTATCTACAGAACTATTACGTGCCTTCTGGCGACGTGAAGATTCCAATAGTTAGCGTCCACAATCTCTGGGATCCGCTCGTACCCTTCTTTCACGAGCCTGCCCTCGCCGAGATTATGGGACCCCAGGTTGCATCGCGCATGCTCCTGCAGCGCTCGGTAGCCAACTATGGGCATTGCAACTTCACGACAGATCGGGTCGTGAGCTCTTTCCAATCGCTTGTCGACTGGGTAGCGACTGGCGTAAAGCCGACGAGCTGACCAGAAGGCCGTTTCGCACGTTGCTGTAAAAACAATCCCGCGCGCACCGCGGGATTGTTTTTTTTGTGTGGCATATGAAGAGACTTTCCAGCGATTGCGTGCTCGCTTGCTATTGCGCGGGTACGCTGATCGATTCGCTCTAGCGCCAGCTACGAATCGGAGCCACACTAGTGCTACCCACCCTTCTGTCGAACGCTTTCAACGAGGAGGGGATTCGTGAATACCACTCAACTTTGCGTTGGCGCGTTGGCCGGGATCACACTGGCTTGCGCGTCAAAGCCCACGCCGATCACGATCAGCGGTGACTCGGGTGCCCGCGCATCGCTCGCGGGAAAGTGGGCTGGGGAGTACAACAGTCCGGCAACAGGAAGAAGCGGAAGCATCGTGTTCGATCTCTCGCCCTCGGGCGACTCCGCGAGCGGCGACGTAGTAATGGTGCCGCGTGGGTACGGCAGGCCGCTGATTCCATATGGGAACGCTTCGAATACCGCAATCGGCGCAACACAGACCGGCGCCAACTCGCAGGTTCTCACTATCAAGCTCGTGCGCGTGGCCGGTGACACGGTGAGTGGCGTGTTGGATGCGTATCGCGATCCGGAGTGCGATTGCCCAGTCCAAACTACGTTCACGGGCAGAATAAGCGGCGACACCATCGACGGGACTTTCACCACGCGTGGCACGCAGTCTAACGCAGGACAGACCGGAACCTGGCGAGTAAAGCGCACGACTAGGTAGTACGCGCGGGAATCGCGATTGCGTTACTGGCCTCGGTCGCTTGTACCCGCGGCACCGAGCAAAACGCCGTCGCGATTATGCACGTATCAGTGATCGACGTCGCAACTGGCGCGACCCACCAGGACAATACAGTCCTGATCAACGGCAATCGAATCAGTTACGCGGGGCCGGCGGCAGATGCGAAGATTCCCGCCGGCGCCCGAGTGATCGACGGTCGCGGAAAGTTTCTCATTCCCGGACTCTGGGACATGCACGTCCACGGATTCGTGTACGTCTTCTCTGATTTTGCCGGGTCGCTCATGATCGCGAATGGTGTAACCGGTGCCCGTGATATGGGCTATTACATCGATACGACTTTGCGCTGGAAAGCGGACATCGCCGCCGGACGTGAGATCGGACCGCGCCTCGTCGCCGGTGCACGAATCGACGGACCTGTCAACAAAGCGCGCTTCGTCGCCCACGTCGTCACTGACGAAGATGGTGTGAGAGCGGTCGACACCCTTTCGCGCAAGAAAGACGGCTCTCCGCGCGCCGATTTCATAAAGACGTACTCATGGGTTCCGCGTGCGGCCTACTTTGGAATCGCGCGCGAGGCGAAGAAGCTCGGAGTTCCTTTCGTCGGGCATGTTCCGTATTCGGTCAGCGTCGTTGAAGCGTCCGATGCAGGCCAGCGCAGCATCGAGCATGAGGACGATCTGATGCGCGGCTGCAGCTCGAGGGACAGCTTGCTGCGCGCGCGGTTTGGTGATAGCCGCAGCGTCAATGCGCCCGATCAGCTGGTAATCATTCGAGAGCAGGCGCGCTTGCTCCGTACGTCGTACGATCCCGTCCGATGTCGTTCTGTGATCGCCACATTGGCGCGCAATCATACGTGGATCACACCGACGCTGGTCGTCTATCAGCCGTACGCGCACGCCTTCGACAGCACCGTCACCCATCCTGAGTGGGCGAAGTACGTTCCGGGGTTGGTGCAGGGGGGCTGGATGCGCAGAATGGCGGGAGTAACGCCCGCCGACTCGATGGTTGTGCGCAGCTACTTCAGCTTCGATCGCACGCGCGATCTCCGGAACGCCGGCGTGAAGTTGCTGGCGGGCACGGATATGCCACAGGCATTCGTGTATCCTGGCTTCAGTCTCCATAGGGAGCTCGAGCTACTCGTGCGGTCTGGGCTCACACCGTTAGAAGCGCTGCGGGCCGCGACATACAACCCCGCGGAATTCCTCGGCGCACTCGATTCCCTCGGAACTATTGCCCAGGGAAAACTGGCGGATCTGATCCTCCTCGACGCCGATCCTTTGACCGACATTCGGAATACTCGCCGCATTTCTGTCGTCATCGCCAACGGACGAGTCTTCGACGCGGTAGCGCGCGCGCAGTTATTGAAGCACGTTGAGACCGCGCTCAAACACTGATTTCTCCGTGCGCTGATGTCTGCGGCTAAGCGGCTGCGTCTACCATTGGTGGTGTCTTCCCCTCGGCGCGCCGTCTGGCCGGAATGCGCAGGTTAATCCTGCGCCGCGCACTTAGTACCGACAAGAGAGAGAGTGCCCAGCTCCAAACAATCCAGGAAACGCGATCTGTAAAGCTCATCGTACGCATCATCACGAGTGCGACCGCGACTCCACTCAGCGCCACATCCAACTTGCCCCGCGGTGGCGAGGGTATTCGTCTAGCGATTACCTCGATCGCGCGCGGACCCCGTGTCATGATCGTTCGCCGGATTGCGATGTCCAGCTCCGTCGGTGTCATCGCGCGCCAGCCGGGAATTCGCATGACGCTCCACGCGGGCGAGGTTCTTCCCCAGCCATGATTATCCGTCGCAGACACGATCGCCAAGTGAAGTTTTCCCGCGAGCGCCAATATTGCTTCCTGATCGCGGGCTGTTTGTGCCATCCCTCGTGGTGAGCCATCGGATACCTCGATCGCCGCCACGCGTACGGCTCCCGTGGTCATGCTCAAGGGAATGCGCAGGATGTCACCCGGCATCGAGAGCAACAGCATTGGCGGCGCTGGTCCGCCATCGGCTGCCACCGCTGCGCCCTTCCAGTCGGGAGAGGTGATTCTCATGCGTTTTGGATCCACCCCGATGAGAATCGGATGCTCGTCGCCGTCACGAAGCTCGACTCCGGGAAGAAGAACCGTGTGGTCGCCGGCGGTGGCAGGGTTTCGCTCGGCACCAGCGAGAGCGCCATCAAAGGTGCGATGGTCCGTCACGTACGCTGCGTCGAATCCTGAGCTCGAGTGCCATTCGCGGTTTCGTTCGGCGTCGAAGCCGGCGCGTCCATCGTGCGAGGCATCGGTGTGACTGTGAAAGTCGATCGCGATGAGGTCACGATCGCTGAGCGCGAGCGAAGCCATTGGTCGACTTGGAACGAGCATGATGCCCACGATCGCGATCGCACCGCCCGCGAAGCCCAGCGCCGCTCTCACGAGTGGCGCGATCGCGAATGGAACGCGTGAGCGAATCCTCCTGTAGCTCCAGAGCGCGATGAAGATTGCAGCGCATAAGCCGAAGGTCGCCCAGTATTGAGCGGGAGAGAGCAGGGTGAGCGCGTCGAGGACATTGGAAGCTGGCGCTACCAAATCGTACGCGATCGGCGTACGAAGACTGGCACTGAGTTCTGCTTGAGGACGCGCAACATCCACCAATGACGACAACGAAAAAACCGCCGTGATTATGAGAGTGGCGGTAATCGCTAGCGGCCAATGGTAACCCGAGATTCGTCGTGGCTTAAGTCGGTGCATTAACCTCTTCGCAGAAGTGCTTGGCAGTCAATCGCTGCGAACAGTAGACGAGCAAGCTGTCCCTAGGATGACACAGGCGCCTCCACGCGCGGGAACGTGACAGTCACCTTGGTTCCTGTACCAGGCTGTGAGTTCAGTGTGATCTCGGCGCCATGCTCGCGGGTGATCCAGCTTGCAATCGAAAGTCCCAGTCCCGCTCCATCGGTTCTGCTGCGGGCGGTCTCTCCCCGGAAAAATCTCTGAAAAACGCGTGAACGCTCCTCCGGTTTGATGCCGATCCCGGTGTCTTCCACGACAAACGTGGGCGCCCCTTCATGCATTGATACGCGAACGCGCACCTGACCTCCAGCGTCCGTGAACTTCACCGCGTTGTCGAGCAAGATCATGATCAGTTGACGAATAAGCGCCGGATCGCCCTCGACGGGTGCCTCCTCGAATTCGTCGACGGTGATTTCGACGTTTTTCCGCCGCGCCATGAGTTGCGCCGCTCCGGCGGCGTCGAGCGCGATATCGTCTAGAAATAGCCTCTCTTTTTCGATCTGTCGCTCGCCTGTGTCCGCGCGAGCGAGAACGAGGAGACTATCGACTATGCCGCCCAGACGATGCGCCTCCGCCTCCACGCCGCGAAGCACAGAAACATAGTTGGCTGCTTCACGTGGTTGCTGAAGGGCGATCTCCGCGCGTGTCCTCAGGATCGTGATCGGCGTCCTCAGCTCGTGCGCGGCGTCAGCCATGAAGCGGCGCATGAATTCAATCGACCGCTCGATCGGAGCAGTTGACTTACGAACGAGAATGAAACCGCCAGCGGCGACTAGGATGAGTGCCGCGAACGCGATGGCGGCGAACGCCGCGATGAGATCAGCGTACTTGTCTTCGAGCTCCTCCTGGTCGGCAACTGCCACCGCAACGAGTTGCTTGCCCGAACCAAGCTTGAAGCGCTGGGCATGGAGTCGGAGTGTCTTTTCATCAGGAACCTCGTGCTGCGCGGTTACCTGGCCAGCCTTTCCTGCTTCACTTCCCGCACCACGAATCCAAGCGTCGACTTCAGCGGGCTTGATCGGGTTCCCCTTTAAATCGAGCAGGTAGAGCTCGCGATCGGGAATCGTGAGCTCGTCGACTGCATCGAAGACTCGCCCCTGAGCTATCCCACCCCTCTGTTCCAACTCTCTAATGCGAGCAGCTCGCACCAGCTCCAGCGTCGCACTTCGCAGAGAATCGTCGAGTTGCTGCGAGAGCTGATGGCTAATGACTATGAAAAGGCCGCCGCCCAACAGAAGGATGATGAGGCCAAAGGTGGCGACGTACCAGATTGTGAGGCGAAGCCGCAGCCGGATGAGACGCTGAATTCCCAACCGCGACGAAGTCGCTTCAATCGCCAAAACGATACCCGGCGCCCCGCACGGTCTGGATCAACTTGAGGGGGTACTCATCGTCGATTTTGCGACGGAGTCGCCGCACCAGCACCTCGAGCACGTTAGTAAATGGGTCGTGATTCTCGTCCCAGACGTGTGCCGTGATCGCCGCCCGGTCCACTACCTGTCCGTGATGAAGCACGAAAAACTCCAGCAGCGAGAATTCTTTCGCGGTAAGCTCGATCGGGTTCCCGGCGCGTCGCACACGCTGCGCATTGAGATCGACCTCGAGGTCGGAAACACGCAGCGTCTCGGGCAGTGGCGCACCACGTCGCCTCGCCAAAGCTCTGACCCGCGCCAACAGCTCGCGGAAGGCGAAGGGCTTGGTGAGGTAGTCGTCGGCGCCCACCTCGAGGCCTGCCACGCGATCGTCCACGGTATCGCGCGCCGTGAGCATGAGTATTGGCGTCGCGATCTCGCGCGACCGTAACTCGCGGCAGAGATCGAAGCCGCTCCCGCCCGGCAGCATGACGTCGAGGATGATGACGTCGAAGCTCCCGAGCACCGCTTTCATCTTACCGTCGGCGTAGTTCGCAACCGTGACGACCTGGACGCCGTGTTCAGCGAAGCCGGTCTTGATGATCGCTCCCAAACCGGGATCGTCCTCGACAAGAAGTACTCTCATGGCGCCAATTTACATCGCGCGAGGCCGGGCGGACACGCTGTAATCAGTATGACAGCTTTGCATCCTATGATTCAAGACGATAACCGCACCGTAATACCCGCGATCCACGGGTTGCAGTTCCAACACATTGAGGAGGACGCATGTTCAAAGTGATAGCAATGGCGGTTGCCATCGCTGCTACCACCACCGTCGCTGGTGCCCAGGGCACGAGTACCTACAAGAGCACGGTCAAACCCGCGACACAGGCCAGCACCACCGCGAAGCGGCACCGGAAGATGAAGAAGGCGGAGACCCAGGCCGATCTGCAGAAAGAAGCGAAGATCACCGAAGAAACAGCGCGAGCCACAGCGCTGAAGGAAGTTCCCAACGGAACAGTCAAGTCCAGTGAGCTCGAGCGCGAGCATGGCAAGCTCATTTATTCGTTCGACATCACCGCTCCCGGTAAAACCGGAATCGAGGAAGTGAACGTCAACGCAATCGACGGATCCGTGGTTGCCAAGGTTCACGAGTCCCCGAAGACAGAGAAGAAGGAAGCCGCCAAGGAAGCGAAGGAAAAGAAGACGGAGAAGAAGTAAGGGGCGAGGGGACAGTTCCCTAAGCGCCCCGTGGCATCGATCGAGGGATAGTTCCCTCCAAAACGCTGGCTGGAACGTAGAAAAGGGTGGGTGCGAGGCGACGGAATGGGCCTTGCCCCACCCAACTTGTCTTCACGGCGCGGCGTAAATTTCCTGATGCTTTCTCTTGTCCGAGCGACCGTCCTCGTGTCGTTTCTCCCGGCGGTTGCACGGAGCCAGCAACCTGTCACCCGGCAACAGGCGGTTGAATTAGCCGTGACTCGCGGCGCGCGCGCAGCAGTCGCGCGCGCCGATACGCTCGTCGCCTCCGCCCAACTTCTGACCACGCGACAACGAGACAATCCGAGTGTCGCGATGACCTACTCGAAGTCGACCCCAAATTACCATGAGATCGTTGATCTTCCGATCGATCTGACCGGCGTTCGGTCGGCGCGAATTCGCTCTGCCGAAGCCACCAGGCTCGCGAGTCAGTATCGCTTCCGGTTTGAGCGCGCCGCCGCCGCCCTCGACGCTGACACGACCTACACCCGAGCTCTTGCTGCATTCGAGCACTTGCGCCTGTCACGCCGAAACGCAAAAGATGCCGACAGTCTGCGGCGCATGGCGGTTGTCCGCAGAGACGCCGGAGACGCGAGCGAGCTCGACGTTCTGCTCGCGACCGTAAATGCCGGACAAGCCGCGAACCAGGCCGCAGCTGATTCTCTCACTTACGTGTCCACCTTGTTCGATCTTCAAGTCGTCATGGGACTGGACACTGACCGTGTCTCGGTAACTCCGGTTGACTCCCTCACGCTGCCGGCGACGAGCGGCGGCGTCTCGTTTGCCGGACGCGCGTTGCCGATTGCCGCCGCCGAGCAGGCGCTTATCGCTGCCGATCTGTGGGTACGTGCGCAGCGGCGAAGCCTCCTTACTCCGCTCAGCGTCCAGGCGGGGATCGAGCACGGTGACCCATCCGAGCATGGGATTCTTCCGACCATCGGTCTGTCAATTCCGCTTCCAATTCTGAATCGGAATCGTGGCCCAATTGCGCTGGCTGAAGCGGAACGCGAGCGCGCGCGTGCTGAACTATCGCTGGCACGCTTCGAGACACAATCAGCTATTGGACGCGCAATCCGCTCGCGGAATCTTGCGCTCGAAAAGATTCAGCGCGATCGAGTGCTCGTCGAGAGCGCGACAAGGGTAGCAGCGATGTCGCTGACTGCATACCGCGAAGGGGCGCAGGGTCTCCCGGCGGTGCTCGAGGCGCAGCGGAACGCCCGCGAGATTCTGTCGCAGTACATTGACGATCTGGCGCAAGCCTGGATTGCAACCGCGACACTCAGGCTCTACGACCTTACGCCAACCACTCAATGAAACGCCTCGCTGCCTGCCTTCTCATTGCCGGTGTGCTCGGGTGCCGCGATTCCGAGAATGAATCGGGTCCGAACGCGCTCGTGCAGGTGAAAACCGCGGTGGCCACAATTGCGCCCTTCGCCGAGATCATCAGCGCCATCGGAACTGTGAGCGCCCGAAGCGGTCACATCGCATCACTCAGCCCGCCTGCTCCGGCTCGTATTGCAGTCGTCTACGTCTCGCGGGGTCAGAAGGTCAGCGCTGGAACGGCGCTGGTCGCATTTGAGCAAGCACCTTTCGTGGCGGCGGCGCAGAGCGCTGAAGCAGCACTTGTCGCTGCCGAACGAAACTATGAAAGAGCGCGGAGGCTCGCCGATGCAGGCATTGTTCCGCGCAAAGACGCCGACCAAGCGGCGACCGAGCTGGCTCAGGCGCGGGCGGCAGCGGCGCTCGCGCGGAGATCGGCACAGCTGGCAACTTTGCGCGCGCCAATTTCCGGAGTCGTCACCAAGCTCAACGCGCCGCTCGGCGCATCCGTCGATGCGACACAGCCGATTGTTGAAGTTGCTGACCTCGGGGCCCTGGACATCATCTTCAACGTTTCGCCAAGTGACGCTGCCCGCATCGCTCCTGGCGCGTCGGTGACACTCAGTGCCGGCGAAAGCGCGAAGGGTGAGCCACTGGGCGTCGGGCGTATCATTGATGTCGGCGGTACCGTGGATTCTGCCACGCGAAGTGTCGCGGTGCGCGCGCTTGCGCCTCCGACAGCCCGACCGCTCAGGATTGGCGAGACGATCTTCGGCCAGATCGCAACCGCAGTACATGCGCGCGCGATCGTCATTCCAGGTGCGGCGCTGGTGCCGGAAGGAGATGGCTTCAAGGTGTTCGTCGTGACCAGTGGAAACATCGCACGAGAGCGCAAGGTCACGGTTGGACGAAGAACTGAGGCGAACGCCGAAATTCTAAGCGGTCTCGCCGCGGGCGAGCGCGTCGTCACCGAGGGCGCTTATGGTTTGGAGGACAGCGTCAAGGTAGTGCAGGTGAGATAGTGGGATCGCTCTTCGATCTCCTCGCCGCTCAACGTCGCTTTGTTTATCTCGTCGTCGCGCTGCTTAGTGCCGGTGGCATATACGCAGCTCTCCGCCTGCCGTCGGCGATATATCCCGAGCTCGCGTTTCCACGAATCCTGGTCGTCGGTGAAGGATCGTCGCTCGGCGCGCGGCAGATGCTCTTCACCGTCACGCGACCAATCGAAGAAGCAGTAAGCATCGTGCCTGGAGTCACACGCGTTCGCTCGCGCACGATTCGCGGTGCAACCGAGATCAGCATCACGTTCTCGGACAACACCGACATGACGTACGCGCTGCAACAGGTGCAGGCGCGAGTCAATCAGGTGCGGACAGCGCTACCGAACGAGCTCGACATCGAAATCGAGCGCATGACGCCATCGCTTTTTCCGGTTCTGTCGTACAACCTCGAGGGCGGCGATCCCGCGACACTCTACGACATCGCGCGCTATCAGCTCAAGCCACTCATCTCCAGAGTGCCCGGTGTCGGTCGTGTCGATGTTCAAGGAAGCGATATTCGTGAAGTCGAGGTAGTCGCAGATCCAGCTCGTCTCGCGGCGCAACGACTGACGTATGACGATCTGGCGAACGCCATCAGGGAAGCGACCGGCGTCACAGCTGTTGGAAGGCTTCCGCAGGATTACAAGCAGTACCTGATAGTTGCCGCTCAGGAAGCGCACACTCCCGACGACATTGCCGCGGTGGTGGTCGGTCACGGTCTGAGAGTTCGAGACGTGGCGACTGTCGCGCTCGGAACTGAAGACCACGTCCGCATCATCTCCGGTGATGGCAAACCCGCTGCTCTCCTCAACATTACGCGCCAGCCCGGTGGAAATACGCTGGCGATCGTCGACAGCGTCGCGAGCCTCGCTCGCTCGGTGAGGAAGACTCTGCCGCCGGGGGTGCGGTTGAAAGCTGTCTACGATCAAGGCGCGCTCGTGCGCGATGCGGTGAAGTCCGTGCGAGACGCAATGATCATCGGAGCGATACTCGCCGTCATTATCCTGCTTCTCTTTCTGCACCACGCGCGTATAACGGCAATCAGCGCCTCGTCGATCCCGCTCACTCTCGCGATCAGTGTTTTCGCGATGTACTTGATCGGGCAGACCTTCAATCTCATGACGCTGGGAGCGATGGCGATCGCCATCGGGCTGGTGATCGACGACTCCGTCGTGATCACCGAAAACATCGTTCGACACCTGCGACTCAATCCAAGTCGTCACGAAGCGATCAGAGAAGCGGTTCACGAGCTAATCTGGCCCGTTACTACTTCGACGCTCACTACCGTCGTGGTGTTTCTGCCGCTCCGCTTGCTGAAGGGAGTCGTCGGGCAATTCTTCGCCGCGCTGTCGATTACTCTGACGATCGCCGTGCTCGTGTCTCTGTTTCTGGCGCTGACGATAATTCCGCTCATGAGTGATCAGTTCCTCACTCGCAAAGACGCCGAAGCAGAAGACATTGAACAGGAGCCCGCCACAAAACATCCGACGAGAGCAGGAGCGATTCTGCATCGGATCCGTCATACGCTGGACACGCTTTCGGTGCGCTATCAGCAGTCACTCGAGCGCGTGCTGCACCATCCGCGGCGTATGCTCGCCACCGCCGCGATTCTGATTGTTGCCGGAGTCATCGCCCAGCGATTCGTGGGCACGGGGTTCCTTCCCGAAATGGACGAAGGCGCGTTCGTGCTCGACTACTGGACTCCGGGCGGGACGGCGCTGACCGAAACGGACCGCGAGCTCCACATCGTCGAGAACATTCTCGCCCGGACGCCGGAGATTGAGGGAACATCCAGGCGTACCGGCGCCGAGCTTGGTCTGTTCGCGACGGAGCAAAATACTGGCGACGTAGTGGCGCGGCTCAAACCGCACGGCAAACGCTCGCGTTCGATCTTCGAAGTGATCGACGACGTTCGCGTGAAAATCGAGACCTCGGTGCCCAGGCTCCGCATCGAGTTCGTTCAGATTCTCTCGGACGTCATCAACGATCTGGCTGGCTCCGCGCGTCCGGTAGAGATCAAACTCTATGGTCCGGATCTGAATCGGCTCGAGGCTTACGCGAGAAGCATCGAGCCCAAAATCGCCGACATTCAGGGCATCGAAGACCTTTACAACGGCGTGAGCGAGCCAAGCGCCGAGCTGGACATGCGGGTCAACGAAGCGGAGGCGAATCGCGTCGGTCTCACGCCGCAGAAGGTTGCCGATGCCGCAACTGGAGCTCTGCTCGGCGCCCCTGCCGGTGAAGTCCGTCTCGAGGATCGATCGATCGGCGTTCGCGTCAGAGCACCAGATACAGTGCGCTTCAACCGGTTGCAGCTCACTGCGCTGCCGATTGTCTCCTCACAAACCGGCGCCCCTGTTCCACTCGGGACGCTGGCGACGTTCGAGCCGGTGGAGACGCGCGCTACGTTATTGCGTGAGAACCAGCAGCAGATGATCGCGATGACCGCCGACGTGAGCGGACGGTCACTCGGATCGGTGATGAAAGACGTAAAGGTCGTGCTCGCCGCGTATCCCCCTCCTTCTGGTATGAGACTGGAGCTCGGCGGACAGTACGCGAGCCAGCAGGACGCGTTTCGCGGATTGTTACTCGTGCTTGCGCTCGCTGCTGCGAGCGTCGTCGCGGTGATGGTACTTCAGTTCCAGTCGTTCGTGGAAGCGCTCATCGTGCTGCTCGCGGCGCCGCTTTCATTCATTGGTGCTGTCGGGCTCCTGCTGATCACAGGCACGCCGCTGAATGTTTCGTCGTTCATGGGCCTCATTCTGCTCGTCGGCCTGATTGTGAAGAACGGAATTATCCTCCTCGATTTCACGAGACACCGAATGCAGGCGGGTGGTCTCCCACTCGAGAAAGCGATTATTGAAGCGGCGCGAGTTCGACTCAGGCCAATATTAATGACGACTCTGTGCACGCTTTTCGGGCTGTTTCCGCTCGCGCTCGGGCTCGGAGCCGGTAGTGAGCTTCAGAAGCCACTCGCCCTGGCTGTAATCGGCGGCCTCACGTTGTCGACACCAATAACGCTGTTTGTGGTTCCAACGCTTCTTGTCGCGATCAGAGGGCGCAACTACCGGCTCTCCGCGAATCCGCGGCGCGCTGAGGCGATTCCAGCCAAGTAGTTTTACAGCATGACAACGCCGATCGCGCATCCACCTGAAACACTGGAAGGATGGTACGCGCTGCACCAGATCTTTCGCGTCAGCAAACAGAGCATTGACCCCGCTCGCCTCGAGCGAATGGCGACTGGTGCCCTCACCGGACTGAACAAGTCTCGCACAGGAAAAAGGTCCAAAGCGAGAACCGAAAGCTCCGAAGGTTGGAGCTGCATGGCTCGTCTCATTGGATCGAGTTCCGACGTGATGGCAATTCACTTTCGGGAGTCACTGGACGCGATTGCGTCGGCGCAGGATGCGTTGCGAAAAACGGAATTGGGCAAGGCAGTGGAATCTGTCTATTCATTTCTGAGCGTGACTGAGGCCGGCCTCTATCACATTACGGCCCAGCTCGCTCGAGCCGCCGAAGCGCGCGGTGGACAAGTAGGCGACGCCGAGTACACGAGGACACTTGCCGGACGGGCGACCGCTGAACGGGAGAGCCAGCAGGTAAAACGCCGACTCTATCCCGAGCTGCCGGCGAACATGCCGTACGTTTGCTTCTATCCGATGTCGAAGCGACGCGATGCATCCCAGAACTGGTACACGCTCACTCTCGACGAGCGCAGTCGCCTAATGCAAGCGCACGGGATCACGGGTCGACGCTATTCCGGTAAGGTCCAGCAGGTAATTACGGGTGCGATCGGTCTCGACGCGTGGGAATGGGGCGTGACGCTGTTTGCTCAGGATCCGTTGGATTTCAAGAAGCTCGTGACGGACATGCGCTTCGACGAAGTGAGCGCAAAATACGCCCAGTTCGGCGACTTCTACGTCGGGAAAATCATCCCAAGCTAATGCGGCGCGTCATCACGCGCGCTTAATCACTGCGCTCGCGGAAGGTTGAGTGTAAAAGTCGAGCCGACGCCTACAGTGCTTCTTACGGTGAGGTCCCCGTTCATCGCCCGCGCGAGATCTCGACTGATCGCGAGACCCAAACCCATCCCTTCGTGAGCGCTGCTCAGCGACCGTCCGAGTTGTACAAAAGGCTCGAATATCGTTTCGAGTTTATCGGCTGGTATGCCAACACCGGTATCGATCACGTTTATCGAGGCCACATTTGCTGACGCTGCGCACTGCACTTTCACGGTACCTTCTGGCCCGGTGAATTTGATCGTGTTCGAGAGGAGGTTGAGCAGGATCTGGTCAACCTTTGCCCGGTCACCGAGGGCGACGCAGCCGGTCTCGGTGACGTCAATCTCGAGGGAGACTGCCTTCGCCTCTGCCTGCGGCTCTACCAACTTCACCGCGGCCTCGATCACATGCAGTAAAGAAATGGGCGCAATGTCATAAGTGATTTGACCCGCCTCGATTCGGCTAAAGTTGAGCAGATCGGAAATGATGCCCATCAAGTGCTGCTGGCTGCGGCGAATCCGATCGAGGTAGTCAGCTTGTTGTGAGCTAACCGGTCCGCCGAGTCCGAGCGTTAGCAGCTCGGTGTAGCCGCCGATCGCATTGAGCGGCGTGCGCAGCTCGTGAGACATTGCGGCGAGGAACTCCGTCTTGGCCGTGTTCGCAGCTTCGGACTCCGCGAGCCGCCGCGCTTCGGCGCGCGCGCGCTGCTCAGCATTTCGGCGCTCGGTGAGATCGCGCGTGACTTTCGCGAAGCCAATGAGATTATCGTTCTCGTCACGTACAGCGGTGATGACCACGCTTGCCCAGAAAAGCGAGCCATCTTTTCGGAGGCGATAAGCCTCCTCCTCGAAGGTTCCGTCCCGGGCTGCGATGTCCAGCGCACGCTGGGGGTATCCTCTCTCGATCGCTTCGCGCGTGTAAAAAACGGAAAAGTGTTGGCCGATGATTTCGTCGGAGCTGTACCCCTTTATGCGCTCCGCGCCTTGGTTCCAGCTGGCGACGTGGCCATTTGGATCGACCATGAAGATCGCATAATCGCGAACCGAGTCGATCATAAGCTGGTAGACCGGCCCGCCGCGTTTGATGGTCTCGGCGAGACGGGTATTTGCGATTGGAATAATCGGGGTCCCTTCGCTCGGGGTGTTCCCCGACCGCGGTGGCCTGTTGGAGTGCGAATGATTCTCGGCCGCGACCACTAGTGGGTAAACCGGCTGTTCAAGGGATGGGTCAATTGGAACCAGCAATCAGGAAGCAAATTATCCGTACGGGCTGGGGCAACGTGCAGAACCAGTTTCTGAACGATGAAGCAGCCGGAATTACCGCAACGATTGTGCGAGACCGAGCGGCGGCGCTCGTAGGGATGAGCGCAAATCGCATCTTGGGTTGAAGGTGTTGCCCATCGCCGCTATACTCTGGGTCTGTTTCGCCCCGAAAGTTGGGCCTGAAACGGGACGTGGCGCAGCCCGGTAGCGCACCTGAATGGGGTTCAGGGGGTCGCGGGTTCAAATCCCGCCGTCCCGATTACATAAGTGGTTGAATCAGTGTTGGATACGAGCGGGGGCCGCGAGAATTCGAGGTCCCCGCTTCTCATTTATGGTGCGATAATGGTGCGATAGAATTTTTTTCGGCGAGTGCAACATTGAGGCATCTCCCAGCTCACGCGACTTTCGGTTTACGGTTCGCAGAGACATGGTGCGTTGTGATTTACGGTGATGTCCGTCTTGATCGCACGTGGTACGCAGCTTCGCGATCCCCAGCGTAATTTGGGTATCAAGAAGCGACAAAAAAATCAGCCGATATCACGTGAAGAAACACTTAATTGGTCCAGCCGAGACGTATTTGAAGGATGTCAACAAAGCTCTTGTGACCGGCACGGCGACCGAGCACACGTTTCGTCCAGCTCTCAAGACCCTAGCGAGAAACTGTAGCGCTCCAATCGTGAGCGAGCCCCGCGAACTTGCCACAAGAATGGCTGCCATAGCGCGCCTTATCCGAGATACCATCTCCTCGCCTGGAATACGGGTTTGGTTCGGGTTACCGAAAGCCGCTTGCATCGGTCTTCTTGACAAACTGCGGAACAAGCCCACTTTCCCAGTGTACCAATTTGGGCCCAGGAGGAAACCAATGGGAATATCAGTCGTTGTCGGAGATAAGGGGCGCGTAACCCTGCCGGAATCAGTAAGAAAACACCTTGGCATTGAGGAGGGGGACGAGCTCGGCATTGAACTATCGGCGAATGGAACGGCGGAGCTGGTTCCTCTCGCGCTCATTCCCCGGGATCAGATTTGGTTTGCCCATTCGGAAATGCAGGAGCGCATCAGCGAAGCCCTGAACGATATCCGAGCTGGCCGCACTAGGCGCTTTAACAAGAAGTCGGAGGTCCACACGCACCTCGCCGGGCTCAAGAAGAAAGGCGGGGGCGCGTGACGTAGTGAGTGGCCGCGCACGGGCCTTTGCATCGCTGGAGCTCACTCGGCGATTCGAGAAGAGCTTTCGACGCCTCGATGCAGATTCGCAGGCCCAGTGTATGGATGCGCTGGAACAACCCATCGAGGACCCCATCGCTCCGGGTCTGCAGCTCAAGCCAATTCGGCCCAATAATAAGTTTTGGGAGGGTCGCCTCAACTCTGGCGACCGCATTGTCCTCCTGCCAATCGGGGATACGGCGTGGGTTATGGACGTAATCAACCACGACGAAATAAAGCGTTGGGGCAAGATGAAATGATGCGGGTTGCTACGGCCTTGCCACGGTTGAGCAAGGCAAAGCCGGATGGATGTAAGAACGGCGCGGGATCACCGCGCCGTTCTTACATCAACTGCTTATCTCTTCAACCGCAGATTAGTGCGGCAGTGCGAATGTAACGCTGAGTCCGAAGATCGTGTCGTCGATCAGATCCGCGCCAGCAGCGAGGTTCAGAGCGGGTCGCAGCACCAGAGACGGCGTCAACTGGAAACCGGCGCCCATACCAAGCAGCAGGTAGCTGTCGGTGTTCGTGGTGGAGTTACCGTTTAACTTGGCAGTCGCCCGTGTGTAACCGAACGCAGCCGAGCCGAACGGCAGAAGATTCACGCTCTTGCTGAGCGCTACGGCGGTGCCGATCGAAGCGCCGAGTGATACCGTCTGCGAGGAGAGGTGCATGTCGTTTGGTCCAACGGCGACGGTCGGACCGAAGGCTAGGTTAACAGTCCCGCCCGGGCAGATCTGCCATTTGCTTTTCTGTTGCAGCGGCATCGCGTAGCCGAGTCCGGCGCCGATCCCGAGGCTGTGACCGTCGATATTGTTGTAGCTCGCCATTCCAACCGAGCCACCCGTGTACCATCCACGCGGACGACCAACCGTTACGCCTCCACCGAACGACGTCGAATTGTTGCTCACCGCGAGCGCGCCGCCGATGTGGGTCGAACTGCCACGGAACGAAAGATCGCCTTGACACACTTGCGCGGTCGCTGCAGTCGCGCAAATCGCGACGCCTGCCACCGCACCTACGAGTACATTGAACTTCATCTGGCCTCCAGGCCGATTGTCAGGTTCGCGAGGTCATGTGCCCATTGGTGGGACCGAGCTCGCATCCCTTGTTGACGACAGGCTCCCTGGGGGCGTAACTGAACGAGCCCGCGATAAGTATCTAACTTCCAAGGGCTTCGACGTGATGAGCGTTTTTTTTTCGCGTCGAGTTGTAACACAACCGCTGCCGAATCCGCCGCGAAGCTGAGCGCTACTTGCATCACCAGTCCTAAGCCGGTCTCGCGCACGATGGCCCAAGCCGTGCTCGCTCAAACTGTGATAATCCAGTGCCGATCAATCAGCACCAAGTGACTCTAGCGGGAGCGGTGATATGGCAGCGGAAAAACAATTACTGGGGAAACGAGTCGCGATTCTCGCGACCGATGGGGTTGAGCGAGTTGAGCTCCTCGAACCGAGGAAAGCACTCGATGAGGCAGGAGCGCGGACGGTGGTGGTGTCTCCAAAGACCGGAAAAATCAAAGGTTGGGAGCACGGTCAGTGGGGCGATGACATTCTGGTGGATCAGTCGCTCGAGAGCGTGCGAGCGGACGACTTTGATGCTCTGCTGCTTCCGGGCGGCGTGATGAATCCAGACCGTTTGCGGCAGAGCGAAAACGCTGTGCAGTTCGTGCGCAGCTTTTTCGACGCCGGGAAGCCTGTCGCGGCAATCTGCCACGCGCCGTGGATGCTCGTCGAGGCGGTAGTCGTGGCGGGAAGAACTCTGACTTCGTGGCCCTCGCTCCGTACCGATATCCGAAATGCTGGTGGCGAGTGGGTCGACCGCGAGGTGGTAACCGACGAAGGACTGGTGACGAGCCGCAAGCCCGATGACATCCCAGCATTCAATCGAAAGATGATCGAGGAGTTTGCTGAGGGACTGCATGAGCCCCAGCCAACCAGTGTGCGACTAGAGCGTTCGGCTGACCTCCGGATAGACCCTCGGTGAAAAAACATGCGTACCGAAGATTCCTTCGTCTTCGGTACGCACGACGGATAGACGTCATCCTCGCGATCTGCTGACGCTGTATTACACGGCACAGCGCGCAGCTTTTCTATTGACATAGCGTCGCGTCGGCTGCATAGGTGTAACTCCCACCCACCTCCAGACCGACGATAACACTCGCTTGGCGCAAGCGATGTAGTCGGCTGTGCCTGGTGGCATCGCCTCATTCTTACTTCAGCGGGAGGTTGTATGCGAATGGGTTGTGCTGTGATGGCGCTCGCTCTGCTTCTTGGTGCTGTTCCGGCCGTCGCGCAAACGCGCACAATAACCGGGACTGTAACAGACGCTGGGACGGGGCAACCGCTCGAGGGCGCCCGAGTGTCCGTGAGGGGAACCGCGCTTTCCACGACGACCGGAGCGGGAGGCAGGTTCACGCTCGGCAACGTTCCCGACGGAAATATCGTCGTCTCGATCCGCCGGATCGGTAGCAACTTCGCGGATCTGCCGTTGCCAGCGGGGCAGAACGAGCTGCGTGCAGTTCTGACGCGTGATCCGCTGCGTCTGTCCGACGTCGTTGTGACCGGGCAAGCAACTGGCGTCGAGCGACGAAATCTCGCGAATGCTGTGGCTACAGTGAGCGGGGAGGAAGTGGCGCGTGTTTCGGCGCAGACCGTGGAGCAGGCGCTGCAAGGAAAAGTCGTTGGCGCATCCATCCAGGCCAACTCCGGCGCACCCGGTGGCGGAATGCAGATGCGGATGCGCGGCGTAACATCGATCAACGGCTCGTCCGAGCCTCTGTACGTGGTGGACGGCGTAGTCGTGAGCAACGTCGCCATTCCTTCCAACCAGAACGCCGTGACTAAGTCCACGCAGGGGTCGAATCCTTCGCTCACCCAGGACAACCAGGTCAATCGGATCGCGGATCTCAACCCCAACGACATCGAGAACATCGAGGTCTTGAAGGGAGCCTCCGCGTCGGCGATCTACGGATCAAGGGCATCGAACGGAGTGGTGATCATCACCACCCGTCGCGGCAGATCGGGCGAGAGACAGGTTAACGCGACGCAGCGGATCGGGTTTTCCAAAATTTCCAATACGCTTGGCTCGAGGACCTTCAATACCCTTGCCGACGCAATCGCAGCGTGGGGACCGTCCGCGGCCAACTTTTATCAGCAGGGCGTCACCTTTGATCATGAGCGGGAGCTCGCTGGGCGTACTCCGGTTTCGAGCGAAAGCGTCGTGGATGTGAGTGGTGG
This sequence comes from Gemmatimonadota bacterium, assembly GCA_003223425.1. GTDB lineage: Bacteria > Gemmatimonadota > Gemmatimonadetes > Gemmatimonadales > Gemmatimonadaceae > UBA4720. Next base: position 29,420 of record QHVA01000018.1, read on the forward strand.
TGATGCCGACACGCGGTATTTTGCCTCGGGCCTTTGGAAGCACGATGGCGGGATCATCGACAACACTGGCTATGGGAAGCAAGGCGTTCGGGCAAACCTCGATCAGGATTTTGGGAAACGAGTCAATCTGAGCATCCAGACAGACGCCACGAAGTCCCTCGCCCAACGCGGTCTCACCAACAATGACAACGCAAGCGTGAGCTTCTGGATGGTTTTTCCCTTCACGCCAAACTTCGTCGATCTGCGGCGGAAACCCGACGGAAGCTTTCCGGCCAATCCGTTCGTGATCAGCAATCCGCTGCAGACGGCGGCCTTGATGAAAAACGACGAAAAGGTTTTGCGGTCGATATTGTCTGGCAGACTGACTTTCAACGCGATCGAGCGCCAAGCTTACAATCTCAAGTTCGTGGTAAACGGCGGAGCGGATCAGTTCTCCCAGGAAAACTCTCTTCTCTTTCCACCCGAGCTGCAGTTCGAGCCGATCGACGATGGCGAGCCGGGAACTGCCCTCCTTAGCAATAGCAACAACGTGAACCTCAACCTTGGGACGAACGGAGTGTTCACGTTCGCGCCACTTAGTGGCGTGTTCACAGCGACTACATCGGTCGGAGTCAATGGTTCGAGCCGTGATCTTCGTATCTCGAGGATCGTGAGCCGAAATCTCGTTGGAGGACTGGGAATCGTAGGGGCGGGAACCGACGTGCGTGTGCTCGAGCAGCGCCAACGCGTCGAGAACTTCGGCCTCTTCGCACAGGAAGAATTCCTAACCCTGAGTGAGCGTTTGCTGCTGACCGCGGGCATCAATGCAGACCGCAGCAGTGCCAACAGCGATACGAAGAAGTACTTCTATTATCCCAAGCTGTCCGGCTCTTTCCGGTTTCCCCAGCCCTTCAGCTGGATGACTGAGGCAAAGATTCGTGCGGCTTACGGGCAATCAGGCAACGAGCCTTTGTTCGGTCAGAAATTCACGCCGCTGAGCGCAATCGAAAACATCGCCGGGCTCCCGGGTCTCGTTGTTCCGGTACAGGGAACGGTCGGGTCCAAGAATCTCCATCCCGAGCGCCAGCGCGAATTCGAGGCGGGAACGGATCTGGCGCTTGCAGGCGGACGCGCCGGTGTCGAGCTGACTTTTTTCCAGAAAAACATCTCTGACCTCTTGCTCCAGCGGACACTCGCTCCGTCGTCGGGATTTGGCTTCGAAAATTTCAACGGCGGCAAGCTCCGCACGAGGGGGACCGAGATAGGGGTCAACCTCGTGCCGATTCAGTCCTCGGAAAGTGAGTGGGCCTTCCGTACCTCTTTTTCGTCCACGAGGAGTAAGATCCTCGAGCTTCCCGTACCGACATTCAGCGGACTCGGCTTCGGAACGGCGCTGGGATCGTTCCAGTTCGAGGAGGGCGCATCAGCGACTCAGATCGTAGGCAACGACAGCCTGCCGAATGGCTCGGTGGTGGTGCGAAAGATCGGCGACGCAAATCCGGATTTCGTAATGTCGTTCGTGAACAACCTGAGGTTCAGGCGACTGCGTCTGTACGGGTTGTTGGACTGGCAACACGGCAGCAGCATCATCAATCTGACCAAGTTCCTCTACGACCTGGGCCAGAACACTGCCGACTACGCCGATCCAATAACGTACGGAACATTGCAAACGACCAAGGGCGCCAACCGCCTTCGGTTGTTCCCCAAGCAAACTGCGGTCTACGTCGAAGACGGCTCTTTCTTGAAGCTGCGCGAGCTCACGCTGTCGTTCGAGGTTCCGCAGACAATGGTTTCGCGATTCGGGCGTGGCATCCGGACAGCGGATCTGAGCTTCAGCGGCCGCAATCTGTGGACCCATACCAATTACACCGGGATGGATCCCGAGGTGAGCAACTTCGGGAACCAGCCGATCGGGCGTAATATCGATGTGGCCCCCTTCCCACCGAGCCGGAGCTACTGGTTCTCGGTGAGCCTGGGATTCTGACCATGACTTCCATGAGAACTCTATCGATGAAGGCGAGCCGGATAATTGGCGCCATCGCCACGCTGCTCTTCGTGAGCGCATGCAAGGACCTGATCGTACCCGACTACAACAACACGAGTATCGACGACCTGACCAGCAGCCCTACGCCGACGAAGATCACGCAAGCGGCGCAAGGGCTATTGGTCGGGACGCGCGTAGGAATCGGTGAGCAGAATGGCTATGTCTCGTTGCTCGGAATACTGGGACGGGAGTCTTACAACTTCGATCCTGCCGACCCACGGTTCATTACGGAGATGTTGATCGGTCCGCTGGATGGAGGAAGTCCTGCTTTTGGCGGCAACCTTTTCGCCGCTCCCTACCGCAACATTCGTAACGCGAATCTTCTTCTCGGGGCCGTGGATAAGGTCGTTGGCTTATCGGCGTCGCAGAAGTCGGCGGTTCAGGGTTTCGCGAAGACCATCCAGGCACTCGACTTCCTCAACGTAATCAACACGCGTGATGACCTCGGGGCACCCCTCGATGTGAATATCGGTCCCACGGACGATCCAGCTCCAATTGTATCCAAAGCCGCGATATTCACCGCGATCTCGACGCTTCTCGATGACGGACTGACGGCGCTCAACGCCGGTGGAACCGCGTTTCCATTCGCATTGAGCCCCGGATTCTCGAGCTTCGCGACTCCCGCTGAGTTCACGAAGTTCAACCGCGCTCTCAAAGCCCGCGTCGAAGCATATCGCGGGAACTACGGAGCGGTGCTCACGGCGTTGAGCGGATCGTTCCTCGACACGAACGCACCGATTACACTCGGTGCCTATCACTCTTACAGCACCGGCTCTGGCGACACTCCAAACGCGCTCTTTGATCCGACTGGAAGAGCCATCCTGGCGCATCCCTCGATTGTGACGGATGCCGAAAAAAAACCGGACGGTACACTGGATGCGCGCGCGCTTGCCAAAGTGACCAAATTGCCGGACGTTCACACGGTGCAGGGAATCTCCACTGATTTGGTGTTCACTATCTACAATTCGAACACTGCGCCGATTCCGATCATCAGAAACGAGGAGCTGATCCTGCTCCGCGCGGAGGCTAGGTATTTTACCAGCGACGTGGCTGGAGCCCTGACCGACATAAACCTGATTCGAACGACGTCCGGCGGGTTGGCGCCTCGTGGGCCTTTTACAAGCTCCGCCGATTTCGTCACCGAGCTCCTGAAGCAGCGTCGCTACTCCTTGCTCTTTGAGGGCGGACACCGCTGGATAGACACGCGGCGCTTCGGGCTTCTCAGCACGCTTCCCAAGGCGCTGCCGACCCACAACATCTTCAGTCGTTTCCCATTCCCTGAGGCCGAGTGCCTCGCGCGCGTGCCAGCGCCGACGCAAGGCTGCACCTGATGTAGCGGCGCGTTCGCGTCCGATTGCAAGAAAGCCCGGTATCGCGCGCAGCGATATCGGGCTTTGTTTTCTTGCGTTACGCGGCCCGGATGGTGCTACTTCTCGCCGTCGTCCGCGAAATTACAAACAGTCATAAACTTCAGAACATGCCTCCCGTTCGTAGCGTCGCCGTTCTTGTCGGCAGCCTTCGCAAGGATTCGTTCACTCGCAAAGTTGCAAACGTCCTCATCCAGCTTGCGCCACCATCACTGAGCCTCGAGATAGTCGAAATCGGGCAGGTGTCATTTTACAACCAGGATCTCGAAGTCAAACCGCCCGCTGACTGGGTGGCATTCCGCGACAAAGTGCGGTCTGCCGATGCTGTGCTATTCGCAACTCCCGAATACAATCGCTCAGTTCCGGGCGTTCTCAAAAACGCGATCGACGTCGCGTCGCGGCCAAGGGAAAACAACGCGTTCAATGGCAAGCCGGGAGCTGTAATCAGCGTGTCTCAGGGCGCTATCTCAGGATTTGGCGCCAACCACCATCTGCGCCAAATGCTGGTATTTCTCAACGTTCCAGCGATGGCGCAGCCGGAAGCTTATATCGGAGGAGCCAACAAGCTGTTCGACGCGACTGACAGTCTGACCAATGTTTCCACGCGCGAGTTTCTGAAGAATTTCATCGACTCCTTTGCGCGTTGGACCGAGCTCATTCTCGCCGCCAACAGATAGGCAGTTCAGTACGACAGCACGACTCCCGTCCGAATCGTGCGCGCCGGCATCCGATAGTATTGCGCGTCGCCGAACTCGCTTTCTGCGACCGCGTCACGGCGATTGCTCAGATTCCGACCGTCCAGTCGAAGCTCGGCCCGCCGCGTCCGGTAGCCGACACCTGCGTCGATAGTTGAAAATGCCGGCGCCACTGCGGTATTGCGCTTGTCGAGATATCTGTCACCGGTGTAGTTGACGGTCGCATTCGCAATCAATCCGTGCTCTGGCGCGACCGTTAGTCCCGCGGAAGCCAGATGCCGAGCAGACATCTCGAAACGGTTGCCAGCGAGCTGGGTGGGAACGCCGCCAAAATCCTGGACGAAGTCGACGAACCTTCCGTCGTGGAAGCTGTAGGTTGCGCGCGCGTACGTTGCGTAGGGCAGCCGAAGCTCCGTGGCCACTTCGACTCCCTTGAACCGCGTCTTCCCAGCGTTGATCAGCGCGGGCAGGTTGTTCACGATCGTCGAGGTCACCAGGTTCTCGAAATCCATTCGGAACGCGGATGCCTCGAAGTCGATGCGACCTTCCATTGCTCGGAGTTTCAGGCCGCCGTCGTAGCTTCGCGATGTCTCCGGATCGAGCACGCCTTCATTCTCGGCGAGGCTGAAGTCGAACGCCGCGGGCTTGAACGTGGTCCGGTAGTTCGCGAACAGACGCACATGGTTCACGCCCTGCTCCCAGACGCCGAGCATCGCACCAAGTCCCCCGCTCAGTCGGTTATGCGTGACCTCTTCACCTTCGCCACGCCGCTCGGAGGTCGCGTTGAATCGAAGACCACCACTGAGGCTGAAACGACTGGCGGGTTGCCACTCCGCTGACGTGTAGGCTCCGAGAAATCTCCGCTCATCTCCCGCATCCTTGTCCAGCGACGCGGGCTCGGCAACGGGAGCCTGAGACGAGCCGTCCAGGGGAACCGTGTAAGTGAACGTCGCGCCTCGCGCTTCACCGCTCGCGAATAGCGCGTCGGCGCCGGTCATGAATCTTACTCGCGAGAATACCGGCCAAATGACGTGAGAGTCCGCATAGACATTGTTTATGTCGATCTTCTCCTTGAAGCCAGCTGCATTATTCGGCGTATTGGAGATGTCGGTGAGAAATCCCCGAAACATCCGCTGTCGCGAGAACGTGTAGGACGCGGTCGTGCCCCAAGTCGCTTCGTCTCTGATTGGCCGTTCAAAACCGCCGATCAAGGCAATCCGATTTTCGTTTACGTAGGCTCCGGCCGGATTGTGATTCGCATCAAGCGGTACCGCTGACGATAGGGAAGCACCTTCACGCGGATGCGGGCTGGCTGGATCCTGACGGAGCACATTGAGATCTGCGGAAATCCAGGTCAGGCGCTCACCATCTACTTTGGCGGTTCGCCACAACGAATGACCGCGAGAGTACGACGTATGAGTGTCTCTGAAACCCTCTCGATCAAAATCGCCGCTCAATCGTGACTTCCAAGATTCGCCTGAGGGAACCGCGACGTCGAGCGCGCCTCCTCCGGAACCAAAGCTGCCCCCATGCGCTTCGACGTATCTGAGATTTGCTGCGGCCGCGGTATGCACCACATGAATCACACCGACGAAAGAAGTCGCTCCGTAAGTCACCGGTGCTGGTCCTCTAAGAATCTCGATGCGCTCGACATCGCGGAGGCTCACGGTTGAGACAGCCGGATTCAGTGCGCCGCCCCACGGGACTCCATCGACGACCAGCAGGAAGGCGTCGAATTCGCGCAGCCCCCAGAATTCGGGTACTGCACTCGCGGGCCCCGCATCTCCGCCAGGAGCAATCGCGACTCCAGTAGCCAGAGCGAGAGCGTCCTTGAGCGACTTGGCGCCGCGCGCGCGCAGGTCGTTGCCACTAATAACTTCGATCGAGGCTGGCACATCATGAGGCGCCTCGGGCCGCCGGGTAGCGACTACTTCTACTGGCGGCAGATTGACCGGCGGTGTTTGCGGCTGAACTTGAGCCGTGGATTGTGTCGCGGCAGCGAGAAGAACGGCGAGGACGAAAGAGACTGACCGTGCTGCGCGCCCACTGAGCATGTGGTTCAATGTTCCGGGATAGAGGCAGGTCGCAGTGCTGCTGTCAGGGAGTGACGTGAAGACGCACCAAGCTATCAACCCGGATTGCGTCGCGACAAGTGGCGGCGAGTCAACGGCGAAGAATGAATAGCCAGCCGCTTCCAACCAATTGGCGGCGCTGTTGGCCAAAAGAAAAACGGAGCGTCGAAAGACGCTCCGTTTTTCTCAGGCTAGATCAGCCTAATTAGGCGCAGGTAATGACACCATTCGTCATGTCGCAAACCTTCGCCGACTGCGTGTGCGTTGCGGTCGCGCTCCACGACGGGGGCGGGCCAGCAACCGCGGTCACAACAACAGTGACGTTCTGCGAGGGGCTGAAGCCCTGAAGAGGAGCCGCTGACGTCGCGGTTCCAGAGAAGTAGGCACCACCGTTGTCGGCAGCATACTGCTCTTCGTAGGTCGCCATGTTGCGAAGGTCAGACTTCATCGCGGCGACGTAAGCCTTGTCCTTGGTATTCGCGAACTTCGGAATCGCGATCGCGGCAAGAATGCCGATGATGACGACCACGATCAGAAGCTCAATGAGGGTGAAACCCTTTTTGTTGCTCATTTAAGACTCTCCTGAAGCGTTAATAAATCGCCGCCGGCTTTCTGAGCCTTCAGCATTCAAAAGACGCGGCGCCTCGAAACGAGGCAACCCTACGTAAGGGCAACGAGCGAACCGAAAGTCTGGCGCCAATGTAACTCTTTGAGCAGCAATGGGTTGTGAACCAGCCTCCCAGCTCGCTTTGGCCCAAAAACCGCCGCATTTTGCAAATCGAATTGCAGCTTGCAATACGTCGGCACCGACGAAATTCGATCGATTATCGCCGCGGGCCTTAACTGCGGATGACCTGCTCCGACTTCGCCACCGTGGCCAGCTACTGGACCGTAAACGCCCTTCCGGCGTATCATGAGTCCAACGCCCCACATACAGCGACCGGAGTCGAGATGCACTACAATAGAATAGCGCGGGATGCCACGCGCTCCTTTGCAATCCTTGGCCTTGGGAGCGTGTTTGCGATCCTCCTTTGCAGTGCTGTCACACCGACCCCTGTGTACGGCCAGGCAAAGCCCTCGGCCTCCGCTCCTTCACCGACTCAGAGGCGCACTTTCGTGAAACCCTCCGACGACGAGCTCAAGAAAAAGCTCACCCCGCTCCAGTACGCAGTAACGCAGCGCGAAAGCACCGAGACGCCGTTCCGGAACGGCTATTGGGACAACCATGAGCCCGGGATTTATGTCGACATCGTTTCCGGCGAACCTCTTTTCAGCTCGCTGGATAAGTATGATTCCGGCACCGGATGGCCAAGCTTCACGAAGCCGCTGGAATCGTCCAACATCCGCACGAAGACGGATCGCATGCTTGGTTTCGCGCGCACCGAGGTTCGCTCAGCTCACGCCGATTCGCACCTTGGCCACGTTTTCGACGATGGACCCCGGCCGACGGGGCTTCGCTACTGCATGAACTCGGCGGCGATGCGCTTCATCCCCGCGTCACAGCTGGAAGCGGAGGGATATGGCCAGTATGCAGCCTTGTTCAAGGCCCAGGTGACTTCTAAGAAGGCGAAGTAGTCACATCAGATCGGTGCGAACGGTCAGGGACCAGGAGCGTCCCGCGCGTCGAGGTTGTCCCGATCCAGCCAACGTTTTCCACTGACGCATGCGAGCCACCAGGAAGGCCTTTACCCTTATCGAGCTCCTTGTCGTCCTGGTGGTACTTGGCATTCTCTCCGGCATCGCCATCGCGAGATTTGTCAACACCAAAGAATCCGCATACATCGCCTCTATGAAGGCCGATTTGCGAAACCTCGCGCTCTACGAGCAGAATTATCTAATTGACAGTCAGGGCAGTTATTTCTCCGGAAACGGCGCCGTCCAGGGTTTTGCTCCAACCGTCGGAGTGACTATTGCTGCGACCGCAGACCCGGGTCCGCCTCCAAGCTGGCAAGCCATTGCCACGCACGACAAGACAGCGAAAACCTGCTCGATCACAACCTCCGGCCCGTCGATTTGGGAAATCAGTTGTCCGTAAAACGGTAAGCGCTGCTTTTTCTCTGGCCGTCGCAGCTCTTTGGCCTCAGATTGTCCTTCCGCTTTTCCATTTCTTTTTTTCTCTCGGCGACTTTAGTTTCTCCGCCCCCCGGTCCCCCGTCCCCGTCCCCCGGCACTTTCATGGAATGCTGGTTGATCACGTCGCGCGCGGAAGTGATGCGGCTGGAGTTCGGCGAAGAGCCGCCGCGAGAGATTTGCCTTCCCGATAAATCGCTATCGGACATCGAGGACAACGCGATTCAGAAAGCAATCCAGGACGCGCCGTACATAGTCTATCATCGCTATCACCTGGCCCATGAAAGTTGGCGACTAGGCATTGTATATTCCGTCACCCCGCCGACCGTTGGTGACATTCAAATCCTGTCGGCGTACCGGGCAGGGCACGAGGCACGGCCGCACCTCGTATAGTGTGCACACGACGGCGGCCCGCTGGACGCTACTCCTTCATTTTCTTGCGCAGCTTGTCCACGGCGGAATCAAGAAGGGCTTGAAGTCGCAGATACTCCTCATTGATCCTCTTGCCAGCCGGCGGGAGCTCCGCCTCGGCCTTTTCGGCTAGCTCTGCCAGCCGCTTTCCCGCGTTTGTCAGCTCCTCCCGCAACTTCTCGAGAGTCTGTTTGATTTCGTCCATTGTGACTGCTCCTCAGTGTTGACGCGTAGGCCAGCGTAGCATACGCCGAAGGCGTGCGAGATGCTACTTACGCAGTGACGATGGGCACAGTTTCCAGCAGCTATTTTTTCGGAGCCTTGACGAGGAGGCGCTGGCCAATCTTCACTCGGTCGCCCTCGAGCTGATTCCATTGCTGGATCTGCTCGGGCGTCGTTTCGAACCTCCTTGCGATGCTGAAGAGGGCGTCACCGCGTTTCACGGTGTAGTAGATTGGCGCTCTGATCAGCGCGGCGACAGCTTCACGTAACCGTCGCTCCTTAGCCGCCTCTTTGCGCTGCGTAGCATGAACCCCATTCACATAGTCGACGAGGGAATCCAGGGACGCTTCCTCGCCGCGGACGGCGGCAAAGTCGGCGCGCGGAACTCCGGGATGAGACACACTGACTCCGTGCGCCGTCAGGAAGTAGAGCCGACGTGAATTCATATCCAGCGAAGTGTCGTTGGGAAATTCCAGCGACAGGATCACCGGCGGCGCATCCTCGCTCTCGAACTTGCTGCCCGGGGCGACACCGATAAAGATCAGTCGGTCGTTTGTCGCGTACAGAATTCCGTTGGCGCCCCGATAATAATCACTTGGGCGACGGACGAAGACCTTTGCCCGCCGCTCGAGCTTCTCTCCATAATGGAGCATCCCGCCTTGCAGCTCGCGATCGGCCGCCGTCCACGCCTTTGGTGCGTCGACATGGCGCATGAAGAAGAAGTATCCAAATAGAAGAAGGCCGACGAGGACGACCGCGAGTCCGAGGAGCGCCTTCTTCAGAAAGCGAAAGGAGCGGTACAGTCCCTCGGATTCTTTCATTTCGGATCAGTGTAGTGGCAGAGGGTCACCGTCGCGAGGGCAATCTCCATACCCGGTTTGGCATGTGAGGTGCAGCCCATGGCGGCATGGCCGACCTCGAGTTCGATCAGCGTAAAGCAGCGGCCGGAGATCCTTTTGTTAACGTAGCGGTCCGGCAACCGCCGAAACCTCCTGCTCCACGCTGGAAAAGAATTCTCAAGGCTACTTTGCATGGCGTCGGCGCCGCGATTCTCCTTGCGGCGGGAACGATCTGGACGCTTCGCCAACAGCATCCAAAATTCATCAAGCCGGGTGAGCTGCTACACTTGCCAGCCGCGGTGGTGACAGCCGTGGAGCCGGGGACCGAGACGACCCCACCGCCTCCGACCGATGTCAAAGCTCAGGCCGAGATCCAGAAGGTTGCGTACTCGTTGCATAAGTACACCAGCGATACCGTCCTCGCGCGGCGCATTGCGCAAGCCATTGTGGTAGAAGGAGGAAAGAAGAACATCAATCCAGCGCTCCTCGTCGGGGTGGTGTTGACAGAAGACATGAAGCTCGACCCGAGGGCGAAGAGTTTCGTCGGCGCGCGGGGATTGATGCAGGTAATGCCGTTTCACGCCGGCAAGTGGAAGGGTTGCACCTCGGCGGACCTGTTCGCGATCGACTCCAACATATGTCACGGGGTCAGCATCCTGGCGGATTTGATCAAGCGTTCTCCGAGCGTCGCGAGCGCGCTCCAGCGCTATAACGGATGCGTGCGAGGCACCAACACGCCCAATTGCCACACATATTCTGGCAAGGTGCTAAAATTCGCCGAACAGGCTGCGACGCAGATGCTCACTTTTTCGATGGCGGAGTGAGTAGTAGGGCGGGATAGCCGAACTTCATAAGACATCCGTTTACCAATGGTTAATTGACGCGGCGCTACAACCCATTGTGGCGCTGCGTTTTAGCTGCTATCACCTCACATTTATGATTTTTTGCAAGCTCTTAAGCCCATGATTAGGGCAAAACCTTTTCTTGACCGAACTCGTCAATAGAGGTAACGTAATACGTATCTCAGCAGTGGCATTACCACAATAGATTCGAAATGGCAGAATGGATTGGTCGGGAACTCGAGCGAATCAGAAAGCTCAGAGGTCTCCGTCGTGAAGACGTTGCGGCACGTCTACCCAGACCGGTGTCGCCGTCGACAATTCGCAATATCGAGCATGACGAAGAGTACAATGTCTCGCTCGATCTTTTGCGGCAGATAGCGGCGGTCTTGGGCGCAAAGATCCAGGTCTCTCTAGAGGCCGACGATCTGAAGCGCTGGCAGACCCCACCGGGGCAGCGGCCAGCGATCAATCTGGCCGACGCACCGGCAGACGGACAGGAAAGGCTGATCGACAACGAGTACTTCATCCGGTACATCCGGGCGCGTCATCCCGATTGTCCGCTGACGAACTCGCAGATCGGTAGAAGGATGTGGGACTTCGCCAAGCCCAGAGGAGCGGAGCTGGTGAAGGGCAGGATGCAGGTGAAGAAACCGGCGAAGGAGAGCATTGCGACATACAGGCTCCCGACGACGGCAGCGCAATACCGCGTTCGTGAGCGGGACATGGAAGTTCTGCACGGTTTTGCGGATCGGTTGGGCCGGGCATACCGGGATGAGAAGGGAAGGGTTCTAGTTCCACTTATCTAGGCCTGCTCGACTGCACTAATTCGAGGAGAACCTGTGAAGAAGAAGTCACTGAAGCCATTGAGTGCACCTCCGCCAAAGCTGTCTTCTCCAATGAAGTCAGCTTTACGCGCTGCTTCCCATGCTGTTGCACTGGGTGGGTTGCTCGTGGGCGGAGCTGTGTGGACCATATCCCAGCAGCACCCGCTCTATGCGAACCCGGGCAAGCTGCTGAGACTGCCCGCGGCTGTCGTTGACGCTTCACAGCCTACCGAGCAGGCTTTCCGTATTGGTGAGGTCCTGAACCAGTACACCCATGACCGCGCCCTGGCATTCCGTATAGCCGACGCGCTCGTGGACCAGGCCGACAAGGAGAAGATCGACCCGGCGCTGCTGGTTGGAGTTCTGCTCACCGAAGACGCGACGCTCGATCCTCACGCCCGGAGCTCCGTCGGCGCGCGTGGCCTCATGCAGGTCATGCCGCTGCACAGCGGAAAATGGGGCTGTGGCTCGAAGGACCTCTTTGACATCGAGAGCAACATCTGCCACGGCGTGCAGATCCTGAAGCAGGCGATGATCGACGCGCCCAACACCCGCGTTGCGCTGCTGCGCTACAATGGTTGCGTCCGCGGTCGCAATACTCCGAACTGTCACCTGTACGATGACAAGGTGCTAAAGCGCGCCGGTCGCGCTGCTGCGGAGATGCGTCTGGTCAAATCGCAGAAAGCAGACTAAGGTTGTCCTGAAAAAGAGCCGGTGCCAACGCACCGGCTCTTTTTTTTTGTATGTCCGCGAAACCGTATTGGGTGCTGGCGCTCTCCCTGCTCGGGATTTCATTCGCGGGGCCGCTGGTGCGGCTTTCGGCCGCAGATCCGATCACGATTGCCGTCTGGCGTTTAGGCCTCTCCCTGATCATCGTCGCCGCCTTCCTCTTCTCATCCGGTGAATGGCGGGATTGGAAGCGGCTTACGACACGGGAGCTCGCCCTCGCGGCGTTTGGCGGAGTTTGCCTTGCGCTGCATTTCTGGGCGTGGAATGCGTCGATTCATCTCACGACCATCGCTGCCTCGGTAACGCTGGTGAACCTGCAGCCGATGGTGGTCGCGACGATCTCGGCGATCGCGCTGAAAGAGGTGCCAACGCGACGACAGATTTTCGGTATCGCCGTCGCGATTCTCGGAGCATTCGTCATCGCTGCGCCCGATCTCGACGGCGGCTCGACGCATCGCGCAAACGCGCCACTGCTTGGAAATCTCCTGGCCGTCTCCGGAGCAGTTACCGCCGCGATCTATTACACAATCGGCCGGCGCCTGCGAAAATCGCTGGGAATTTGGGCATATGTCGCAATCGTGTATACCACGGCGTTTGTCGGTCTGGTGCTGATTGCGCTCTTCCGAGGGATCACTATCGCCCCGCAGCCGCCGAGGGAGATCGCCATTTTCGCGGGACTAGCACTTGGGCCGATGTTGCTCGGTCACACCGGAATGAACTGGGCGCTCAAATTTCTTCCCGCTTACGTCGTCAATCTCACTGTGCTTGGTGAGCCAGTTGGCGCGACGCTGCTGGGAGTCCTGATTCCGTCTATCCGACAGATCCCGGCACCCTCGACATTGCTCGGGGGCGCAATCGTCCTTGGGGGCGTTGTCGTCGCCGCGGGACGGCCCTCTCGACAGAGCACCCTAAACGCCTGACCATTAAATTCTACTGCGGGTCGCTCTATGCAGAGCGCATCCAACCACGCCATCTGCTCACCGCAATACGATGCGAAGCCTGAAATCCTTAGCGCTATTCCTGTTCCTCCCGCTCGCCCTTCCAGTAGCGAGCCCGGCGCAGAGGAGAATTGCCGCGCCAGCCACAAGAACCATTACGTCTCCCCGTGCCGAGTTCGGACACGACATTGGGGACGACTACTTTCTGGCCAATTACAGTCAGATGATCGAGTACTGGCGAAAGCTCGATCGCGAATCTGACAGGATGAAGATGGTACGCATCGGGACGACGGCCGAGGGCCGGCCGATGTGGATGGCCATCATCACGTCTCCTGATAACCAAAGGAAGCTTGCGCGTTACCAGGAAATTTCGCGGCGGCTGGCGCTGGCGGAGGATCTGACCGATGCCCAGGCGCGAGCACTCGCGTCCGCGGGGAAGTCAGTCGTGTGGATCGACGGAGGGCTGCACGCCAGTGAAGTGCTGGGGGCACAGCAGCTCATTCCGATGGCGTACGAGCTGGTGGGCCGAAACGATCCGGAGACGCTGAGGTTTCTTCGCGATGACATCATTTTGCTGGTGCCGGCGAATCCGGACGGGCAGGACCTGGTGTCCAACTGGTACATGCGCGACCCGGATACACTCAGGCGCTCGACCGCCCGGCTGCCGAGGCTTTATCACAAGTACGTCGGCCACGACAACAACCGTGACGCCTACATGGCGTCGCAGCCCGAGACGCAGGCGATGGACAGCATTTTGTTCAGAGCGTGGTATCCGCAAATCATGTATAACCATCACCAGACTGGACCAATCGGAACGGTGATTTTTGCGCCTCCGTTCAGGGATCCCTTCAATTACAACTTCGATCCGTTGGTGCCCATGGAGCTGGACCTCGTCGGGGCCGCGATGCATTCGAGGTTTGTGGCCGAGGGCAAACCCGGCGCAACGATGCGCAGTGGATCGGGTTACTCGACCTGGTGGAACGGTGGAATGCGCACGACCGTCTACTTCCACAACATGATCGGTCTGCTGACCGAAGCGATCGGCAATCCTACGCCGATGGAGATTCCGCTCGTTCCCGAAAAACTCCTGCCGAAGGGCGATCTACCAATGCCGATTCAGCCACAGAAGTGGCACTTCGCGCAATCGATCGCGTACGAGCTGACGGCAAATCGGGCGGTGCTGGACGTTGCATCGCGTTATCGCGAAACGCTCCTCTACAACATCTACCAGATGGGTCGAAACTCGATTCAGCGGGGAAACACGGACACCTGGACAACCACGCCGCGCAAAGTTGCCGCACTGCAAGCTGCCGTACCTCAGGACACCGCTCGTCCGCAGGGGGGTGACGCTGGCGGAGGCGGCGGAGGCGGCGCGGGAGGTCGCCCGCAGACGACGAGTCCGGCAGAGATGGCGGCGTACGTCAGCATCATGCGGAATCCCGCCGACAGAGATCCGCGCGGCTACATCATTCCCTCAGATCAGCCCGACTTTCTCACCGCGACGAAATTCGTCAACGCGCTGATCAAGACCGGCATTACCGTGGACCGGGGCACCTCTGGGTTCACCGTCAACGGAAAAAACTACCCGCAGGGGTCGTACGTCGTGCAAACAGCACAGGCGTTCCGACCGCACATCCTCGACATGTTCGAGCCCCAGGATCACCCCAATGACATTCCGTATCCGGGTGGGCCGCCGACACCCCCATACGACAATGCAGGTTGGACTCTCGCATATCAGATGGGTGTCCAGTTCGATCGAATCCTGGATCCTCTCAGCGGCCCGTTCACGCCTATTGTCGGATTCGCCCGGCCACCTCGTCAACACGTTGGCCCCGCCGCGGCCGGATACGCTCTCAGTCACTCCGTAAACGACGCATTCGCCGCAGTGAATCGTCTGTTGGCGCGTGGGGAAGAGGTGTACACGCTGCTCAGGCCAATCAGCATCAATGGCCGGACCTATGACATCGGCACATTCTACATCCCGGCGAAGCCGGGGACGGAAGCGATTCTTTCGAGGCTCGCGGCCGAGAGGGGACTGACTTTCGATCCCTTCCATACCGAGGTGTCGTCGACATCGTTGAAGCGTTTGCGCCCCGCGCGCATCGCGCTCTGGGATCAATACGGTGGCTCGATCACCTCGGGGTGGGCTCGATTCATTCTCGAGCAGTTCGAGTTCCCGTACCAGGTGGTCTATCCGCAGACGCTCGACGCCGGGAATCTGATTAGCAAATTTGACGTGCTGATATTGCCGGACGGCGTGACGTTCCGACGACCCAACGCGCGCGCGGCCCCGCAAATAAATCCGGAGGAAATACCTGCGGAGTATCGCGATCGTCTCGGTAGTCTCACTGTCGCTCGAACGATTCCACAGCTCCAGGAATTCCTC